>JACNIZ010000143.1 GCA_014382805.1 Planctomycetota bacterium
GTGAACCGTAAGGGAATTCCATCAAGCCTTGGTAAGTCACGCCAATACGCTTTCCGCGGTTGTGGCAGGAGTTACAAGTTTCGACTGGAATGCCGCCGCCTGCTTCGCGGGTGCCATGAATGGTGTGCTTCAGCAGGTGACCGGGTTCGGTCTTATCGATGGTCGGGTCATTACCTTCGTACAAACCTTCGTTGCCATAAAGGATGTGGCAAGAAGAGCAACCCATACCACGATAGTCGCCTCGCTTCTCGCGACCACGCGCGCCGACGTGACAGCGTTGGCACTGCTGGCGTTGGTAGGTGAAACCGGCCAACTTCGGATCAGCTTCGATTTCGGCGACGCTAGGTTGTGGCACCATTTGCAGTTCGGTTGGGAACTGCTTCGGGTGCGCGGCAATCATCGCGGCCATGTATTCCTTGTACTCCGGCGTGCCGATGGATGGCACAGCGCCGTCCGGATCTTGCACGTCGTAGTTGCCCCAAGGCACGTTGTGGTCTTGCACCTCTTCGATGCCCCACGTGTGCAAGTTGCCTTGAATCTTGCCGGCCTCGGTATTCATCAAAGCGCGCTGCAAACGGTAGGCATAACCTGGGTGACATTGACCGCAAGTATTGTTGGCAATATCAATACTGCCTGGATCCCGGTAAAAGGTTTTGGGACCATTTGGCGCCATGTTGGCGGGAATGCCTTTGTGGGCTTCACCGGCTGTGGTTGCAGTGGGGTTACCACCGTGGCAAACCACGCAGCCTTCTGGATCGCCATAAATGCCGCCGAATGCCTTAATGGACAGCAACATGGCACTGCCTTCTTCGCGAATGCTTTCGATGCCTTCGTGGCAGCTTGAGCACCCTTTTGCGGCCGCATCTTGGGCCGAGACACGAGTCAGGTCTTTGGTTTGGGAAGCCAAATGAGCATGGGGACTTCCGCCAGTGGCGACGGAGACCTCATGTGCAGCAGGTTTTTGGTCGGCTGTTCCAGGCTTGACAGGGTCACCAGAGAACTTATTAGCTGCTTGAGCTGAAGGTCCTTGGAGTAATGCCAGTGCTAGAACCGATCCGCTGAGCACACTACCCCATGCAAGGGAAGGAAGCAGTGACTGGTGAGTCGAGCGCATGAATGATTGAATTTTTTGAGGGAAGGTTTGCGTGCGGTGGTCCATAGAACTAGCTCATGACAAAACTATTACAAGTGATTGTTTGATCACTCAGGATCAGTTTTAATGTTCCCTAACAACGCAACAATTGGTTGCGCCGCGAAACCCAATTTCACCGATGAACAAATGTCCCTTCCTGCTCTGCATGGCCAGTGCCATATGCTTCTATTCTTGCGCAATGGAGGGTACTGTTAGCAGTTCTGAATTTGTGAATACGCCGTACATCAGCCGCACAGTTGGCGTCGGTACGGCGGGCCATGGCGAGATCGAAATGGAGGGTGTACTAGAGACTGACCCCAGCGAATTTGCAAAAAGTAAGGTGAAGCTAAATTTGGGAGTCGTTCCTGGTGTAGAAATGGCCGTCGCTTGGCAGCCCTTTGTGAGCACGCGCAGTGGTGAAACCCGCAACCGCGGCACTGGCGACGTCGTCTTGGGCACCAAAGTCAAAATTGCCGACGCCGCAGATTCGGTAGTGGGCGCGATTGTGGAAATGGAGGCGCGGTTGCCGTCGGGCAGCGCGGGTTCGTCTAGCGTGCGCGGCGAAACCGACACCTTGCTCGCCACAAGTATCGGTCAATCTATGGGCTCTTTTTCGCTGATCGGGACTTATGAATTGGCGCTATTAGGCGAAGCTGGCACAGATTCGATGAATACCGAACATGGTGCAATCGTGGCTGCCTCTTGGCGGGTGAATGAAAAAATTCGTGCCTTCGTCGAGGCCAGTGCTGCCTACTCGCCGCAGGACAGTGTGACCGCTTGGTACGGCGGCTTTGGCGGCGGCTACCAAGTCATGCCGCAACTGGAATTGCAGACCGCGCTGCAGGTCGGCCTGGACGACGACGCCGAGGATTTCATGTTGGTATTTGGCTTTAGCGGAGTTATTGGAAGTCTCTTCCAAAAGGAAGTAGCGGAAAGATAATTTCACTCATGAAGATGCCTTCCTCCCCATGGCAAGCTCAGCCGTTTTTGACAATCACTGCAGCTTGTGCCCTGAGTCTATTCGCCTGTGGCGGAGAAGAGACCCCTACCGACGAAAGCGGCTCGGGCGAAACTGAGGTCGTCGCTGATAGCGGCACTCCCGATTCGTCGGGCGATTTCAAAAGCTATGGCGCAACCTTTACTGGTGCCGAAGCCCTCACCGTCGACGCGCTGCTTGCCGATCGCCATATCTACTTGGATCAGACCGTTGAAGTCACCGGCATCGTAGTCGGCGTTTGCGAAAAACGCGGCTGCTGGATCAACATCGGCGGTTCCGACGGCAAAGCCGTTCGCTTCAAGGTCAATGACGGCGAAATGGTATTCCCCATGTCTGCCAAAGGCAGTGTGGTGCGCGCCGAGGGTGTTTGGACGCGCAATGTGATTTCGGTCGAGCAGCTGCGCGAAATGGAAGCCAAACACGCCGCCGAAGCGGGGGAAGAATTTGATCCTGAGTCGATCACCGAGCCAGTCATCAACTGGCAGCTCAAAGGATTGGGCGCAAAAATCGACGCCTAATTCGGCCTGGTTCGCTGACTGTTTAGAGCAAATCCATGGCCAAAAACCGTGTACGCAAGTGGCTTCGGATTCTGCATCGGGATTTCGGATACCTGGCGGCTGGACTAACCATCGTTTATGCCATTTCGGGCATTGCAGTTAACCACGTCCAGGATTGGAATCCGAATATCACTATTGAGCGCACCATGCACACCATCGGCAATGCCCAAGGTGTGTCGGCCGAAGAGGTGTTGACGCGCTTGGGCGAATCCACCGTGCACAAATCCACCTTCCGGCCGAATCCAAACACGCTGCAGATTTTTGCAGAGAATACGACCTATACCTTGGACCTTTCGTCGGGCAAGGTCGAAAAGGAGGTGACGGCGACGCGGCCGGTCATTTACGAAAGCAACTTCCTTCATTTGAACCACCCTAAAAAGTGGTGGACCTGGGTTGCAGATGCATTTGCGGTGGTTTTAGCTTTCCTGGCCATTTCCGGCTTGTTCATGATCAAAGGCAAAAAAGGGTTCTCCGGCCGCGGCAAGTGGATTGCGGGCGCAGGCGTCGCCATTCCGCTGCTGTTTCTATGGCTCTATCTATAAGTGCGTGAATAGGGCGTGAAGTTTGGCCTATAAACTGGCCTGCCATGGCCAAGTTGATCCTTACTGTCATCACCCTGCTAATCGGCATTTCGGTGCCTAGCTGCCTCGCCCAAGAACCCGTGACCGCGCCAGATCTACAAAGCGACGAATGGTTGAACACCGACCGGCCGCTGAAATCCTTCGCCAAGGACCTGAAAGGACAAGTTGTACTACTTGATTTCTGGACCTACTGCTGCATTAACTGCCTGCACGTGCTGCCCGATTTGGCCAAGTTGGAAGACGAATTCGCCGACCAGCCGTTTCAAGTCATCGGCGTGCATAGCAACAAGTTCCCGCAGGAAGGCGAAGCCAAAAACATCCGCCAGGCGATTCTGCGCTACAACATTCAGCACCCGGTGGTGGTGGATCAAAATCACAAGATTTGGCGGTCATACGGGGTAAATTCTTGGCCGACTTTGGTGTTGATTGGGCCCGACGGCATTGTGGTCGGAAAGGTTTCTGGCGAAGGCAATTACGACACTTTGCGGCGGGCGATTATGGCCACTTTGGAAGAGCACAAGGAGACGGGCCTGCTTGCGGATGGCCCCCTGAAGCTGAAAAAAGAGGTCGCGCCTGCCGGACCGCTGCTTTTTCCCGGCAAGGTGTTCCCGCATGGCGAACATCTGTACATCGCCGATTCGGCCAACCACCGTATTTTGCAGGTAGAGCTGGCGTCGGGCGCGGTTTTGAAAGAGTTCAAAGGGGCCGAACCGCCGCTGAAGAGCCCGCAGGGCATGGCTTGGCACGACGGATTTTTGTACATCGCCGACACCGAAAACCACCTTTTAAGGCGCTTAAAGCCTGAAACTGGCGTCATGGAAACCGTCGCGGGCAGCGGCGAACAAGCGCGCCCGTTTCCGTCGGCGGGAGCGGGATGGAAGACTCGATTGAATTCACCGTGGGCGCTCGAGGTGGACGGCGATTCCATCCACATCGCGATGGCTGGCAGCCACCAACTGTGGACCTACCACTCTAAAACCGGGAAGGTCGAGCATTTGGCAGGCAGCGGTCGCGAAAACATCGTCGATGGGCCGGCAAGTTCCGCGCAATTGGCTCAACCCAGCGGTTTGGCACAAATCGGCCGCAAACTTTACTTCGCCGATTCCGAAGTCAGCGCCATTCGCGCAGTGGATTTGACGCAATCGCGCGTTGAAACCCTGATTGGAACCGGCCTTTTTGACTATGGCGACGTCGATGGCGTCGGCATAGAAAAAGTCCGCATGCAGCACCCGCTAGGCGTGGCCACCTGGGGCACTAAGTTGGTAGTGGCCGACACTTACAACAGCAAGATCAAGCTGCTGGATCCGGCTACTCGGACCACCACCACTTTGATCGATCCGGCCAAGCTGAGGCTGTGGGAGCCGAGCGGTTTGGCGGTGCAGGGCGACCAGCTTTTTATCGCCGACACCAACCATCACCGTGTCGTCGTCGTGAACCTGAAAGATTTGACCTGGAAACAACTGATTGGACCGCAAAGCGACGTGGGCGAAAAGGCTACAGATCGGTAACCTATAGGGCGAGCGACCACATGGCTGGCCCAGGCCACGTAAATGGAACTTTTAACCATCTTGTTGATTGCCCTTGCGGGCGGCCTGCTGCCACTGTTTGTGAAGTGGAGCGACCGCAATTTGCATACGGCGCTTGCCCTGTCCACCGGGATTTTCCTCGGTGCGGTATTTCTGCACCTGCTGCCGTCGATCGCGATGCTATCGGCCGAGGTCGAGGTGCATGGCGACCACACGCATGCCCATGGTGACATTACGCTGTGGATTTTTGTGCTGGTCGGCGTGCTCGCGGTTTATCTGATTGAAAGCTATTTGGTGCCTCAGCATAGTCACGGCACTGCTGGGCACGATTCCCATGGTCACACCGATTGCGGTAACACTTCCCACGACTTGAATCGCCACCGAACGGTTGGATACGCGGCATTGGCTGGATTGTGCATACACGCGCTTACTGCCGGTATCAGTTTGGCGGCGGCGGAACATAGTGAATCCATCGGCGCGGCACTTTTTCTTGCCGTCTGCGCGCATAAAGGTTTCGAAGCTTTTTCCCTGGCGACGGTTTTTCTGCTGGCCGAATTGCCACGCAAAAGAATTGTGTTGTTGATGGTGCTGTTTGCATTCGTCACTCCATTAGGAATGTTAGTCGGCAGCTATACGCTTCAATCCATCGGTGAACACGGTGTCGGCATCGCAGCGGCTCTGGCGGCGGGCACATTCTTATATGTCTGCTTGTGTGAACTGCTGCCCGAAGTGTTCCACCGCCGTGAAGACCGCACCATCAAAACGATTTTGATTTTGGCTGGCATCACCATGATGTACTTCTTCCAGGAGGCCGGCGCGTGACCGAATTCTTGATGGATTGGGCGAAGGCGATTTGGGTGATTCTTTATCAATCTGGTCCCTATCTGCTGGTCGGCTTTTTCATTGCCGGCATGTTGAAAGTATTGATCCCAGAACGGTTGATTTACCGCCACTTGGGTCAGGATAATTTGAAATCGGTGTTTTGGGCGTCGCTGCTTGGCGTGCCCATCCCGCTGTGTTCGTGTTCGGTGATCCCGACTGCAATCTCGTTGAAACGCAGTGGCGCTAGCAAAGGCGCAACCACTTCTTTTCTGATCAGCACGCCGGAAACCGGTGTGGATTCCATCGGCGTGACTTGGGCGTTGATGGATCCAATCATGACCCTCGTGCGGCCGCTGTCGGCGTTGGTCACTGCGTTTTTCTCAGGCGCAATCGTCAACAAAATCGTGCGCAAAGGTTGGGACGATAAACCCGACGAAGCCGATACTGCCAAAATTGAAGCTGCCGCTTGTCACGAGGAAGACGATCACAGCCATGACCACAATGAGCTTGTTGTTGACGCCACCACAAACGCCGATGGTGATGGTGACGCCCAGCCTTGTTGTGCGCATGAACCCGCCAACGACGAAAATGCAGCAATAGGACAAACGCCCGAAGCGGAAAAAGAAAAATTCGACCCAGTAGGCGCGCTGACAAAATCAACCCGCTACGCCTTCGGCACTTTAATGGCCGACCTCACGCCGTGGTTCATCCTCGGTTTTATGGTCGCCGGCCTGATCACCCTCGCCGTGCCCGAGGACTTCTTTGGCAACACTCTGCCGACGGGTTGGATGTCGATGGTCGCCATGCTGTTCATCGGCGTGCCGCTTTATATTTGCGCAACTGCAAGCACGCCGGTTGCGGCAGCGTTGATTGCCAAGGGATTGGACCCGGGCGCAGCGTTGGTACTTCTGCTTGCTGGCCCGGCGACGAACATTGCAACCATCGCCGTGGTGCGCGGATTCTTGGGCAAGCACATTTTGTGGGCTTACCTTGGCAGTATCGCAGTCTTTTCACTGCTGTTCGGCTTCAGCCTCAATGCTTTTTACTCCTGGCTCGGCACGGCGCCAGAAACCACCATTCAAGCAATGGACGGCATGGAAGCAACTCCATTCTCGCAGCTGACTGGCCTGATTTTGGTTGCGCTGTTGGCTTACCACGCCAACAAGCTCGGACTGCTCCGCTCCTGGGGCGGCAAATTGCGACGTCTGTTTTTACCGCTGGGCTTGGACCTTGGATCCAGGCCGATGAAAATCTTCGGGGTGTTGGCAGTTGTGTTGCTTTACGTCTCGACCGCGTTCACGTCGGTACACGTTGGCCAAACCGGATTTCTGATGAGCTTTGGCCGCTTGGTGCGCACCATTGAAAAACCGGGTTTGGTCGTTCATGCGCCATTCCCGTTCGCCAACATCGAAAGCGTGCAGCACGATCAATTGCGCGCCCAGTCCATCGTCGGCCCGGCCAAAGGTTTGCCAACCGACGCCGAAGCGAATCAACTGCGTAAAACTCAGGCTGCTGCAACCGAAGTTTTAACCCAGGATGAAAACCTGCTGAAGTGCACCTACTTCGCCCATTACACGGTGAGTGACGCCGAGCAGTTTCACTTCCAAATGGAAGATCCTGAGTTGGTGGTGCGCGCTTTCACCGAAGCCGCTTTACGTGAGGTTGTGCTTCAGCTTAGCGCCGAAGCCATGCTCATCGGCGATCGCGAGGTGGCGCAAAATCGTGTTCGCGGGCTAATGCAAAAACAGCTGGATGAGCTGCAAAGCGGTGTGGAAATCGTCGGCGTTCAATTGGACGAGGTACACGCGTCGTCCAACCCTAGCGTGCACTTTGCCTTCCGCGATGTCGCAACGTCTTTGGAAGACAAGCAACGCTACGTGCAACAAGGAATTGAATACCGGGTACGTCGTGAAGCCGACGCCCGCGCCAAGGTTGCAACCCTAGAAGAAGCTTCCATGGCAGATGCCAATGCCGTGCTGCAAACGGCGCGCGGCAAAGCCAACGCGTTCAATCAATTGCGTGCAGCGTTGCAGCAAAATCGCGAAGGCAATCGCTTGCGTCTGCAATTTGATGCTTTGCAAAAATGGTTAAAGGGCAAAAACCTAGTTTTGATTTTGGATCCTGGCCGCGTGGCGATTCCATTGCCAGGAAGCAAGTCCGACGTCGCCGCTCCTGTATTTGGCACAACTCAACCTGATCTACGCCAGGAGAATGAAAATGAATAAACGAGTGTGGATCCCGATTACCGTCGTGGCATTGCTATTGCTTTCCACCACCGCTTTCCAAGTACGGCAAAATCAACATGCGTTGGTCATGCGCTTCGGCGCGCCGCAAGCCACCATTGTGGAACCTGGTTTGCATTTCAAGCTGCCCGCCCCCATTGACATGGTCGTTCCCATCGACATGCGCATGCACATGTTGGACCCGGACGCGGGCGAGTACTTGACCAAAGACAAAAAGAACTTGTTGGTCGATAGTTTTTTGATTTGGTCGGTTGCTGACCCATTGAAGTTTTACAAAACTGTGGGTTCGCGCGGCGGAGCGGAAGCACGTTTGGCAGAAATTTTGCGTGCAGTCGTTGGCGATATTTTGTCGTCGTACAGCTTCGCCGACATTTTGAATGTAGACGGCGGTGATTCTGGGTTGCGTAATGTAGATGCAGATCTGAAGATCGGCACCGCCAAGCGGGCTGAAAGCAACATGGGTATCCGCATTCACTCGGCAACGATCAAGCGATTAAATTTCCCTGAGCAAAACAAGCGTGCGGTGTTCTCGCGCATGGAGTCCGAGCGTCAGAAAATTTCACGCGGATTCCGCGCCGAAGGAATGGAGCAGTACGACAAGATCAAAGCTCAAACGGATCGCGAAGAATCGGCGATGTTGGCTGAAGCTCGTCGCAAGGCGGAAGAGGTTCGCGGCAACGCTGAAGCGGAAGCAGCTTTGATTTATGCCGAGGCTTACGGCTCCGACCCCGAGCTCTATAAATTCTTGCGCTCGCTCGATGCATTAGAAAATTCACTGAACGATGATTCTTTGATCATTCTGCCCAGCAACCACGCACTGTTGAAAGTGTTGCAGCAGCCACCAACGACGACTGAGGAGTCGGCGAATGATTAAGGCGCAATGGATGAAGTCGGCGCTGGCGGTAATCGTCGTTGCTGGATTATTGTGGAGCAGTGTTTGGACTGTGGCGCAAGATGAAACTGGTATTGTCATGCGCTTTGGCGGCGTTGCGCGAACCGTTCCTAGCGGCATCCATTTCACCTTGCCGTGGCCGCTAGAAAGCATGCTGAAAACGCAAACTAGCCTCAGCCGAACCATGCCGGTTGGTTTTACTTATGTAGAAGAACTTAGTGGTCAGGTCGGCAAGGCGTCTACGCGCGAATGGCTAACTGGCGACACCAACATCGTCAAAATGGAGGTGACGCTTTTTTACACCATTACTAATCCAGTAGATTATCTCTACGGCGCATCTGATTTAGGCGACGGCACGCCGCGCAACATGATGATTCGGCGTGTTGCCGAATCGGTGATGACGAATTTGGTAGCCTCGATGGGCGTCGACGAAGCGCTGTCCACAGGCAAGGTGCAACTGCGCAATAAAGTACTGACCCGCACCCAAGAGTTATTGGATCAGCTCAAGCTCGGAGTGACCTTGACCGCGTTTAACCTGCAGTCCATGGCGCCGCCGCCTGAAGTGCAAGACGCATTCAACGAGGTCACCAGCGCCAAGTCCTACCGCGAACAGCAATTTTCCGAAGCCGACGGCGCCCGTGCCACCGCACTGCCTTATGCGCGCTCGCAGGCAAACCGCATCTTGCAAGAAGCTGAATCCTACCGCACGGATCTGCTCGGCAAAGCGGCCGGCGAAGCAGCTAGTTTCAAAAAATTGGCCAGCTCGCTGAAAGCCAATCGCGACGTCACGATGCATCGTTTTTGGTTGGAATCGGTGGAGCGCATTCTGGGCCAGCGCCGTGCCATGGTGTTGCCGCCGGTTCCGAAAGGTGAAACCCAGACAGTTTTTGTGGACATGGATTAGGATGGGGGGATGCCGCGCCTCCCCCTCACTGCACTACTCGCTTCCGGTTTAGCTCATCTTGCCAGCGGCCAAAGCCACTTTTCGCTGGACGGATCTGCTAGTGAAAACTTTCTGGGCGCGAGTACCGCCAACGTCGGCGATGTGAATTTGGACGGCTACTCCGATTTGCTGGTCGGTGAACCCGGCAGTGACAGCAACGGTTTGGATTCGGGTCGCGCGCTGCTGGTGTCCGGCAAAAATGGTTTCATACTGCGCACTCACTCGGGCGAGAGCATTCTGCGCCGCTTCGGCAGCAAGGTTTCGGCGGCTGGCGATCACAATGGTGACGGCCGTCTGGATTACGCAGTTTCGGCGAACTTCGATAACGAGTTCTCCTACCCTTCCGGCAAAGTGGTGGTTTATTCGGGTGTAGACGGCAGCTTGATTCGTGAATACTCAAGTGCCGCCAACTGGGATTATTTTGGATCGGCGACCTGCAACGTGGGCGATCTCAACGGCGATGGTTTTGACGATCTTGCCGTCGGCGCACATGATGATGATTGGGCCGGTTTGGGTTCGGGCTCAGTGTTCATATTTTCCGGCGCCGACGGCTCCGCAATCCACACCTTCCGCGGCGGCCACCCATGGGATCGGTTTGGATATTCGATTGCTGGGTGCGGCGACATGGATTTTGATGGTGTGCCTGATTTTGCCATCGGCGCCCCCAATCAAAAAGCTGGCGCTAAGAGTGCTGGCAAGGTGTATTTCTACAGCGGCGCGAGCGGGCAATCGATTCTGTCCATTAGGGGCCGTGACAAGGATTCGTTTTTTGGCACCACCATGGTGTGCCTGCAGGATGTGAATGGCGACGCCATTGCCGACGTCGCAATCGCTGGCATTGATGACTCGACGAATATCGTCGGCTTGCATTCTTACATTCAAATTTGCTCGGGTGCCGACGGCAGCGTCATTCGTACTTTGGAGCAGGAAATGGATGGAGAGCGTTTTGGATATTCGATGACGGCAATGGATTTAAATGGCGACTCCTACTTGGACCTGGTTGCCGGTTCGCCGATGGCGGGCCAACTTGGATCCACCGGCCTAGCTTCTGGCCGTATTCAAGGATTTTCGGGGCCAAGCGGTCGACTGCTTTTTTCGCAAAACGGGACCCAAGCTTATGCGCGCATGGGCAGTTCACTTTGCTCCACCGACGACTTGGATGGGAACGGCATCGATGAAATTTTCGTCGGCAGTTCTGGCAATGGCGGCGGCAGTTTGGGTGGTGGCAAGGTTGAGACGATGGCACCCCCTGCTTTTGGCCGAATCGTTCAACCCAATTTGCTGTCCGGCGCCAATACTCAAATCGAGTTGATCGACGGCACTTGGTACAGCACCTACTACGTGTACGCTAGCCTTACCGGCCCCGGCAACGCGTCGCCCGACGGCAATGATGTCCTAGATCTTGCCGGCCCGCTATTCAACATCGGCCAAATAAATACCGACCCGTTTGGTCATGGAACTTTAACTGCATTCGTACCGAATAACATGCAAGGTCAACAAGTTTGGCTGCAAGCATGGCGCCCGCTCGGCGATGGCGGCGTCGAAACGCTGACGACCGCAGTGATTCAATAGCGCGGCAGTAAGTTGGATTGGATCGTTGCGGTCATAGTCCTTGGGAGGAAATGTGCGCTGGCGGAAATAGCCCATGGCTGAGGTTCGGTATTTCCACCGGCGCAGGAAATCAAATATGAGGACTACGTGCTCTTCTTCTCATTTGTTATAGGCTTGGTGCACGTATATGTCGTCGAGAATAATTGTATCCACCACCATCAAGAAGCCGCATTTCTTTTTGAATAATTGCGGTGTTTGCGGCCAGCTTTTTAACCCAGGGAAAAGCATAACTGTAGATACAAACGGAAGAAAGAACAAGGGTACTAGGAACATCGCCGCGAAGGTAGTACTTAAAAGGAGCTCCCAATGATTGGGATTTCTTTGCGACGGCTGATCGCCACAAACAAAGAACTCAACAGGACTATGGCGAGTTGCCCGACCAAAGCACCGCCGTCGTTGTTAACTTCTAAGCCTAAGCGCGTAGCGTGAGCAATCAGAGCGCCGGCCATCATGCCAATGGCAAGTACGGAACCAAACGCTGCGAAGGATGACAGCAGTAGCAAACCCGCCAGCATTTCGAAAATCGCCGCGATGTAGCGGCCGCCGGGTTCCATCTCCAACTTAGTGAAGATTTCAATCGCTCCAGGGTCGCCTTTGAATTTCATGACCGAGGCAAAAATCAGGATCGACGCAGCAACGACCTGCGCCAGACGGGTAGGGAGGGTTGTTTTCATGATGGTTAGTTATTTGCGGCCACTGACTGGTTGGCGTTTGAGAAGTAGATGTTTTTGGTAGTCAAAGAACTCGCCGATGCGGCACCAGTTGCGGCAAGTAGCTCGTCAAATTCATGGTGGAGCGCGTCTACGTAATTTGCAACGCGTTTGGATTTGTCTTCGATATTCAGCCCCTTTTGCAAATGTGGCTCATGCGTAGTGATTCCAACCGGGCAAGAATTTTTGTTGCATTGCAGCGCCTGAATGCAGCCCAAGGAAAGTAAAAACCCACGGGCGGAATAGGCGACGTCGGCACCTAGGGACATGGCCTTGATTTGCTTGCCGGGGCTAATGAGTTTGCCGGACGCGAACAAAACGATTTGAGCGCGTACTCCTTCCTCGCTCAGGATTTGATGTACCAACGGCAGCGCTTCAAATAGGGGCATGCCTAAATCATCCATGAAGCTTTTTGGGGCCGCGCCGGTTCCACCCTCACCACCATCTACGGTGATGAAATCGGGCAGGGTTTTTTGGCGTTTCATTTCTTGCACTAACTCGCGGAACTCGTCATCACGGCCCAGACAGAATTTCATGCCAGTAGGCAATCCACCTACTTTCTGCACGCGGGCAAGGAATTCAACCGTGGTTTTTGCATCCACGCATTCCAAGTGGTGGGCTGGAGAAAGCACATCTTTATCTTGCGGTACGCCGCGTAACTCAGCGATTTCCTTGGTAATCTTTTCCTTAGGCAGCAAGCCTCCTTTGCCAGGTTTTGCGCCTTGAGAAAGCTTAATTTCAATCATCTTGATTTGGTCTTTAGCTGCAAGATCCGCCAGCTTTTGGTCGTCTAAATATCCTTCCTCATTGCGCACGCCAAACTTAGCCGTGCCGAGTTGGAAAATGAGGTCGCAGTTTTCCATTAGATGATATTTGGGATAACCGCCTTCGCCAGTATTCATAGGAATGCCCGCGAGCTTGGCCCCACGGGCCAACGAACGCACCGTGTTTTCCCCAAGCGCGCCATAGCTCATTGCACTAATCATGATTGGCCGATTTATGTGATACGTCGTTTCCAATCCACGCGCAGCACCCACGGCGACGTCGAACTTCTCCAGTCTCTGCTTGTCGGTTGGGTAAAACGAATGACGAATCTTCGCCTCCTCCGGGTCATAAGAAAGCAAGGTTCCAAATGCAGAGGAAGAATCGATGCCTTTGGATTTTCGATATACCTCCGCTCTTTCGTTACGGTTAAACGGCCGCTCTTCTGTGTCGGAAGAAAACAAGTACTGCCTAAACTCGGGCCCGACGCTCTCTGCCAAATAGCGAAATTGAGCCAAGAAGCCAAAGTTTGCAAGCAAAGTATGACTGCTTTGGAAATGTCGCCAATACGTATTTAGTAACACTAACAGCAAAAAGGCGACCGTTCCAAAATGGAAATAAAAGGAGATAAAATTGCCGGCCAGCGCAAACAAGCCGAGCAACACCACTATGCCCCCATTTGCGGTACGCGATGTTTTCTCCAAATCAAGGGCGAGGGATGAATTCATTTATTCAAAGGATTTCCCCCGTATTCGTGCCTCACCCGAATTGTGACAATAATTCCAAATTATCGGGCCTAATCCAATAACATGGGACTAAGTCCTATTCCATATGCAACTAGTAATAGAACCATCGCGGCAACAGTGAGCTTCCATTGCCCGTTAAGTTTCCTCTGAGTCCAAAGCCAAATTAATATGCTCAATATTACCCACGGCGAAAAGTAAATCAGAACAATAATGGTGGCAAGCCCTTCTAATTCGCATCCTTTACCAACCAACGCTTGGTGTACGACATGGCCTCTCGGTGCTCAGCAATGAAAAAAGGAGCGCCGACACATTTACGTATCGGCGCTCCTGGGGTTAGGAAGCGATTGAAATTAATTCACAACTAAGGTCAGCATGTTGGAATCATAAATTCCACTGCCGTCCCAAGCGGCAACTTCCAAGTACACCGTTAGTCCAGCAGCGCCGGACGGGATGATGGAAGTGAACGAACCCTCGCCTTGTGCATTCATGATGCCGTTCGCCAATGTGGTCACGGGATCACCCAAGTTGAAGGAATGACCTGCATGCACACTACTCGCAGCAGACAAGCTGTACAGGAAGGAAAAATTCGCATTCGCTGGTGCAGCGCTGAAGTTGTACTGAACCGAGTTACCCGTATTTGCCGACGTCGGGCCGGTCAGCAAAATGGTGTCGGTAGGTTCGCCTTGCTCCAGAGCAACGATTTCGAAGTTATCAATGCCCCAACCGCCGAGGTTTAAGACGTTGTCACTTTCCAATTCAAAGCGAACTTTGACGTCGGAATTGTTGTCGGCGTAGTTCGAGATATCGATCACCATTTGAGTCCAACCTACATCGGTGGTATGTAGAGCTTCACCGGTGTATGCCGGGCTGGTCCAAACTTGATCGTTGTTCACCCAAATCTTGGCGTGGTCGTTGCCGCCACCTTCAAAGGAAGCCCAGCGCCAGAACACCAAAGTGGTGCGCGCCGCGCCGGTGCAATCTATGGACGGAGATTCCAGCCACATGTTGGAACTTTCGTTGTAAGCGCCGTCATCATTGCCAGTGCCAAGATCGTTGGCCCAGATGTTGGATCCCGAATAAGCATTCACCGGATCGTTCCAGCGCACGCCTTCGTGACGGTTACCGATGCCACTCTTACCTTGCGGAGTACCGCGTTCAAAGTCGTCGACACCGGCAGTGGATCCATGCGCCCAACCTTCATTGTTGGCGCCTTCAAAATCATTGAAGTACAAACTCATCATGGTGCCAACGATGAAGTTGTAAGTCATATCACCCGCGTTTGAACCTGCTGGCAACCATTGGCGACGTCCGCCGCTTTCGGTCGCGTGAATGTAGTACTCAACAACCGCTGGCGCCAATTGGCCCGGGAAGTCGCCAGTCCATTCGTCGGTGTTGCCGGTTTGCGCCAACGCGAAGCTTTGCCAAGAACCACCTTCCACGTGATACCAAATGTCGACGTCGGTGACGGTCGAGCCGGCGTGGACCGGAGCGGCGGTAACGGACATTGGGTAGGGACCAGTTTGGTTGGTTGTGTTCGCCAGCTCAGTGTGCTCGAGCGTGATCGCGGGCCCCTCTACTTTCAAAATGTAGAAACCCTCTTCAATGTCAGAAATGTAAACCACACCTGATGGCGAAAACGGGTAGCAACCCCATGCACCGTGATAACCGGAGCCACTGGTGTAAGGGCTGGTGTCGTAACTGGCGTATTTCTTAATGTCGTACGGATCGCTGATATCCAAGCAAATGAACCCTTCGGTGTACCAGCTGATGTACGCCTTATCGCCAATGATGTAAGCGTTGTGTGGAATCGTGCTGCTATCTGGCGTCCACTGATCGCGGAAGCGAATGTCGCTCTTGTTAGTGATGTCGTACAACGCGACGCGGCCACCATTCACTTCATCAGTAGTAATGCACAGCGTGTCAGTCTCGTTTGCCCAAGTGCTATGGGTGAAATAGCCCGGCGTCGCAATGCGGTCGCGGCTCGGCATGTTGGGCAAGTTGCTCACATCCAAAATGCGATAGTTGCCGTCGTAAATTTCCGACATGT
>JACNIZ010000140.1 GCA_014382805.1 Planctomycetota bacterium
CGGCGCAGTTGGTGTGAACAGAACCTACGTCCGAAGGCGGGGCGCTGGGCACGCCTTGTAGTGGGGCACCGTCCGGACCATTAGCACAGACGGTGAGTGAGCCTGCGGCGCCGAAGCTGTGCTCCAGGTGTAGGACTTGATTCGGCTGCAATTAGCGTAGTACGTTCAATTGCGAGCGTCCCTTAGGTTTGGCGATAATTTTCCAAATACCAGGGCGGACGTGCATGCTGTAGCGGCCAAGGCTGTCGGTCTTGCCACTAGCCGATGCTTGGTCGGTCACGCCACTGCCCGAGGCGCCCTCCATGTTGGGCAGCGAATCAATGCGCATTAGAGTCAGGGCAATGTTGGGCAATGGCATGCCATCTTCGTCCAATGCAACCAATTCAAAGCCAGCGCCGTGCTCCAAATTCAGCATTTCAACTTGGCCATTACTGGACAACTCGAATGGTTGGGTGGTGCCATAACCGCGGGGGTCACTTACCGTGGCGTGGTAGAGGCCTGGAGCCAAGCCATGGAAGGATGCCCGACCATTTTCTTGGCTAGTCCTAGTGAAACTGGAAGCGTTATTCGCATCTAAGCGCTGAGTCAGGCGAACTCGAGCGGCAGTAACAGCATGAGAATTCGACTCAACCTGAATCGACAATGATAAACCGCGCTGTAGGGTAACGAACAGCGGGTCTGTAATGTCAGCGTTAGGGACAACCTTGGCGAGGAAACCCGGACTGGAGATCAGGACCGTTGAACCACGATTTTGGCTCCAGCCATAAACATGGAAGCTGCCGTCTTCGGCGGAATAGCCGGATGGTGCGATTCCTCGAGGTGCGGAAACGTTGACGTTGCGCTTCGGCAATTCGGTTGGATCTAGAACCCAAATCGCAGCTCCAGCAATAGGCTTGCCTTCCGAGTCGTCTAAGTGCCCGGTGATGGAAAGGCCGTGCGAAAGTTGCAGGTCTTGTACGAATTCGGGCTTGTTGCCCTCTTCCGTGACCGTGAACGGAGTCGAAATGAGGCGTTCAAACTGTGGGTGGGCTACCTGCAGCAAATAATCACCCGCTGGTACGCTGGGCAGCTCATATTCGCCGAATTCGCCCGAAACTGTGCGGTGACGGTAACTTAGGGTGTCGAAAACGTCTAAGCGGTTGGCTCTTTGAAGAAGAACGACGGCGTCGGAAATCGGGGTGCTTTGGCCATCGGAAATTGTGCCCAGCACGCAGCCAGCGGGTTGCAGAGTGACCTTAACTGCTTCTTCGGTGACGCCGGAGGCCGGAGTCGTGATAGCCAGCCGCTTCACTCCAAAATACCGGGAGCCTATGTAAACCACTACCTTCTTAGCAGCTGGAAGTTCGATAGCAGCGCTGCCATTTTCGTCGGCAACGGTTTCGCTAATTAAAGTGGATGAAACCTCTAACTTACTTGTCCATAGTTGGTTAGGCAGAGATCCACCGCTTTTTCTGGCGACAATCCGTGCGTCAGGGATGGGCTGTCCATTTTGATCCTGCACGAACAATCGCAGGGTTGCCAAATCGGAGGCAGCCAAAGGGTCGGCAACCTCAGTCCGGGTAGCTTCACTTTGTTGGGCTCCGGAAGCATTTGCAGCTTCTAGTTGGCCGACGAATTCCTCAGAATCCAGGATCGGATTGGCAGAGGTTTCACCAAAAGCCACGAAATAAATCGGAATCAGCAAGGCGGCGACGGCCATAAGACCCTGCAGAAGCATGGATATGCCTGATCCTGAAAGCCCGCCGGAGGCTGCGCCGGTGCCGGCAGGAACGGCCGTAGCGATGGGCGGCCCAATCGGAGTCGCCAAAATCAGGCAGGCAACGATGTAGTCCTCGCCCAGGTGGAGACGCATGGATTCCCGCAGCTTCGCCATAGCCCGATCCAGCCGGGACTGAGCGGCCCGGCGCGAAATCCCCAGCATCATGGCGATATCGTCGACCTTGCGTTCTTCGTGAAAGCGCAGCAGAATCAAATAGCGCGTATTGTCGTCCAGTCGATCGACTAGTTTACGCACCGTTTCAGCCATCTCTGCCCGATAAAACAACTCCTCAGGCTTGGGTGGCTCCAAAGGCTGTGGTTTATTTAGATCAAACCTCTGAGCACGCCGCGCTTCTTTGCGGTTGGAGCTCCGCATCAAGTTGCGCGAGATCATCGCCAGCCAACCGCGTAGGTTCTCACTATGCGAGGGCGGGGTTTGGATGGCCCGCAGCATGGTCTCCTGGGCCAAATCCTCAGCGTCCTCTTCGCGTACAAGCCCCCTGGCTAAGTTGCGTACCCAACCCATGTGGGACAACAGCTCATCTAAAGACGGGGGAGACGGAGTTTGATCCATACGTTCCAAGATCCATAATGCCGCACTCGGCGTCGTACCCCACGAAATTTTTAAATTTTTCGCTTTGATTCCGAGTTCCTAAGTCATACTGGACGAGCCGGGAAAATCCGGCGCAACCTGTCAAGCCATGCGCCTGCCTTACATTCTTACGAATTCGCTTTTAGCCCTAGGGTTATTTGTAGGCTATTCGTTCGCTCGTGTCAACGCTGAAGACATGAGTTCCAATCAGGATCCGGGCGTGGTATGCGTCACCGAGTTGCCTGGTTGTGAAGGAGAGGTTGCAACCATTCGCATTGTTCAAAAGGGTGAGGAAACCATCATCACTGTTGAACTTTGTGGCGAAAGCTACACTACTTCAGTTGACAGTAGTTCGAGTGACCCAGTCACTGGTACGTTAACTTGCTGCGGTCCTTCCGGCGACAAAGTTACGCCGACCGGAACGCTGACTTCCTCAGCTAGCAACTGGGGCGAAGTAGACGACTGCGAAGATTTTGACATCTCCTGATTCCAACAAAGTTAAGGCTAAGGCGAAAACTCCCCTCTCTTCACCAACAAAGGTTTTTTTGTTCGGGTTGCTCATCGGGTTGGGTGTAGCTTGGCTTGCGTTTTCTATCTATCAAAACCTGAATAAAAAAAATGCCGTCGAAGCGGGTTCTGAATCCATCACGGTTGCGCCCCATGAATTTGCCTTAAGCGTGGGCGAGGATGGTTTGCCCAGTGCAACCGACGTCAACCGTTTCACTCAAACATTTATTCTGCCTGGTGATGATGGCCAGGTTCTAGTTTCAGTTATCGGTCTATCACAAACCGCGGTCGCAGTAATCTTGACCGAGATCATTGCCAAGGATGGTCGCGACGCAAACCATCGCCGCATCGTGGTCAGGGATATGCAATCTTTTGAGCCCGCCTTCATTTGGTTGCAAAGCGGCAAGCGTTGCTGGATCCAACCCGAAACCTCTTGGGGTGGAGTTCATCGACACACCGGTTTGGGTGCGTCGATGTCGATCTCCGACGACTAGTTAATTACCGGCCGCCCATAGCATTCCCTGTACCAAGTGCTGGCGGTAAGCCGGATGCGCCCAAACGTCTGGGCGGTGGCCGAGCGACGAGTAGAACACGCGGCCTTTGCCTTGCTTGCGCGTCCACGAAATACCGAAGTCGTTGTCGGTGCGTTTGATCCCGCCAAGCGTCATGTCGCTCTTCGCAGTATCTAAGCTCAGCAGCACGTGCTGGCGATCACGCGAGTATGGAGCTTTCATTTGGTAGATCTCATCGGTAATGATGAAGCCCTCGGCCGGGAAATGACGGGTGGAGCAGTGATCTGGGTCATCTACCTTTACGCCCACGGTGGCGTGTGAGTTCCAAGGATGGCCGTCGAAATATCCACTGATCATGTTGCCGTACCATTCCCACTTATAGAAAGTGTCGGTAGCACAGTGAGCGCCGACGAATCCACCACCGTTTTCAACGAAATGTTGCAACGCTTGCTTACCGCTTTCAGGAATCGGCAGCTCGCCGGTGGTGTAGAAGAAAACCGTATCTACCTGCTCCAAGTTTTCACTGGTGAACCAATTTGGGTCGCGATTGATGATGACCTCAAAACGCGGGTCGGCGGCAGCCCATTCTTGCCAGCTACGCTCAACCAGTGACACCCCTTTTTCGTTGGCTTTGGCAACTTGGTGTTCGTAGCCGGCGCTGTAAACAAAGATCATCGTGCGCGTGACCTTCTTCAGGCTGCCCAGGTACGAGACCAAATCTCGCAATTCCCGCGGAGTCAGGGCCTCGCCTAGGCCGGGAGTCATTGCTGACACTGGAAACAGCTTGCCCTTGGCGTTGTAAAACTCGAAGCCTGAGGCGATTTTAGCTTTGGGCTCGGTGATGGACTGCAGTAGTTCTGCGCGGCTTAGATTTAAGCCCACGCTGCCGAGATCAGGGCCGATTTCGGTCGCAATTCCAGCACTGCTTTCCCCGGCAATGTAGTGGCAGCGCTGGCAACTTGCGGTCGCGTTATTGAAGAACACATCTTTGCCCGCGCCAACGTCACCGCCATGCAGGCTGATGTTTTTCCATGCATGCGGACCTTGTACGTCCATGCGTTTGCGCCAACTGCCTAGGCTAGCAATTAAGATCGCGTTGCCATCATTCGCGCGGGCGCTGGCGCACTCGAACAGTTCCAGTTGCACCGAGGGGTCGACTTGGCCCATGCCCATTCGATCGACCCATTCCGCCAGCAATTCGTCGGCGTCGGCGTTTTTGAGGTCGGCAAGGGCGACGAAGGCGGCGGCTTGCTCAGGTGGAGCGGCGTTGGGGAGTACGTCGGCAAGGATCGGTAGCGCTTGTTCGGGCTGCCATTTGGCCAACATCCGCACCGCTTGGGCGCGCAGCTTTTCTTCGGTCGAACTACCAGCCGACGCCAAGCCTAGACCCAGATTTGCGCATTGCAGTTGTTGCATCGCGGTCAAGCTGGCGGTGCGCACGTCGATGTCGGCGGCTTCTTTTTGCACTAGGCCTAGCAATACTCCATCCAAGTTTTTCAACTTATTGGCCATCGCTGCCTGAATAGCGGCCAATTGAATTTTGGACGAATTGCAATCTAACAAGGCTGCGAGGTGCATCGCAATTCTGGCGCTGACTTGGGCCGGGTTACGAGGTCCGAATTGTCGCGACTCATTGCGCATCAAATCAAACTCTTTAGGCGTCAACCAATCGGCTACCAATTGCGCCGCCTCTTCGCGCAAGTTCATGGGCGCGTTTTTCTCTTGGACGAAACTGATCACGTTCTTCAAATCATCTTCGCCGCCGCGACGATTGGCTGCATGCAGCGCACGACGCAAATATGGAGACGGAACCGCAGCTTGGGCTTTCGTGGAGTCGCCTGCTTGAGCCAGCTTCGAGGTGAGAGTCGGCAAGGTTGAAGCTAAGGCTTGAAGCGCGGTATCGATTGGCGCGGCGTAAATGGCGATGGCCGCCTCGGTGGCAACGTACGGATCTGCATCGCCGAGGAAGTTGACGATGGCAGCGTGCTTCATGTGCCGCAATGCCAAAACTGCTGCTAGGCGAACACTTGAAGACGCGTGCGATTTGGCCTGTACGTACGAGTTGGCAGCTCCAATGCGGCCCAACGCCAAAGTAGCGGCGTGGCGCAGGAATCGATCTTGGTCTTGGTTCTGCTCCAACGCGGCGAACAGCGGCTGAACCGCCTTTTTGTTTCGCAGCTTGCCGAGCGCTTCAGCGGCGTAGTACCGCACCCGCGGCGAGCTATCGTTTAGCAAAGCAATCAAATCATCCAGCGAGGCGGCGTAGGCATTTTCACCCAAACCCTTGGCGACCTGGGCGCGCACCTCGGCGTCGTTGTCCTTAAGTAGGTAAGCCAATATGGAGTTGGCCTTCAGGTGAGTCAGGGCCCAAATGGCATGCACGCGGGCTTTGGTGTTGGCCATGCTGCTTGAGGCAATCACGCCCAGCGGCCCGGCTGCTGTTTCGCCACGCTCCATCAACGCCAGCTGCGCTTCCAAACGCACTCGGTAATCCGGGAAGTTCAAAAAGCTAATTAACTCGCTGGTGGGGTGGAGGGCAAAGTCCGCAGAGAGCATCGCCTGGGTTTTTTGCGCCAACTCGGACTGGCTGCTTTCGTGATTCAATTGATAAATCCGACCCTTGCCAGGTCCAACCCAGCCCGCCACCCAATCCAATGCGTACAACTTGCAATCGGGGCCAAAGTCGACGTCCGTCGCCAGGATCTTCCACCAAAATTGCTCCTGTTCGTTGACGGCAAAACCGGCGCCGTCGGGCTTGAGATTGAAGCGCACGATGCCGCTGCCATTGGCGCCACCGCGGAAATCAACCAGGAAGAAACTGTCGTTGTATTTTTCCGGCAAGCCGACACCAGGGTAGTGGGTGATGCCACTAGGGCCAGCAGTCATGTTCAGCAGCGGCGGATTTAAAAACGCCGGTTGACCTTCAAAGCGCGGTTTCCACCAAGATTCCGACATCCACGGGCCGCGGTCGGACAGGTATTGAAAGTTCATACTCCAACCGCAATCGCCGCCTTCCATTACGTAAACCAAACGCGCGCGGTCACCGGCGTCGCAATTGTTATCGCCGGTGAATAGGTTGCCGAAGTCGTCGAAGGCAAGTTCTTGCGGATTGCGCAAGCCGGTAGCGAAAACTTCCAGGTCGGTGCCGTCCAAATTGCAGCGGAACACTGCGCCACGCCCAGGTTCGACCAAACGGGTGCTTTCGGCGGTCATCACGTTGTAGCCGCGGTCGCCGATGGAAAAGTACAATTTGCCGTCGGGGCCGATGATTAAGCCGTGCATGTCGTGACCGCGGAAAGCCACGCGCACGCCATAACCATGATGCAACGCCTCGCGCCCATCGGCGACGCCATCCATGTCGGCGTCGCTCAGTTTCCATAGCTTCGGAATACAGGTGTACCAAAGGTCCTTGCCGCGCGCCAAAACGCCAGCGCCGGTGCCGTCGAGCAGATCATTGAAACCAGCGGCGAAAACGGTGACTTCATCGGCCTTGCCGTCGCCATCGGTGTCGACCAAGCGTTTGATGCGGTCGTGCTGATCGGTCCATTCCGTAGCGTACTCCGGATGATGCTTCAAATACATCTCGCCGCGCTCTTCTACCGTTTGCAGGCGCAGGTCATCTTCGAGCCAATAGCGGTGGGAACGATTATCGGGCACACCTTCGGTTTCCTGACGGTAAGTTTCCGCGACGTAAATCCGACCGAGTAAATCAAAGCAAAACGCAACCGGATTGGCCAGGTCTGGCTCAGCAGCCCACAATTTGATAGTGAAACCGTCGGGCACCGCCTGCTTGGCGATGGCTTCTTGGCCTTGTTGCGAAGCGGTTTCAATTTTGGGCTGGTAATCCGCTTGCTGCGCAGCAGAAAGAAGGGGACACAGCAGCGTGGCCCAAAGGATGGAGGAAAAGACAGTTTTCACGTTCGCAGGGATGGTTCGAAGTGGGAAAACTAAGATACCGAAGTGCCGCGCCAAGGCGGCGGTAATTGCATTTTCACTTCTAGAAAACTGCTCGGTCGCTACAATCGACGGCAATCTAATTGCTTCAAATTTCCCCCCGATGGCTAACTCCGACCCGATCCAGGATCTGCGCGACGCATTGGCGCACAGTCCTAATAACACACCACTTCACTTGTTGTTAGCGCGCACCTTGCTTGATCAAGGGCGTCCGGTTGAGGCTGAGCAGGAGTTTCGCTCCTTATTTAGCAAAAACCCAAATGCCGAAATGGCGCGTGGCTTAGCTCGCTCATTCGCCGCCCAAGGCAAGATTTCAGCCGCCGTTGTTTTGCTGGAAGAATGGACCCAGCAAGCCGATTGCCCAGCAAAATTGAAGGTACTGCTGGCGGATTACTATTTGCGGAGTGGCGAAACGCCGCGGGCTGTGAAGGTCTATCGTCAAGCATTGAAGGAGGACCCCAGCTGTAAGTCTGAAGAGTTGAGTCAGCGTTTGGGGGTGGACTTGCCGCCTGAGGATGAGGCGCAATCGGAGGTCGTCGAGGGTCGTATTCGGCGCGCGCCGGAAACCGACTCGATGTTGGAAATCCCAGAGCAAAAGCCGCAAGCGGATTTCAGTGACATCGGCGGAATGGATGCGGTGAAGGATGAAATTCGAATGAAGATCATTCTGCCGATGGAAAGGCCTGATTTATTCGAGGCCTACGGCAAAAAAACCGGTGGCGGCATCTTGCTGTATGGACCTCCAGGCTGCGGTAAAACAATGATGGCGAAGGCAACCGCGGGCGAGGTGAAGGCTCGCTTCATGCCCATAGGCATCCACGATGTTTTGGACATGTGGATAGGCAATAGTGAAAAGAATTTGCATTCCATTTTCGAATCGGCGCGTTCGCATACGCCGACGGTACTTTTTTTTGATGAAGTCGACGCCTTAGGAGCCAGTCGTTCTGACATGCGCCAGTCCTCGGGCCGCCACTTGGTCAATCAGTTTTTGGCCGAACTCGACGGCATGGAGCACGACAACGATGGTCTACTAATCCTCGGCGCT
The DNA here is from genome assembly GCA_014382805.1 of Planctomycetota bacterium. Classification (GTDB taxonomy): domain Bacteria; phylum Planctomycetota; class UBA1135; order UBA1135; family UBA1135; genus JACNIZ01. The sequence continues at coordinate 8,369 of JACNIZ010000140.1, forward strand.
ACCAATGCACCATGGCACTTGGACCCTGCGTTCCGTCGGCCGGGGCGTTTTGATCGAATCCTGTTCGTTCCGCCGCCAGACACCACCGCCCGCGCCGAAATCTTGCGAGCGCTACTAAAAGGCAAGCCGGTCGACGATATCGACGCCGAAAAAGTCGCCCGCAAGACGTCGGAATTTTCGGGTGCCGACTTGAAAGGGGTGGTGGATGCGGCGATCGAAATTCGGTTGGCCGACGCATTGAAGCTGGGCGCACCCGCGCCAATCACAACCAAAGATTTGCTGCAAGCCGTCAAGGGGATTCGCCCGAGTACCAAGGAGTGGTTCGGCTCGGCGCGCAATTACGCTCTCTATTCCAACCAAGGCGGCATTTACGACGACATTCTTGAATATTTAAAAATCAAGCGCTAGGACATGTTGCAAAGAGCTCAGTTATTAATGGAACAACGGCGGCCGAAAGAGGCGGAAGAGTTGATTCGAAGTTATTTGCTTGAAGAGCCGAATGATGTTGATGGACATACCCAATTGGCATGGGCTTTATTCATGCAAGATCAGAATAAAGCGGCGTTAACGGTCGCTAATCAAGCCGTGGGCATGGAACCAACTTGGGATCATGCGCATTGGATTAAGGGCATGATTTTGGTGGATTTGAAACAATGGAAAGAAGCACGTGTTTGTGCTCGGCAAGCCATTGCATTGGATCCATCCGATCCTGATAACTATGCCCTGAGTAGCCAGATTTATGTGAACCTGCGCAATTGGAAAGACGCAATTCATGAAGCTAAATTGGGCTTGGCTTTGGATCCAGAGCACTCCACTTGCCGTCACTTATTGTCCCACAGCCTTGCGCGCATCGGCGAAAAAGGTATGGCGCGCGAGTCATTGGCGACAGGCTTGTCACAAAACCCGATGGATCCCGACGCTCATGTGCAATTGGGATTCAACTGCTTATCCACCGGCGAGCACGCCCGAGCCTTGCAAGCTTTTGAGGAGGCGTTGCGTTTAGATCCTGAGCACGAGGGTGCACGCGAAGGCTTGGTCGAAGCGATGAAAGCCAAAAATCCAATTTATGGTTTTATGCTGCGCGGCTTTATGCGTCTGAGTTCCTTGCCTCCAAGGGTGCTGCTATTTATGTTCATCGGCTTGTTTGTGCTCAACCGAGTGGCGCGAAATTTGCGCCGCACCCATCCTGATTGGGAGTGGTTTTTGGAGCCGATCAATTGGCTCTATTTGACCGTCATTGGGCTCATGTGGTTCGCGGAATCATTTTTTGATTTGCTGTTGCTAAGCAGTCGCAGCGGCAGGCACGCTCTCATCGGTGCTCCACGATTGCGAGCCCAGCTTTTTGGAGCTAGTTTGGTGTTGATTGCCAGTTGCGGAGCTATTTATTGGGTTCAACAAGACCCCGAATGGCTTTGGTCTGGCATTTTGATTCTGTTTGGGCAAATCCCTATAGTGGCAGCCTTTGGTAGCGGCGGGGTCATTGGCCCCAGAATTATGGCCGCGATTGCGCTGGTCTGTAATTTTTTGATCGTTTTCGGCTTTATCTTTGCCGTGGGCGATGGGTTTACCATGGATGGCATCGGCAAACGGATGATGATCATTGGAGGGGTGGCTGGCGCATTTTCCTCCTGGCTGGGCATGATCTTTATGGTTCGTAGCTAAATACACGCGCTGTTGAGCTGGCAGATTTGCATGAAATATTTGTCAACGATGGCGTCGAGGAATCCGGTTAAAATATCCTGTCATTTTTGATTGTCATGAAAAAGCTCCTCCCCTTACTTTGGCTTACGTGGGCAACCCTCGCGGCGTCGTCTTTCGCTCAGGTCGTGCCTGCCGGAAGTACGTGGAAATATTTGGATGACGGATCGGATCAGGGGACGGCATGGCAAAGCCCCGCTTTCGACGATTCATTATGGGCTGCCGGGCCCGCCCAACTTGGCTATGGCGAAGGCGATGAACTGACCGAAATTGGCTACGGCCCGAATGTGGATGACAAGTATCGGACCTCCTATTTTCGGCACACCTTCAACGTCGCCAATCCGCTGGATTTGAATCAGCTCGCTTTAGGCTTGGTCCGTGATGACGGGGTGGTGGTTTATTTGAATGGCAGTCAAATTTTTCGCAACAATCTGCCCGGGGGTGCGCCCAATTATTTGACCGAAGCGACTGATGCTATTGATGGTGCGCGCGAGAACAAATGGTTATGGAAGAGTTTGGATCCGAGCTTGTTGATCAGTGGCGATAACGTCTTGGCGGTGGAAATTCACCAGGCCGCAGGCACCAGCTCGGACGTCAGTTTTGACCTGACCTTGGATGAAAATCAGCTAGTGCCTAGGGGCATGATTTGGCGCTATTTGGACGACGGCTCGAATCAGGGCACAGCTTGGCAATTGCCATCCTTCAATCACACCTCTTGGAGCAAGGGACCGGCTGAACTCGGATACGGCGACGGTGATGAGCAGACCGAAGTGAGCTTCGGACCTAATTCCAACACCAAATATACCACCACCTATTTCCGCGGTGAATTTAACCTCGTCGATCCTTTGTTGATCACCGACTTGACGATGGGGCTGCAGCGCGATGACGGAGCTGTGGTTTATTTGAACGGAACTGAAATCGCGCGCCAAAACATGGATCCTGGCGCGGTGACCCATCTCACTTTCGCCAACACTACCGTTGACGGAGCGGCGGAGTATTCTTGGACTTGGTCGGTTATTGATCCGGCTATGTTGGTCGCCGGCACCAATGTGTTGGCGGTGGAAATTCACCAAACCAATTTGACCAGTTCCGATATCAGCTTCGACTTGCAGCTCAAGCCGGAGCCGTTGAAAGATCTCATTCGCGGCCCGTATTTGCAGAACGGCAGTGAAAACAGCGTGACTTTGCATTGGCGAACCGCCCTTCCTGAAAACAGCATGGTCGAGTACGGAACTTCGCCGCAATCGCTGACCCAATCCGTTTTTGACGCTAGCGTATCCACCGACCACGAAATTCAACTTACTGGCCTAGCCAGCGGCAGCACTTACTTCTACTCCATCGGCACCGATACTCAAATCCGCGCCGGGGCCGACGCCGAACATCAATTCACCACCTTCCCGGCCACCGGGCAAGCGTCGCCGACCCGAGTTTGGGTGTTGGGCGACAGCGGTTCAGGCACAGCCATTCAAACTTTAGTGCGTGACGCGTTTTACCGGTGGTCGGCTAATCAAAAGACCGATTTGTGGCTGTTGCTGGGCGACAACGCCTATAACGATGGCACCGACGACGAATACCAAACAGCACTATTCGAAACTTATCAGCCTACTTTGCGCTCCAGCGTGGTGTACTCCACGCGCGGTAATCACGAGCGCAATGAAGGAGTTTATTACGACATCTTCAATCTGCCAGCGGCGGGCGAAGCGGGTGGGTTGGCGTCGGGATCCGAGGCGTATTATTCGTTTGATTTCGCCAACGTGCATTTTGTTTGCTTGGATTCAGATACTTCCAGTCGCTTGATCGGCGACCCGATGATCACCTGGTTGGAAAACGATTTGGCTTCCACTAATCAGGAGTGGATTATCGCTTATTGGCACCATCCGCCCTACACCAAAGGCAGTCACAATTCGGATTCTCCTACCGATAGCGACGGCCGCATGACGGAAATGCGGGAGCGGTTTTTGCCGGTTTTGGAAAGTTATGGCGTGGATTTGGTGCTCAACGGTCATAGCCACGTTTACGAACGATCCCACTTGATTGACGGCCACTACAACATTTCGCTGACCTGGAATCCCGGCACCATGTTGCTCGATTCCGGCGACGGCATGGAGAGTGGAAATGGTGCATACGTCAAACCCTCGGCTTCGAACGCAGGCACGGTTTACACGGTCACGGGTTCCTCGGGTAAGGTCGGATCGGGGCCGTTGGATCACCCGGTGATGTATACTTCGCAGGAATTGGCTGGCTCGGTGGCATTGGATATCAACGCTGATCGATTAGATTTGACCTTTGTTGATATCGACGGATTGGTTGCTGATTCGTTCACCATGCGCAAGCACCATTCGGGTCCGTTTTTGGATGTCCGCAATTTGACCGCCGGCCAGGTTTCGTCGATCAACGTCACTGGTTTGACGCCGGGCAACCTAGCTTACTTGGGATATTCCATTCATGGTCCAGGCCCAACCACCACCCCATTAGGCGTGGTTTCCATAAGCCAGCCCATCAGTCACATAGGCCCATTAGTCGCCGATGGAAATGGCGAAATTCATGTCGGCCAACTGGTGCCAATTAATGCCACCGGGCTAACTTTATTTAGCCAGGTCGTTGAAGTGGTCGGGCCGAGTGCAGGCCTCATGTCGAACGCCCGCGCCGACGTCGTGCTGTAGGTGGCGGAGCGGGTGGCGAGGTGAACGTTGGTAGGAATGCGGGCTTAGTTTGTGAACGAATCCGCTTTGCGGTAAGCGCTGAGCAATTTGCTTTCGCCATCTTCGCCGCCTTGGGAATTGCCGTGTTCCATGCCCAATATGCCATCAAAACCGCGTTTGTGGATGCGCTGAAAGACGTTTTGGTAGTTGACCTCGCCGGTGTATGGCTCTTTGCGACCTGGATTGTCACCGATTTGGAAGTAGGCGATCTCGTCCCAGTAGCGCATGATGTTGGGAATCAAATTGCCTTCGGTAATCGACTGGTGGTAGATGTCGAAGAGGATCTTCACTGCTGGAGATTGCACCGCTTTACACAGCATATATGCGTGCGCGCTGCGCTCTAAATAAAGGTCCGGGTGGTCGCGGAAATTCAGCGGTTCCATCACCATGACGAGGTTATGCTTTTCAAAAATTTCGGCCCCACGGCGCAACATATCGATGGCATTGGCGTGCTGGAATTCGGTCGGCAGGCGATGGTCTTTGGTACCAAGCACGATGGTCATCCATTTTGCATTGACGCGTTTTGCGACCTCTACCGCGTTGTTCAAATCATTCAGAAAATTCTCAAGTGAATCCTGTTTGCCGGAGGTGAAGGTGTGTTCTTTGAACGCGGTGCCAAAATTAGCGACAAATACGCCCATGCGCATTCCCAACCGTTGCATCGCCGCGGCAATACGTTTCTGCTCATCTACAGAGCGATTGGCCATCTGGTTGTCTTCCCACGCGCGAAATCCGTGCTCATGTGCCCACTCCAGCTGCGCGACCAATTCGTCGCCAGCTTGATTTTTGAACATGCCAAAATGCGGTGCATAGGCAAGCTGGAAAGGCTCAGCCCGGCTGCCGACGTCCATCTGCTCGGCGTTGTTCGTGGCTGAAGCCGCGGCTGCGACACCACCGCCCAAGGTTGCGGCGGGAACTGCGGCCAGACTGGTGCGAAGGAAGGAGCGACGATTCATGATTGGAAGGGCAGGGTCTTTTGCCGCAGGATTGAGGCTTGCGCAATCCTACACAAACAGCAACACTGCAAATATGGTTTACCCTCCAAGACGGCGTTTTCTTCGCACTAGCGGTGGCATTTTAGGCGGATTGTTATTCGGCAACTCGCTGTTGGCGCGCAGTCGTCAGAATCCGGCCCAGCGCAGCGCCAATGAAAAGCTCAACGTCGGGATTATTGGGACCGCCAACCGTGCTGGAGCGAATATTCATGGCGTCAGCGGCGAAAATATCGTTGCGATTTGTGATGTGGATGAAAACTTTTTGGACGCAATCGGTTCCAAATACGGCGCCGCCCAACGCTATACCGATTTTCGAGAACTGCTAAGCGAAAGCAAATTGGACGCCGTTGTGGTTTCCACCGCCGACCACACCCACGCCCCGGCCACGATGATGGCGCTGAAAGCCGGCTTGCCGGTGTACTGTGAAAAGCCGCTGACCCACTCGGTTTGGGAGGCGCGCGAGGTCGCAAGGTTGGCGCGCGAGGCCAGGGTGGCGACGCAAATGGGAACTCAAATCCATGCCGGAAATAACTACCGCCGCGTGGTCGAAATCATTCAAAGCGGCGTGCTCGGGCAAATTACCGAAGCGCATTGCTGGGTAGGCAAAGCTTGGGGCGGCGGCGACCGACCGACCGAAAAACAAATGGAGCCGGCTGATTTCGATCACGATTTATGGTTAGGCCCAGCGCCAGAACGTCCATATCACGACTTCTACCACCCAGCCCAATGGCGACGCTTTTGGGATTTCGGCGGCGGCACCTTGGGTGACATGGGTTGCCATCATTTGGATCTGGCGTTTTGGGCCTTGGAGTTACGGCACCCAACCCGCGTCGACGCCGATGGTCCGCCGGTGCACGCCGAAACCGCGCCTACCCAAATGAGCGCGCGATGGAAGTTCCCGCAGCGCAAATCAAGCAGCGGTGGCAAGCTTGGGGCGCTGGACTTGTATTGGCATGATGGCGGCAAACTGCCAACCCAGTTGGGTGGTACGCCGTTTCAGGGCAAAGGTGAAGCGCTGGCCGCAATTGCTCCGAAGTGGGGTTCAGGCACCTTGTTCGTCGGTGAAAAAGGCATGATGCTGTGTGATTACGGCCGCTATATTTTGCTACCAGAAGATAAATGGGTCGGATTTGAAGCGCCGGCGCAGAGCATTCCGAATTCGGTCGGCCATTACAACGAGTGGTTGAACGCGATTCGCAACGGCACGCCGACGACGTGCAATTTTGATTATTCTGGCGCACTGACCGAAACCGTGTTGCTGGGTAATGTAGCCTACCGCGCCGAAACGGGCTTTGATTGGAATGCGGCCGAGCTTGAAGCCAATTCGGCGGCGGCGCAAAAGTTCATTAAGCGTGAATACCGCAAAGGCTGGGCTTAACCGCAACTGCTGCGTTAAGATTTGCCCATGCACATCATCTCCGCCCGCATCCAAGTCAAAGAAGAATGCCGTCAGCAGTTTGTTGATGCTAGCCGCGCCATTATTGAAGGCACGCGCGCCGAAGAAGGCTGTGAGTTTTACGCGCTTCACGAAGATGTGCATGAGCCGGGTTCGTTCTTGTTTTATGAAGAGTGGCGCGATCAGGCAGCGATTGACAATCACTTTCAAGAGCCACACTTTGTGGCCTTCGGTGCAGCCATCGCCGACCTCATTGATTGTGAGCCCGACATTGCGGTAATGGCGGTGGCCGAACCGGGGGCTGGGAGACCGCGCGCCGCGTTGCTCTGCGGTTTCACCCCGGCTTGGGGGTTTTCCGCGGGGGGGTTGCGGGGGTCGGAGATTGGGT
>JACNIZ010000292.1 GCA_014382805.1 Planctomycetota bacterium
AGAAGATTACTCATTGTCCAGGCAGTATTGTAACCTGTATGGCACGCTTTAGGGATATGGGCGAAGTTGCCGGATTGATTGCGCCGCGTCCAGTATTGGCCATAACTGAACGCAAGGTTCCGTCTTTCACTCCCAAAGGGGACGAAGCCGCAATCCAGCAAGCGCTGGGTGCTTACCAAGTTTGCCATGCCGAAAATCACTTACAACTCCGGGAGTTTGACGCATCGCATGATTACAACCATGAGATGCGGGAATCCCTTTACGGATTTCTGGCCAAGCATTTGAACGGTGCAAGTAGTTCCGATCCAATTCCGGAACCAGCAATAGAAATCGAAAACGATCCTTCCGTTTTGAATTGTTATGACTCAGGGAAAGTCCCGGAGGATATGGAGACTGTTCATAGTCTGAGCGTCCTTCGGGCACGAAATATTTTGCACCAAGGCGAATTCGAAAACGAGATGCTTTCTGGGGAATGGGGTTTGGACCATGTCCCTGCCGCAACTCTTCAACTTCTAGATTCTGAGGACTCCGGCACCGCCAATCTTCGAGTTCGAGCTGGAGTTCCCCTGCAGACTCGTAAGCCAGTCCTCTTTTCATTCCAAGATGGAAGCTCTGCTCATGGCTGGAAAAAATCCGGCGATGAACATACTGCAGCTCTGGTTATTGTCGTCAGCAGTACACCTATCCAGGCATCCACGCTTCTTGCTGCAGCGGAAAGGTCCAATTCAGGAACCATCTTTATCCCATTCCCGCAAACCTCAACTCAAAGCAACCTTCATTTGCTGGCAACGGATTCCTTGTTATTAGGTGAATCACTATTTGGCAAGCGCAGCCGCAAGTTGGTTTCTACTCTGCGCGCTTTGAGAGACTTTCAGCAAAACAATAAGAAGGTCATCATCGTCACGGACAATCAACAAGCACAATTCGCGGTGCTGTTGGCGCAACGGAATTGGCAAGTAGCCGACACCATGGTCATGGTAGGAAACGCCCCCAATTGGATCGATCTGTTCCAACAGCCACTTCCTTCCGCCGACGAATATTCCTGGAGATTGATCGAAATGCTTGGCCGACCGCAGTGGATCTCCGAAATGACCATTCCCATTCTCAGTCCTTCCGTGGCAACTGCGGAAGAAGTTTTAAGAGATCTACTGAGCCCTTCTTCCTTGGAGGAGTAGATTCCTGCTAAATGTCATCGCTCCAGGTTTTGGATTCCTAGAGCCAGAATATGCTCGCAATCCTTGAACAACCTTGCGGCAAGGCTCTCGGCGGCTCACCTCTTTCATCCGAGATCAAGGATGATCCCAAGATGGAATACTGGTGGGATCCGCTGAGATAGGGACTCACAGATTCTTCAGAAGAACTCAAACGCAAAACCGCCGCGGACCCGAGGGCGCGCGGCGGTGGGGCAGGTCGTTCGACCTGGATGCAGAATTACGACTTAGAGCACAGCGACGCCTTCATGAAGTCGCGGTTGAGCAAGCCGATGAAGTCGGTCGACACCTCTACAGGGCAAGTGGCTTCGCATTCGTAGTGGTTCGAGCACGCGCCGAAGCCTTCGGCGTCCATTTGCTCGACCATATCCAAGGCGCGTTTCATGCGCTCGGGCTGACCTTGCGGCAGGTGGGCGAGGTGGCCGACTTTTGCCGACACGAATAACATCGCCGAACCGTTCGGGCAGCTTGCTACGCACGCACCACATCCCAAACAAACCGAACCGTCCATCGCGGCGTCGGCGTCTTCTTTGGGAATCAAATTAGCGTGAGCGTCGGGCGCAGCACCAGCATTGATCGAGGTATATCCACCGGCTTGCATGATGCGGTCCAGCGCCGTGCGATCGACAATCAAATCGCGAATCACCGGGAACGCGCGCGAACGCCACGGCTCGATGTAAATGGTGTCGCCATCCTTAAAACGCCGCATGTGCAACTGACAGGTCGTCGTAGCATCATCCGGGCCGTGGGCTATGCCATTGATCATTAATGAGCAGGCACCGCAAATACCCTCGCGGCAATCGTGGTCGAAGGCAATCGGCTCCTTGCCGTCGTTGATTAGGTCTTCGTTGACCTTGTCCATCATTTCCAAAAAGGACATGTCCTCGGAAATGTCGGTGGCCGTGAATTTCTCCATGCGGCCGGAGTCCTTCGGGCCGTTCTGAAGCCAAACGTGTAGGTTGAGGTTCATCTTTATTACTCCTCTAAACGGCTACTTGTAGCTCCGAGTGGTTGGGGTGACGTTTTCGAAGACTAGGTCTTCCTTATGCAGAGTCGGATCGTTGCCGACGCCCATGAATTCCCAAACTGCAGCGAAGGCGAAGTTCTCGTCGTCACGCAGGGCTTCACCCTCTTCGGTTTGGAATTCTTCGCGGAAGTGACCGCCGCACGATTCTTCGCGAATCATCGCGTCGTGGCACATGACCTCGGCGAAATCTAGGAAATCAGCAACGCGGCTGGCCTTATCCAATTCAGGGTTACAACCCGTCTGCGAGCCTGGCACGCGCACATTCTTCCAGAACTCGTCGCGCAGCTTCGGAATTTCCTGCAGCGCTTCAAGCAAGCCTTCTTTGGTGCGACCCATGCCGCACTTATTCCACATGATCTTGCCCAGAGCCTTGTGAAAACTCTCGACCGAACGCGACCCGCCGACGCTCATCAGCTTGTCCAAACGATCCTTCACTTCCTTCTCGACCTCATCAAACGCCGGGTGATCCGTGCTCACCTTTTCGTCGGCATTCATGCTGGCGTGTTGAGCCAGATAATTACCGATGGTGTAAGGCGCAACAAAGTAGCCGTCGGCCAAACCTTGCATCAGCGCCGACGCCCCGAGGCGGTTGGCGCCGTGGTCGCTGAAGTTGGCTTCACCGAGCACGAACAGGCCCGGGACCGTCGACTGCAGGGCGTAGTCGACCCAGAGCCCGCCCATCGTGTAGTGCACCGCCGGGGAGATCCGCATCGGCTGCGAGTACGGGTCCTCGGCCGCGATCTTGGCGTACATTTGGGACAGGGTGCCGGAGCGCGCCTTGATCGCCGCCTGGCCGAGCCGCTGGATCGAGGCG
>JACNIZ010000317.1 GCA_014382805.1 Planctomycetota bacterium
TTGGCTGCACCCGACACCTCCCAAGTTCATGCATTGCTTGCCAGTGCGTCGTAATGTTGTGGTTTCTGATGCAGTGTTAGACGGGGCGGCTTCGGTGGTAGTGCAACAAGCCGCGAATCGATTGCCGGCACAAACTGCAATTTTGGAGTCAATGCTCAGTCCTGTTCTCGAAAGTTAAATCGCTATCCCGTTGTTCACAGGAAAAATCATGAACGAATTACTTCAAGCCACTCCTCACATTCGTGCTCAGCAAGGGCAGTTAATGGTCATAAAAATCGGCGGGGCTTGTCTGGCACGACCGCGCTGGGTGCAAACGCTGGCCAAACAAATCGCAACAGTTCAGGCACTCGGGGCCCAAGTTGTGGTGGTGCATGGCGGTGGTCCGCAAGCCAACAAAATGCAAGCAGTCTTGGGCGAAGAAGCGCGCTTGGTCGGCGGACGTCGCGTGACGACTGCAACCGCTATGCGCGCGCTGCGTATGACGGTTGCTGGCGAGGTCAACGCTGATCTGGCGGCGGCTTTAACTGCGGCTGGCGCACCTGCGGTTGGGCTGCACGCCGGAAGCGCCAACTTGGTGCAAGCACATCGCCGCGCGCCAATGATGACTGCGCAAGGTGAAGTTGATTTTGGTGCTGTCGGCGATATTGATTCGGTGAACGCAAAACCGCTTACTGCTTTGATGAAGTCGGGAGCGATTCCCGTATTGTGCCCACCGGTGGGGGACGGGATTGGCGGTTTTTTGAACGTCAACGCCGACCTAATGGCTGCGGAAATCGCGGTTGCATTGGGTGCAAAAAAACTGTTGCTGTTGACGTCGGTGGCGGGAATTTTGCAAGGCCAAGGAGTGGATCAAGCGGTGGTTTCTACGCTTGATTTGCATGAACTGGAAAACTTGCAGCAAAACGGAGATTTGCAAGATGGCATGTTGGTCAAAAAGGTGGCGATTGCGCGTGCCTTAAGCGGCGGCGTGGACCAGGTGCATGTATTAAGCGGCTTTGACCCTGATGCGTTATTGATTGAGTTGTATACCAATCACGGCGCTGGAACTTTGGTGACGGCGGAGGAAGGAGCCGTGCTGTGTTAATGCCGCAAGAATTGCTCACTGCATTGGTGGCAACGCCAAGTTTCTCCGGCGACGAAGATGCGGTGGTCGAACTTTTGGCGACGCGCTTCACTCGCGCTGGTTTCACAGTGCAGCGTTTCGGTAAAAACCTGGTGGTGGATGTAGTTGGCGAACCCGGACCGATGTTGATGTTCGCGAGTCATGTCGACACGGTCCCCGCTGGCCAGGCTTGGACGCAGGATCCATTTTCCGGGCATTGGGAAAATGACCGATTGGTCGGCTTGGGCGCAAATGATGCTGGTGCCTCGGTTGTGGCCATGTGCGCTGCCGTGGATTACATGGCGCAATTGAAATTTGCAGGCACTCTACGTCTGGCATTGGTGGTGGAAGAAGAAACCAGCAATGCCGGAATGGCTCAAGTGCTGGGGTCCGTCGGCATGCCGGATATGGCGGTCATCGGTGAACCGACGGGCTTGCAGGTAGTGCGCATTCAAGCAGGATTAGCAATTTTGCAAGCTACCTGGCATGGCCTATCCTGTCATGCCGCCCATGCGGGAAAAGTAAAAAATAGAAACGCATTGCTGAGCGCTTGCCGCGAACTTGCGCAGCTGCCGGAATGCCAAAGCTTTGAGGCAGGTCCCGGCTTGGCTCCCACCACACTAGTCCCGGCAATACTCCAAGCGGGTGACCGCCACAATCGCGTGCCGGTTCATGCCGTCGCCACCTTTGATGTGCGCTTGACCCCGCCGCATTCGGCGCAACAAATTTCAGCATGGTTGCAAACTCAATTGCCGACGGCTGACGTCGAAATTAAATCGGATCGATTACACCCGATCGAGACAGGCGCGAATCACCGGTTAGTGGTAGCGGCATTGAAAGCCGCCAATCGCGAGGAAGCAATTGCGTCCAACACCATGTCGGATATGGCGCTCCTGCAAGGCGTTCCCGCAATCAAATGTGGCCCCGGCGAAACCAGTCGTTCGCATACTCCGGACGAATTCATCACTAGCGCGGAGTTGCTGCAAGGCGTCGCGTTTTATAGTCAGTTAGCTAGCCAGTTGCTTCAGGGGGAATCATGAATACATCTACTTCGAAGCCTCATCATCGTCCGATTTGGGATCGCGGCGAGCCTATTGATGAGGAAATGCTCGCGTTCACGATTGGCGATGACTGGCTGATGGACCGTGAACTGATTGCTTTTGATATTCAAGGATCGATTGCTCATGCCGGTGGGTTGCAGCAGGCGGACTTGCTTTCTGAGCAGGATCACGCTTCGATTATGGACGGGCTGAATCGACTACTTGCTTCCCATTTGGCCGGGGAATGGACGCTGGAATCAAGTGATGAAGACGTGCATTCCGCAGTGGAGCGCAGGTTGATCGACTTGATTGGTGAGGCGGGGGAAAGGCTACATTTAGGACGCAGCCGCAATGACCAAGTGGCGACGGATATGCGTTTGTGGTTGCGCGCTGCGGCAGGGCAAACGTCGGGGTTAGTTCAGAAATTGCTCGCCGCGATGAATGCTTTTGTTGCCGAACACGGCGCCCTACCCATACCTGGGTACACCCATTTGCGTAGAGCGATGCCGTCGTCAGTGGCGGATTGGATGGCTGCCCATGCCGCCGCCCTGCAAGCTTCGATGGATCCATTATTCGCCGCAGCAACGCGCTGGAAAAACTGCCCCTTAGGCAGCGGCAGCGGCTACGGCGTGCCCTTGCCTTTGCAGCGCGAATGGGTGGCCCAGGCCTTAGGATTCAACGGAGCAGAAACACCCGTCACCCTGCCACAACTCAGCCGCGGTCGAGCCGAACTCGCATACCTAACCGCACTGGAATCCGTCGCCATTGATCTAGGCAAACTCGCCGCCGACCTGTGGCTCTACAGCTCCCACGAATTTGGATTCCTGATCCTGCCGACGGCATTCACCACCGGTTCATCGCTAATGCCGCAAAAACGCAACCCGGATGTCATCGAGTTAATGCGCGGT
>JACNIZ010000173.1 GCA_014382805.1 Planctomycetota bacterium
GCGAATGGCTGAAGCAACTAACTTGTCGTTGCTCCTGCCATCTTGATCGATGCCACAGATGACCAAGTCTTTGGCGAGCAACGGTGCAACTTCAGGCTTGCCGAGGAACTCCTCGAGCACCTTGCACCAACCTCACCACGGCGCTTCTAGGTAGACGAATAAATTGCGCCCGCTTTGTTGCGCATCCAGACGAGCTTGCTCCAACACCTCTAAAGCGTTGGGGCCTTGAACTTCTTGCGCTGCGATATCCAATGCACAAGGGGCAATGGACGCACTAGGTGCGCTAGGTGCACTGAACGCAGGCGCAGCGACTGACGGTATCAGTGAGCTGGCACATGCGAGGAGAATTGCGGAAAGCATGAGTTCATCCTAAAGTTTATCCCGAATGCCGAAACCAGAATCCCTGTTTTTCCAGGCCTAATGCCGGAGTTACCCGAAGTAGAAACGGTGCGCGCCGGTTTGGAGCCGGTGTTGATAGGGCGTCGCATTGGCAAGGTGGAGGTGCGATGTGCGCAGCTGCGCTATCCGGTGCCGGCTGATTTGGCCGAGCGCTTGAGCGGCGCGCGTGTTTTAAATGTGAAACGGCGCGCGAAATATTTGCTGATTGAGACTGGGCGCGGGCATTTATTGGTTCATTTGGGCATGTCCGGCACGGTGCAGATTGTGGGGCGTGGTGATGCGCCGCAGAAACATGACCATGTGGATATTGGGATCGGCAAGGGCCAGATCATGCGCTTTAGGGACCCGCGGCGCTTTGGTGCGGTGTTATGGATCGATGGTGATCCGTTGGCGCATAAGCTGCTGGCGCACCTGGGGCCGGAGCCGCTGCTAGATGGTTTTACAGGTGAACAAATGTGGACCAAAGCACGTAAACGTCGGGCGGCGATTAAGGTATTTTTGATGGATTCGAAGATTGTGGTTGGCGTCGGCAATATTTACGCGTCGGAATCTTTGTGGCGTGCGGGCATTCATCCGAAGCGAGCGGTGGGCCGGGTTTCGAAAGTGCGGATGGAAAAATTAGTGGAGTGCGTACGCGAAGTTTTGGCCGAAGCGATCGCGCAGGGCGGCACTACCTTGAATGATTTCAAACAAGCGAACGGCGAGTTGGGCTACTTCGCCCAGGATCTGGCGGTTTATGGCCGCGAGGGCGAGCCGTGTTTGAAGTGCAAAACCCCGATTCAGCGCGCGGTGCTGGGCCAGCGCAGTACGTTTTGGTGCTCCGGCTGCCAGGGCTGATGCTTGTCCATGATGCTGAGAAATAGTTCGCTGCTGGTGAAGGTGTTCAGCCAATCGATGAGTCGCGGCCAAGGTTGCGCGTCGAACCAGTTGCGGTCGGCGTTTGCGAACTGACGGACGAAGGGCGCGATGGCGAGGTCGGCGAAACTTTGTTGGTCGCCGAATAGATAGCTTCCCATCTTCAGCCGCAATTCCAAATCATTCAAAAATTCCGACGCCGCAGCTTGGTGAATGCTTGGGTCGACGTCGTCGTATCGTGTTGAATACTTATAACGATCAAGATGGTGTTTAAATTCCGTATCGCAACGTTCAACCAGCGCATCCATTTCACCCGTGCGCACCCCGCAAACATGGACGTCGTCGGAATCGCACCCCAGCGCCCACTTCATTAAATCCAAGCTCTGCTCAAGCACCGTTCCGTCCGTCAATTGTAAAACCGGCACCGTCGCCTTCGGCGAAATCGCCCGCAAAGCATCTGGCCGGTTTTTTAATTCCACTTCTCGCAATTCCACCACCTTCCCCCCCAACTTCAGCGCCAACCGCGCCCGCATTGCGTAAGGGCAGCGGCGGAAGCTGTAGAGGATGGGAAGATCTTGAGGTTTTATCTCCATAAGTGAGACCACGGTACCGCCCATAATCCTACACCATTTTAATCCTGGCAAAGGTGCCCAAGAAAAGAAGCTCCCCGCCCATGAAATTATCTCCACACTTTTCACGCAATCGGCGCAAGCCTCTCGCATCGCGAGCGTCCATTTGGGCACACCCCAAACCACTCTGGACACTGATCAAATTTCAATCGCCCTATGTCGCACCGAGCCCGTCTCACCAACCGGCATCATCGAGAATGGGGGCCTCATCCAATTCTGAAAAACAGTCAAATGAATTCCAATATCCCGCAGGAATGGTTTCCATGAACTCTTCGCCTTTCGAGAAAAAGAAGGCGCGGCGGCAAGGAGTATCTTCATCAAAAAAGACTTCAATGGTCAGGCCTTCGCCGGACCATTCCTTCAGGGAAAAATAGGCGTCGTACTTATCGGTTGGGCGCTGCTGGAGGACCTCGAAAATCGGGGCTTCATTGTCACCAAAGATAGTTAATCCAGATTCGACTTCTGGACAACTGACATCTAAGAATAGCCCGATCCTAGGTTGAGCAGTCAAGGTCAGTTCTTCAAGAATCCTCCGCAGTGCCTCCGCAAAATGATCTGGATTTCTATTCGTGTCCAAGGCCAAAAATAACAACACCGTGAGTACTGAAAGCACCGTCAGGCCTAAGGTGATACTGCGAATTGCACTCCCACATTTTGAACTTGTTATATTCTGATCGTGGATGAATCTTCATCCAATGATAGCGCATTCGGATAGACCACTGCGGTATCCCCGATTAAGGGATTAACTTTTCACGCTGTTCATGCATCGCTTTGGTAGATTGCTGTAAGGCTGAAAATCGCTCGAAAGAGTATATGGTAAATGAGCCGCAATAAATCCAAGTTCGCCGCTGACGTTCATTTTGTGACGTCGATTCTGAATTGGATCCTGGCTGTGATTCTGGGGTTCGGGCTTTCTCTGCGGTACGCGCTCGGAGAGCCGATGGGACAAGGCATTGCCCCGTTCGCTATTCTGCATTACTTCTCGCCTCTGGTCATTATCTCCTTCACTATTTGGGGAATCACCATGGGATCAGCCCGTAAGTTTTGGCGTCCGCATTGGATTCCGATCGTAGTAATAGCCCTTGAATATTTGACCCTTGCTGCATTCGTATATTTGTGACTTTTAGCGGGGCACCATCCTTGGGATAGCCGCTTAATCAATACCCAATTCCGCCTTTGAAAAAGTAAAGGCCACATGAAAAGTGTTCTCCCGATCACCTTCTACCGCCATTGCGCAACTTAAGCGTAATTTTGATCCAGGAGGCATGTCGCTGATCGCATCCCAAGACCACCCGCCATTTTTTCTAATAGATTCCAGTATGGACTTAGGCAAAATTTTCTCTCCTTCCAAAACCACTACATGGGGCCTCGAATAAATCCCTCGACTCCCTCCCCATCCACCTCTATGAAAAAGTTCATCTCCATCAAATATCCGAACGCCGCCAGCCGCAAATACAAATTGTTTACCATCGACATGTGTCAAATGCTTGCCGTCGTATCGAAACGGAAAAACGTCCTTTAGCCAAGGACAATCCAACGTTTGCCTTGGCTGTTTTGCAACCACTGTATTCTCAAGAAAAGTTGCAACAAGATCCCCGTCTGCATGGTTGGGGTGGCTCGTGCCACTGCTGGCGAAAATTCCCCCAAACAGCAGCCAAAAGAAATTGGCT
The DNA here is from genome assembly GCA_014382805.1 of Planctomycetota bacterium. Classification (GTDB taxonomy): domain Bacteria; phylum Planctomycetota; class UBA1135; order UBA1135; family UBA1135; genus JACNIZ01. Next base: position 3,554 of record JACNIZ010000173.1, read on the forward strand.
CTTCGACAGTTCACTTGTTGCTCCCTTCTGGTTTCTCTGGGCGAGATTATCCAGCGGTTGCATGCTAAACGGAGCAAGCGTCCAATTGGTTCAATAATGCTTATTCCACTCTTCGGTGATTTTGAATTGCCCGACGATCAATTCACCCTTTCCAAATCGAGTAGGGACATTCCCGCCAATAAAAACAAAGTCCACAGCCACACGATCTTCCGATTCCTTTTTATCCAGCCACAACCAAAGTCCACCCTCTCTAGCTTCGAGAAATTCGTTTTTATCCCTGCCTAAAAGAATTGTGTAGTTAGAGCAATTCAATTTCTCCAACTCATTAGTTGAAAATGAAACTCGGCCCCCACCCAGGAATAATGGCCAATCAACACAAGAGAGACCTTGCCCAATACTCACCAAGGTAGTCTCGGCTAATGCGCCACCGCTAACTGAAGTCGTATCCTCATTTATTGAATTAGGCGGCAATGCAGCCCCATCTTCATTTTCTTCGAAGTCGGACCTCCAAAACCAATCGTAGTCACTGTCGAAATAAGAATTATGCCCATAAAACGCGACCTCCTGATCCTGTACCTTTGCAAAATGCACCCGCGCCCCATTCGTATTCGGTTCTTGCTCAAACCAAACCTGGAGGCCATCCTTGCGATTGGAGAAAAATTGATCTTTGGTCCATCCGGTACACAAGAAAATATTTTTACTTCCCAACGCTCGCAGCTCATCCCGTGAAAAATCTGCTCGGCCGCCTGCTAGATACACTACGGAATCTCTCAAGGGCAAATGGAACCGAAGTTCACTCAATGCCCTCTTGTCCAAATCGCCTCTCCATTTACCTTCCCACGGATTAGCGCCATCGGTGTTATTACACGAAATAATCAGCAGGAGGCCGACGATTAGTCCCTTCCAAAGCATCATTTCAGTATACGCCGCGCACTCAAGTTTCACGCCCTTGTGAACGCCCCATCCATGGTTCATAAGAATAGATACATGAGCTTGGGGCACACACTACTTCAAATTCGGCAGGAGCGCGGGCTGGCTGCTGAGGACGTCGGCGGGAAGGTTGGGATTTCTGGAGCTGAGCTGGAACAAATAGAGAATGATCAGATTGATCCGCAGATAAGCACGCTTGCGAAGTTGGCCCAGGCTTTGGAGGTGCCAATGACGCGCCTATTCAAATTCATGGACGAAACCGAGCCGGACAAAGCGCACGAGTGCCCAATTAGTAGCTCCGGCGCCTGCATCGCCGAGATCATTCACAACCCCAAGCCTGAAAGTGTGAATTACGGCGACGAGCAGCTCAAATTGATCAAGATGGCTGACTACATTGCCGTGCATGGTTCGCCCGAAGTGCGGCGCTCACTGGCCGTGATGTTGGAATCGTTGATGACTCACTCGGTCAAGCACCCGGTGTCCTAGACGCCGCCGACAGGATCAGCGGCGCCTGGTTTTGCTTAGAAGGTCCAGCCGAACGAGCTGAATTGCGGCAGGTGTTTCATTACGCGATGGGCATGCGCGCGGCAGTTTTCGCGGTTGGCGCCCAGGTCGAAACGCTGCTGCATCCATTGCCACACTTTGGACTGCGCGGCTTCCTCGTCGTTGAGGCAGGAGTAGCCCAGGAAGCTGGCGACGGTGATGTCGGCGGCGGTCATGGTATCGCCCACTAGCCAATCTTTGCCTTCGAGAGCTTCTTCAAGTTTGGCGGTGGCGTCGTTCAGACCTTGGTTGATTTGCGCAACGCGGGTGTCGTCGGTTTCGCCGCTGAAGAACATGCCGAAAGCTCCGCCCAGATGCGGTCCAAGCTGGTTGCGGTGGTAGCTTTCCCAGCCTTCAATCTCTTTGTGGGCAGCGCGATCTTCGGCGTAGAGGCGCGGGCCAGGGAAATTGCAATCGAGGTAGCGCAGAATGGCCGACGAATCGAACAGCTTGACGCCGTTGTGATTGATGGCCGGCGTCAAACATTGCCCGGTGTCGGCAATGATGGAATCACGGTTACTTGGATCGCCCGGGTTGATCAGCACGGCGTCAAAATCGATGCCTTTGTAAGCCAGCGCGATCAGCACTTTGACGTTGTTCGGCGACGGTGGGAGTAGGTGGAGTTTGAGGTTTGTCATGGTGTGGCTAGGTAAATCGGTTTTTTGGCGTCGGCGGGTAGTTTGAGGTAGCCGAACACTTGCACGATCCCCCACAGAATTTCGGGGACGAAGTACAGCCACAGAATCGCGGTGGCTGAATGCACGAACAGGTAATAAAGCATCCAAGTCGAAAACAGGAAGCGGCCGACCCCATCCAGCAGGCCGAGCAGCGGGTCGGGCCGAATCACTCGCAGGAATGACCAGGTCATGACGACGGTGCCCATAAGGTTGACGAAGAAGATATGCAGCGGCTCGAATTCCGGGATGCTGCCGCTGAAGCCGAGGCTGTTATGCAGACCTGTAATTTGGGCGAGGTTCCACGCCGCTAGCACGGGAATTGCAAACGGCAGCGTGACGATGATGTCGTAAATTGCGCTGGCGCGGATGATGCGGCGGTAGGTCTTGGGGTTCATGTGGGTGGTTGCTATCTGTAGTCGCAAGCGGCTGGTCGAGGTCGTCTGTCGTTGACTGCGGGCATTCATTCCGTGGGCATCATTGCAGCAGACTATCTTAAAGTAAAGTTTAAAAGTGTCGATAGTAAATTATAACTTTCCGAACTGTAAAGACTACCCCGTGACAATCCAGTAGACTAAGCCCGTCACATGCCGCCCCGCACATACCATCAACTCTGCGCCGTCGCAAAAGCCCTGGACCTTGTAGGCCAGCGCTGGACGCTGCTCATAGTGCGCGATTTGATGCCTGGACCATTGAATTACAGCGGTTTGTTGGAGGGATTGCCGGGCCTGACCACCAATCTTCTGGCGAAACGCCTCAAAGAACTATCGGAGTTAGGGCTAGTTGAAAAGGAAGACGCCGCCGCCGGGGACCGCACCAAAGCGCAATATCGTCTGACCGAAGCCGGAAAGGATCTAGCCCCAGTGTTAGGCGCGCTCTCCCAATGGGGCCGCAAATACGGACGCCCCTCCGCCGCCGACGACTCCCTGAATTTCCGCTGGGCTTTCATCATGCTCGGCCGCCAATATGTGCAAACCGGCGGCCGCTGGATCGTGCAATTACAGGTCTGTGATAAGTCCATGCAGCTGCGCTTAGGCGGACCGGAATTCGAAAGCGTAGCCGGCACCGGCCTGCGGCCAGATCTGATTTTACATGGAGTCGGCTCGTCGTTTTTTGAGCTCTTCGGCGGTGAAGCCGCCCCAGAAAAACTCATCGCCGACGGTCGCCTGCGCTTGCAACAAGGTGCCGCCGGTGAAGTGGTCGAACCGATCTGGAAGGATTTTCTGAACAGCTTTCAGCTGCAGGCCGCTGCCGTTACTTGATAAACAATGGCTCGGCCGGCAACGAATTCATTGCCGTTCAACCAGTCGTTAATTGCCGTTCAACCAGTCGTCGACGGTCACCAAAAGTTGTTTGGATCGATCATCCAACTTCAACTTTTTGGCGTCGGCAAGTTCGGGGACTAGGCGCACCCATTCCCCCGCCGATGGTTTTTTGATCAGCGCTTCGAAGTTTTTGCGAGCGGTGGCTTCGACGGCAGCGAAACCTTTGTCCGACATCAACATTCCGCTCAAGTGATCGGCTCCTTGCCAACAAGTGTCCTTAGGATCCATGCGAAAACCACCGATTGCACCATTGCTTACTTCCACAAAAAGCGGCACGTCAACTTGCGAACGTTCTGAGTCCGGATAAACCACGCGCAAAATCAAGTTGCTGGAATCCGACCATGGGAACGCGGCCATCGTCGACTCCATGCGCGACCAACCCAAGTCTGGCGTCCACGCTTCGACGATGTAATGCTCTTGTAAGCGACCGCTCAATTGTGTGCACGCCAAAATCCGCGTCGGCACGTCGGCGGCGATTAGCAACGAAGCCGCGACGTTGGCATAGCCGGTGCAAACCGCCTTGCCTAGATCCAAACAATCCGTCGCACCCTGCGGATTGCCACCATCGTATTTCAAGTTCGCTTTCAAATACGCTTTCACGTCATTCATTAAACTGGCAAAATCCTTGCGGTCAAAACCATCCGCAATACCTTTGATTCGCTTATCTTTAGCATCCACTCCCGGCGCCGCTTGTAAATGCTGCCGTATCTCCTTCGGCACCTTTTTCGGATTTGCCAATTTTACCTCACTGCCATCCGATGTCGCCCGATCGCTGACCATGGTTAAGGTTTCCACATGCACCTTGACTACGTCACCGCGCGCCATTTTTTTCATCACTACGCGCAACGGCCGGTTTTCGCGATCCTCGAAAATTTCCAAGCGCTCCACCATTTCGGGCGGATCCGTCGTCACCTTTATCGCCAACGGACTTTGTCTTTCAAACGGAAAAGGTATCGATAGCGCAACCCAAGCTTCCTTTTTAGCAAACGGCGTGCGCACGATGTAATCGCCATGATGCACCGCCAATTCCATAGCAACCAAATCACCCTTTATTTTGCTCGTTATCAACTGCGCATCATCAAAGCCAACTCGAGCCTGACCCATAATTCCGCAACGCACCATCCACTCTTCGGCGCCTTCAGGTATCACCGTTTCCAACTGGAGCTGTTTCCAATCACCCACGCTAGTCAGGCGTCGGCTTTGTTTCATGCCCAGGGAGTTACCGTCACCATCCATAAACAACACAATCAAATATGCAGCCGAACCGGCACCGATTTCATCAACCCTCAGCCAGGAAGAAAAACTAATCAGGTTATTCTTGCCCTTAAATTTTCCAGTTTGAGTTAGAGATGAAAATCCACCCGGCTTATTGGTCTCAATCACTCCGTATGACTCGCCCGATTTAGCCTTGCCTACGCCCAATTCTTCGGACTTCGGCTTAACTTTAATACGACCAAAAAATGGCGCCGGCTTTTGAATCGTTGGCGGATAAATCTGATGCCATCCATGCACCGGACTGGCCGCACCCTTTTCAAAATCACCGTTCTGCAGCAAATTCTCCTGCGCGGCAGCAGCGATGGGCGCCGCGAAAATAACGCCCGCTATGGGCACAAAAAATCCCAAAACCCAAGTTGCAAGTTTCTTCATGGTTGTATCCAACAACCATCATAACCCCGCTTTAAGACATCGCCGACGTTGCCCCGGGCAATGGGTTCGAGGGGTTCTCCGGCAACTCGACACGGAACAATGATCCTTCGCCAGGAACACTTTCGACGGCAATGCGTCCACCCATTCGATTCACCAAATTGCGCACGATCGACAAGCCCAATCCAGTTCCACCAGTCGCCTTACTATGCGCTGGGTCACCACGGAAAAAGCGTTCAAAAATACGCGGCACAATTTCCGGATCAATGCCCGGACCAGTGTCTTCCACTTCCAACACAGCGCCAACCCCAGCCTCGCGCCGCAATCGAATCCAAATTTTCCCACGTCGACAGTAGTTCACAGCATTAGTCGCCAAATTACGCAACACCGTTTCGAAACAGGTTTGATCCACCGTCAACATAAACGGCTCCAGCCCAGCGTCGGTCTCCAACGACAAATTCTTTTGCATCGCGCGATCTTCCAAACTTTCATAAACCCGATCCACCGTTTCGCGCAAATCACACAACTCCGGCGCCAATTTCCAATCCGGATCCTCGGCGCGGGCTAGACCCAACAAATCTTCCACCATCTCCGACAAACTCGACGCATTACGCCGCGCCCGATCAAGCAAATCCGGCACTCGCTCCTCATCGACGATATCCACTAAATCCAACAAACCGATCATTGCCGCGATGGGCGTTTTTAATTCATGCGAAGCATTGGTCACAAAATCGCGCCGCTTACGTTCGACGTCTTCCAATTTCCGCGTGTCGCGCAGCACTAACAAAATTCCACTCGGGCCCGCCGGAGCCAGCGTCACTTCCAAAGCCAATGTTCCGCCCTTATTCGTCTGAATTCTTAAAACTTGTCGCAAGGTTGTGCCTTCTTGCGAATGAATGGCCTCGAGCAAAGTTGGATTTTGAATGAATTCCTCCACCGCTACCGGCTGCGGCAACGCGTGCAATGATGAACCAAGCATGTGCAGCGCTGCCGGATTGGCATACAGCACTTGATGATTCAAACTCAACAGCATCGCGCCTTCATCCATATGATCCAACACCCGCCGCATCGCCTGGCGTTTGGCCTGCAACTGCTGAAGTTCGCGTTCTAAGCCATCACTTTGTCGACGCTCGCGCAGAAAAAGCCCCAGAAATGCAAAGGTAATAAGTAAGTAAGCCCACTCCATAAAAATTAAGCCTGCACCGTATCGGAGAATCGATAACCAACGCCGCGCACTGTCTCAATGCGTTCGCCAAAACCCAGCAGCTTTTTGCGCAAAGATTTGACGTGCGTATCCACGTTGCGCTCGGTGACGATTGCAGTCGGGCCCATGACCGAGTCTAACAATTGGCTGCGCCGAAACACGCGACCGGGCGAACCGGCCAAGGTTTGTAGCAACTTGAATTCGGTCGGCGTTAATTGAAAAGTATCTTCCCCAGCCCGCACTTCAAAGCGCACCGGATCGATCACCATGCCGCCCACCGAAATCATACTTTCGGTCACCGTCGGATCCACCGGTTTGGAACGACGCAACAACGTCCGCACTCGGGCCACCAATTCGCGTGGACGAGCGGGTTTAGTAACGTAGTCGTCGGCGCCCAAGCTAAGGCCGAGTACGACGTCGCTCTCTTCGGTTTTTGCAGTCAGCATCAATACCGGCATGTGACTGAGCGCACGGTCGCGTTTAATTTCGGTGCATACCTCCAAGCCGCTCAATCCTGGCAGCATCAAATCAAGCACCATCAAGTCCGGTCCATGGCGACGGCATAATCGGAGCGCTTCTTCGCCATCAGCGGCCGTGAAGCAGCGAAAGCCCTCGGTCTCGAAGGTCAGTCGAAGGATTTCGAGTAGATCTTCGTTATCCTCAACGAGCAGTAAAGTCTTCTGTACCACGCCCAAAGATTATCTCGTGGCCGCTGAATCCATGCGTGGATAATGTGAATTCTGGGTGAAGGCAAATCCCGCCGCTATATGCCGGTTCTGCCATTTCCACCGCGCCGAAAAAGTGCCATACTGCACCCATCATGGCCGTGATCGACCCTGAATTTCTCGCATTCTTGCGCTGCCCGGTCAGCCGTAAACCCCTTGTAGAACAAGGGGATTGGCTGGTTTCCACTGATCCGGAGACCCGCCTGCGCTACCCCATCCGCGATGGCATCCCGGTGCTATTGGAAGAGGAAGCCGAAAAAATGGCCGAAGCCGACTGGCAAAGCGCGACCCAGGACCAAGCTGGCGCCGGTGGTGCTGGCAACGGCGCTCCCGCCGAGTAGATCCATGGAAGACACCATTTTCGGCAAAATCGCCCGCGGCGAGATTCCAACCGACTTCGTCTACGAGGACGAACACGCCGTCGCCTTTCACGATTTGGACCCCAAAGCGCCGACCCACATCCTGGTGATTCCGCGCGAACCCATCGTCAGCCTGGCCGACGCCACCGCTGTCGATAGTGCTTTGCTGGGCCATCTGATGATGGTCTGCGCCATAGTTGCGGCGCAGGAAGGCTTGGAAGAAAACGGTTATCGGGTAGTGACCAACATCGGTGCCGAAGGCGGTCAATCGGTGTTTCACTTGCACCTGCACATCCTTGGTGGGCGCCAAATGGCGTGGCCTCCGGGTTGATTGAGTCCCCCCATTCGCCTAAGCGCTAAGTGATGTCAGATAATTTCACCGACCTGGCTGTGATCGGCGCCGGCCCATGTGGCTTGGCGGCCGCTTGGTATGCCCGCTCCATGGGCTTGCAAGTCCACCTTTTTGAAGCCAAAGCACGCGCCGGCGGACGGATTGGCACGAACCACGAAAATATCCATGGCGAGCGGCTGGTGGTGGAACGGGGACCGGCTGGGTGGCTGGGCGAGCATCCGTTGATGACGGAGTTGTGCATGGAGCTCGGTTTGACCCCGATTGAATCCAGCGCCGCAGATAGCCATCGCTATTTGGTTCATAACGAGCAACTGGTTCCGTTCCCGCAAGGTGCTGCGGCGATGGCAACGACCCGGATTTTGGGTGGGCGCGAAAAAATGCGTGTGGCCGGAGAACGCTGGGCGGATTTTGCGCCGGAGGGCACCGAAGAAACCGCCAAGGAATTTTTCGAACGACGCTTCGGACCGGGTTTCGCTTCTAAGATTGTGGCGCCAGTAGTGCGCGGTTTGTTCGCCGGTGATTATGAAACGCTGTCGATTCATGCTGCGTTTCCGAAGTTGGCTGAAGTGGAATATGAATATGGTTCCATCACCAAAGCGCTGAAAAAGAACCCGCAGTTTTTCGGTCAGCACCTGCGCAGTTTTGATGGCGGCCTAAACGAATTCACCGACGCGATGGCGAATGGTTTGGGCGGAGGTTTTGTGCCGTCGACTCCAATCGACACTGTGGTGCAAGAACAGGGTTGGTGGTTTTTATACGCCGAAGGCATTCAAGTAGGCGTCGCGCGGCAAATTGCTGTGTGTTTGCCGGTCGAGCAGACTGCGGTGGTTTTGCGCGAGTACTTGCCTGGCGGTCAAAGCGCCTTGGATCGATTCTTGGGCTATGACTTGGCCAGCGTTGCGGTGCTTTACCGCCGCGATCAAATTGAAGATGCTTGTGCCGGTTTTGGAATCTTGGCGCCGGTGGATCATGCGTCGCCGGTTTTGAATGTGCAGTTTGCGCATTCCATCTTTCCGCAGCATGTGCCGGATGATTATTTGTTACTGCGTTGTTTGATGGGCGGCGAAACTGCGCCCAATGCTACTCAGCAAAGTGACGAAGAATTGCTGCGTATACTTGAGCTGGATTTGGATCAGTGGTTGGGCGTCAACGGTCGTTTGCAACAGCACTGGATTACGCGCGTTCCGGGCGGCGTGCCGCATTATGGATTGGGGCATAGTTCTGCCTTACACAAAATCGGTGAGGCTTTGGATCCAAACCCTGGTCTACACCTAGGCGGCGACGCCTTCTTTGGCATTGGAATTACTCCTGCCATCGAACGCGGTAGAAAGATCGCCGCCGACGCCGCGGATTTCCGACGCGCTTAATTTACTTGTAAGGTTTGGTTTTCCAATTTTGCGGTTTCATGACTCGCAGGACGGGATAAATCAAGTCTGTTCCTTCAAGTTCATCGAAGTAATTCCAAACACAAAGTCCATCTTCGGATTCTGGCTCGAGGAGGAGCGCGGCCAGAGAACCAAGTGGTTGGCCACAACGAACGATAACTGTCTCATCCTCCACTCCCATCCAACCAGCGCCCTCCCGCAGCCCCCTATTAACGCTTACGCTTGCAAGCCTGTGCCCCTCGTAGAGCCTTGATGCCCGTTTATACGAAGTAATTTTGTAATGCTCCGCCTCATAATCTACATCCTCAGAGAGCACCTCCAATTGAATTCCATGGTGCTGCAGGTTCGTGATAATTTTTTCCTCCAAGCCAATGATGACATAAGCCCATGGTCGCGTCACAGAATGGGTGGTGACAACAGAATCATTGCAAACCACTTCGTAATCTTGATGCTCTCGGATTTCTTTCTTTGGGCCGCCGCCAGGTGCGTATCCGAGCACGGTGACTGGTTTGGTGGAAAGCTTGAGCTCATGGCGCAAGGCCACAAGATTATCCGGTCCGGGATTGTTGCCTAAATCAATCGTGCGTTTTTTCGCCGCGGCAATCGTGGTGCGGACTTCGTCGGCGTGTTCGGAAACCCATTCGAAGCTATGGCGTACGAATGCCAATGTACCCATGACTCGGTCTTTGTAACTTGCATAGGAGTAGGCTTCCGACAAAAGGCCGATGGTGTTGTGAAGTCCAAGGAAATGGGTGCTGTAACGCGGCAACCCCGGATAAGAAATCCACTCCTTATTCTTGTTGCTGAAGTTGCCGTAATAAAACGAATGAAAGCCTGTACTTTCTAGCAAAACTGCACCGACGTCTGGCAGCAAGCGCTCGCGCACCAATGCGGTTAATTCAGCATCGCCCGCTGGATGGCGTTGGCCGTCGTAAGTAATGGTGTAGCGATGTAGCGAACCATTGGTGGTGTGTAAATCCATCGCCACTGCTGGACTCCAATCACGCATGACTTTGGCGATGGCCTGACCTTCTTCGGTTTCTAGCTTAGTGAAGTCGCGATTGATATTCAGGTTTGACGCATTACGACGCGTACCCATTCCTTCCACTGGACCAACTTGCCCGCGTCGGTTATCCGGACTCATGCGGTCGTTGCCGTCGGCATTGAGCAGGGGCAGAAAAACAATCACCAAATTCTCGAGCAGTGGATGATCTGGTGTCGATGCAACCTCGCGCGCCAACATCAACGTCGCAGGTTTGCCGCAAACTTCGCCGGAGTGAATGCCCGCCCAAGCGAAAGCCACCAAACGATCCCCAACCTGATCCGGCGTCTGCACCGGCGGATCTGCCAATATCAATACCGGCAGCGAACGGCCCTCCATGGTTTTTCCGACCTCAACCATGTTCACCAACTTCGAACTAGCCGTCAGCTTTTGGCAAAATTCCATCACCTGCGCATGGGTGGACGTCGCCCGCCAGTCACTGCTTTCGGCAACGGTCAGCATTTGGCTAATTTGCTCTACGGAAGTGTGCTCAGGGGACACTGGCTCCTGAATTTTGTCGCTGGCAACGCTCATGGCGCAGGTCACAAGAGCAAGGATCGTCGCGGAAAGGGGCATGACTGCAACTCTAGCAATGCCTTTGGATCTGTACTCAGGTCGCCAAGCTCGTACCATGGCATTTCATGATTTCAGGCACACTCATTGGATTGGGCTTCATCTTCTTGGGTGCCGTCGCAAATGCTCAGGAGACTACGCCACCGCCCAACATCCTGTTCATTTCCATCGACGACCTGCGGCCGCAGCTTGGGTGTTATGGCGATGATGAAGTGCTTTCACCCAACATCGACAAGTTGGCTGCGCGCGGCACGCAATTCAACCGCGCCTACTGCAACGTACCGGTGTGCGGACCGTCGCGAGTCAGCGTGCTTACTGGAATTCGCACCAAACCCAATCAGTGGAAGTGCAGTGATCTGAGTCAGGAATTCGTCACCCTGCCTGCGTTTTTCAAGAGTCATGGCTATACCACTTTGTCAAATGGCAAGGTGCTTCATCATTTGAATGATCGCCAACAGGATTGGAGTGAAAGCCCGTGGCGCTCCGTGGAGATTTATCACGGCGATAACGACTGGGCAAATTACAACGCTTATGGTATTTGGCAAGCGGCAAGTTCGAGTGCGCACACTCATCCAAAATCAAAGCGCGGGCCATACTGCGAAGCGGCGGATGTTGCCGACGACGCTTACCAGGATGGAAAAGTTGCTGATAAGACCATCGATGATTTGAAGCGGTTAAAGGAAAGCGGTAAACCCTTTTTCTTAGCTTGTGGATTTTGGCGACCGCATTTGCCTTTTAACGCTCCCAAAAAATATTGGGACCTTTACTCAAGAGGCAAAATCCGGTTGGCGGACAATCGATTTGCGCCGGAAAACTTGCCCAGCGTTTGCCGTACGTCAGGCGAAATCGATAACTATGCTCTCACTGGCGCGCGCAAGCAGATGGATGAATTCCATCGCGAAGCTAGACATGCTTATTATGCGTCGGTTAGTTTTGTGGACGCGCAGGTTGGAAAGGTGCTGGCGTCCTTGGATTCTTTAGGCTTGGCTGAAAATACTATTGTTGTGCTTTGGGGTGATCACGGTTGGAATTTGGGCGAGCACAATTTTTGGGGTAAGCACAATACTTTGAATAATTCGGTACATGCGCCATTGATCGTTTGTGCACCAGGAAGCAAAGCCGGGAATCCAAGTAATCAGTTGGTTGAATTCATCGACATTTATCCAACCCTTTGCGCGTTGAC
>JACNIZ010000009.1 GCA_014382805.1 Planctomycetota bacterium
TACCTGCCCGCGATGCAAATCGGCGACCCCCAGGGCGCACTTCCTCGCGAGCAAATGTGGCGTCCACCGACAGCCCAAGAATGGGCCCAGCCGACGTTGATTCCGTGGCAGCGCAGCTGGAAGGACGCGCTTGCGGTGATGCAAGAAACCGGCAAGCCGATTTTGGTATGCGTGAACATGGACGGTGAAATCGCTAGCGAACATTACGCCGGCATCCGCTACCGCCAGCCCGAAGTAGCCCAATTATTTGCGGATTACATCACGGTTTTGGCGTCGGTTTATCGCCACACTCCGCGCGATTGGGATCAGCAAGGCCGACGCGTATTATGTCCGCGTTTTGGCACTGTGACCTGCGGCGAGCACATCGCGATGGAAGTGGAGCTGTATGAAAAATTCTTCGACGGCACCCGCGTTTCGCCGCGCCACATCATGATCGAAGACGATGGCTCCGAGTCGTATGACATGTTCTATGCCAACGACACAGTTACCGTATTTCAGCAAATTCAAAACGGCATCCTGCAACGCGAAAAGAAGCCGAAGGATCCGCAACGCGGTGACCGCAACATTTTGGACCGAGTCGCTAGTAGGGATACAAGCGATCGCATTGCTGTGGAGCAAGCCTTTGTCAGTGGCAGTACTGAGGTGCGGCAAAATCTGCTGAAAGCCGCCATCCAACACGGCGACGCCGAGCAGCTGGGTTTGTTGCGTTTGGCGGTATTTGATTTGGATTTGGACATCAACAAACTTGCCCGCGAAGCTTTGGCTAAAACCAATTCCAATCGTGCCGTAAGTTTGATTGCTGAAGCTTTGCGCGTGCCGATGGCCGACAATGAACGTCAAGGATTGATCGCAGCACTATCACGTTTAGGCACGAGCAACAGTGCCGCCCGAACTTTGGCCAATGTGCACACCGGTTTGACGACGTCCGACTCGAGCATGGATGCCCAAGGTTGGAGCCAAGCTTTGGTGGGTGCGGAATACCCAGCACCTAGTGATTGGAAAAGCTTGGAAACTTCGCTCGAGCAAAAAGAATCCCAAACCGAAACCGCTCCGGCCGACCCTGAAAGCCAGCTAGAATTGGCTGAAGCGGCCTTGGCCTTTGCCGTCGACCCAAACACCGCGCGCATTTTGGCAGCCGACCCAGCAACGGCAGTACGCTACTCGCGGCTGCACTTCGAGGACGCCCACCAGGCGGCGTTGCAAGCCCAAGAATTGGGTGCCGCTGGCTGGCGCATGGATGCCACTCTTTGCCTGACCTCCTACTACCTAGGCAAGTTAGAAGACAGCGCTCGGTTGGCCGAAAAGGCTGCCCCGACCATCCCCGTTGGTGACGTTAGTTGGAACGCGATGGCGGTATTGGACATCTATGCGCGCAACAAAAGGCAAGCAATCGAAGACGCTATTGCGGCCAAAAAACAGTGGCCGCCTAAATGGTTGGGCGAGTTACATAACGCTTATTCGATCTTGCTGGAACACCCCTTGGGCACTGCCGATCAAGCCTTGGCGCACTATGACTTTCTGACCAAGTTAGGCGCAGCCGGCAAAGCGACGGCGTCGTTGCAAAAGGCCATTCGCCGCTTCCCGGAGCACTACCTTTTGCATGACCGGTTACGCGCACGAGTATTCCACGATCGCGGCATTGCCGGTTTAGAGCGAGTTTACGGCCGATTGCTAGCCGAAACCAAAGCCGCTCCCGTATTGCATTGGTATGCAGGATTGGCGTCGATCGTAAGCGCCGAATCCTACCGTCGAGCCAGCCAACCTGAAATGGCATGGCCAGCCTATGACCTCGCTATGGAGCACTATCAGCGCAGCATCGACGCGTTGCCAGACACTGCCGATACCTCCAAGCACTACATGGCCCTGGCCATCGCCGGTCAGGCGCGTTTGGCTTATGAGCGCGGCGATTGGGAAATGGCCTTGGAGAAAACTCTGCAATCCTTTGCTCAGAACCCAAATTCCGCCGCCAGTTTGGACGGCATGAATCACTCACCCGTGACCACTGCCGAGCTGCTCAAGGCCAAACTGGATGAATTGGGAAGGACGCAAGCGTCTCAGCGCTTAACCGACGCGATGAATCAACTGGACCCGGCAATGTTAATGCCGCCCGAATTCGATCGCGTGGGGCCAAAGTGGGAAGCATGGCGGCGGGCGAATGAAGGTCGTTGATCAGAAATGCGCCTAGCCCGCCGTGGCCTGCAATTCGCGCCGCAGCCAATCCGGTCGATCGGAAATAATGCCGTCGACCTGGCAATGCAGGGCGAGTTGCAGGCGATCGGCTTCATTCACCGTGAAGCAAATAACGGGCTGGCCTTCGGCATGGGCTGCGGCGACAAATTGCGCGGTCAGCGCTTCCACCGCGCAGGACAAAAAGTCATAAGGATGCAGATCAGCATGAGTCATATTGCGACCGCGCAATAATTTTGAGCCCGGCACCTCATTCGCAAATTGTAATAACGAGTCGCTGAAACTCAATAACATCGGCGGCGGCCCGGCGGCGGCTTGCGCCATGCGCACTGTTTCCTCAGCCAGCTTGCGACGCAAATCATCGCCCAAATTGGCCTCGTCCTTCATCTCCAAATAAAAGGGCTGGCGATCGAAACGCTGCAACAAATCTTGCAAAGTCAGGATGCAGCCAGCGTCGGCATTGTTTTGACTGAGCAATGGAGTCCGCGCAAGAAACTCGGCAGTGCGTTGATGCACGCAAGCGTTAATGCCAGTCAAGCGCTGCAAATTCAGGTCGTGGCATAGCACCGGTACTCCGTCGGCAGATAAGCGCACGTCGGTTTCAATGGCATCCACTTGCATGGACTGGGCCAATTCCATTGCCGGGCCACTATTTTCAGGCGAGTCCGCGCTCGCTCCGCGATGGGCAATCACCCACGGCATCTGCGACGAATTCCGTATTTCCTTCATACAATAGCATCATAAACGCCCCTCCCTGTCCCCCCCAGTTCCTCCCCAAACTCCATTCTTCCTTCCCCCAGTGGCCTCCGTTCCCCCCTGGGCGGTCCCC
>JACNIZ010000137.1 GCA_014382805.1 Planctomycetota bacterium
AAATGAGAACTTTGTTTGGTTTGAACGGCGCACGCGCGCGGGCGCCGTAGCTGGCTTGCGATTTCACCCCCATCCCCCCCCCCCCCCCCGCCAGCAAATCGTAAGCGCCTTGCTGCCACTTGCCGTCGGGGCCGGGGGCGACGTTTAGCAAAAGGTTTCCACCCTTCGCGACGATATCGACCAACATGTGAACGCCCTGGCGCGTGCTCATGTACTTCGCGTTTGGAGTGTGGCTCCAACCACCGCCCGAAATGATGCAGCTTTCCCATGGAAATGGCAGCTCCGTTTCCGGCACTCGGTTCTCCGGCGTCAAATAATTCTGATTCGGGCCCGCAACCGCGCGGTCCACCACGATCAAACCAGGCTGATGACCTCGCGCCATTTTCACCATTTCATCCATGCGTATATCCTGACTTTGCAAATTGCGGAACTTGTATTTCGGATCCGCCCGCAACTCCGCCAAATATCCTTCATCTGACGCTTTCACCCAGCCGCCGTCCAACCACAAAATGTCAATCTTGCCATAGCGCGTCATTAATTCCTCAATTTGCCCATGAGTGAATTCAATAAACCGCTCCCAGCGCTGCGGATATTTTTCTAAATCATAATTTGGTCCGCGATCCCAATTGGGAAAGCGCCCCCACCAATAGTTTTGGCTATTCCAATCCGGCTTGGAAAAATACGCGCCGGCCCACATGCCTTGATCACGGAACGCATCAAAAACATATTTCGCGATATCGGCGCGCGGGTGATCTTTGAACGCAGATTTGCTGCCGCTAATTTTGTAGTCGGTCAACTGCGTATCAAACATGCAAAAACCATCATGATGCTTGGTGGTGAAAACCACATATTTCATGCCCGCATCTTTGGCCGCCAATGCCCACCGCTGCGGGTCAAAACCGGTAGGGTTAAAAGTCGTGGCCAAGGCTTCATATTGACGTCGGTATTCGTCGTAATCATCGATCGAGCGCTGGCACCAACCTTCGTCCTCGCCGCACAACGACCAGGATTCGACGATGCCCCATTGCGAATACGCCCCCCAATGCATCAGCAAACCAAATTTCAAATCCTGCCACTGCTCCAGCTTCGCCAGCACCGCCGGATCGGTTGGAACTTCATAATGACGATCTTCGGCATGACCGCCGCCAGCCTCGGCCGCAACTTCCGGCAAATTTTCGCCCGACGACGTCGGCGCGTGGCAGGCGAGTAGAAAAAATCCCGACGTCAAACAGAGAACGATGGAGCTGAGTGCGCGCAACATACCTATGTTTTAACCGCGACTGCCACGACCGACGGAGTTTTATAGGTGAAGGGCAAACATCACACGAAAAATTCCTAAACCCCGCTAATATGGCTAGTGATGCTGCACCGCCTTGCCGCCGCCCCCCCGCCATCGGCTGTCATCCAAGAGAGTCACTTGGAAGCGGTTGAAATGACCAAGCTGCAACTCGGCAACACCGACATTGCCGTCGCCGTTATTTACCTGGTCGGCATCGTCGCGGTTGGCTTGTTCGCCGCACTGCACCACAAGCGCCGCAAAGGCGAAGCCAGCGATTACTTTTTGGCGGGCAAGTCGCTGAGTTGGGGCACGATCGGCCTAGCGCTTTTTGCGACCAACATCTCCACCGTGCACTTGGTCAGCTTGGCACAAAGTGGATTTGATAGCGGCTTGCTCAACGGCAACTATGAATGGTTCGCCGCCTTCACGCTGGTTTTGCTCGGCATTATTTTCGCGCCGTTTTACATCCGCTCCGGCATTTCCACGCTGCCTGACTTTTTAGAAAAGCGCTACAACCGCATGTGCCGCGACTGGCTGGCGCTGATTTCCATCGTTTCGGCGATCACGATTCACATTGCATTTGCGCTGCTGACCGGCGGCATCATTCTGGAGACCATGCTAGGGATCGACATGATCTGGAGCATCGTGGTGCTGTGCGCGCTAACCGGTTTGTACACCGTAATCGGCGGATTGCTGGCGGTGGTGATCACTGAGTCCATTCAAACCGTGGTGCTACTCCTCGGCGCGGCGACGATTACTTATTACGCTTGGACGCAACTCGGAGACGCATCGGCGGCGGCAGGCTTGGGCGCGGCGGCGGATGGCGCAGGGGGTAGCGCGGGCGGTGACGTCGGCGCTTGGCAGTACATGAAAAATATTCTTAGCGCCAGCGGCGAGGAAAATCGACTTTCCATGCTGCGTCCGGCCGGCCCCGACGACGGCGGTTTACCATGGTTTGCGCTGATGCTCGGCTATCCGGTCATCGGCATTTGGTATTGGTGTGCCGACCAAACCATCGTGCAACGTGTACTCGGCGCCAAAGACGAATTCCACGCCCGCCAAGGTCCGCTGTTTGCCGGCTTCATCAAAATTCTGCCGGTGTTCTTGTTTGTGCTGCCAGGTTTGATGACTTGGGCGCTGTTTAAGGACGGCAACATGGACCTCAGCACCTTGCCGCTGGATGAAAACGGCGAGATCAACTCCAAAGGCGTTTATGGAGTGATGATCACCGAGCTGCTGCCCATCGGCATGCGCGGCGTGATTGTGGCGGCGTTAATGGCGGCGCTAATGAGCACTGTTTCCGGCGCGTTGAATTCGATTTCGACGCTCGTCAGCTACGATCTCGTCAAACGTTTCAAGCCAGATTTAAGCGACCACAAGCTAGTCAACACCGGTCGCGTATCTGCGGTGATTGCATTAATCATCGCCGTCTTCCTAGTGCCGGCAATCAACTCCTATTCCAGCTTGTTCGAAGCGCTGAACGACATCATCGCCCACATCGCACCGCCGATCACTTGTGTGTTTGTACTTGGCGTCTTCTGGAAACGCGCCAGTTCGCGCGGTGCAGCGATCACGCTGGTCAGTGGCTCCACCCTAGGTGCCGTCGTCTTCGCTTGGAAAACTCTGCGCCCAGCCGCCGATTTCCCCGACGAACTCATCCACCAACCACCCGGCGGATTCATGACCATGGCGTTCATCTTGATGATGATTTGCGTGGCCATTCAAGTCGTCACCAGTCTTTTGTTGCCGGACCCACACGACGATCGTCAAAAACTGGTTTGGGACAAGCCGTGGTCGCCGCTGATGATTCCCGGCCGCACCAAACTCGGCGATCCGCGTTTGCTGGCCGGCATTTTGGTCGTAACCATGGTCTTCCTTTACTCCCAATTCCATTAACCAACCCTAGCTCTGAGTAATTGATGAAACAGTTCCTACTTGCTGCAATCAGCATGCTGCTGCTCGGCGCTTGCCAAAACACCATGCCACATCCCGACGCCGTTTACGGACCTACCAACCCCGATGGATCAGCCGTTGCCGACGGCGAGTTTTACGCTTCGGTAATCGAGTTGATTCCTGAAAAGGAGAAGCTTTACCGCGAATTGCACGCCGAAGTGTGGCCGGAAGTTTTGGCCGCCATTGAAAAAGCAAACATCCGCGATTACCGCATCTACCGCACCGAATTGGGCGGCAAGTTGTACTTGATCAGCACCTTTAAGTACGTCGGCAAGGACTTTGAAGGCGACATGGCGAGCATTGCCGAGGATGAAACCACGCGCGATAAGTGGTGGCCGATTACCGACGCCTGCCAGCAGCGCATTCCTGGAACGCCGGAAGGTGCGCAGTGGATGGGCATGGAGCAGGTCATGCATTTGCCCTAAGCGGGCGCTGATTCCGTCGCCCACATCCTTCGCCAATGACGCAAATACTCGCAGTGCAAACCCAAGACCGTCGCTTTGATTTAGCCGACGGTAGTGGTACCGATGCGGTGCATGGCAATCCGGAATATTCGTATGCGGTCACTCAATTAGTTGGTGATGAGCTGGCGGATGATCCCACCGGTAATTTAATCGGCGAAGGTGCCGCCTTCACTTTGGGCGATGGCAATGACGTCGTCGCCGACCTTGCTGGTCGGTTGGCGCTGACCATGCTGGAAATTGCCGGTAGTGATGTGGAATCACTAATGGCGCGTTTTGGCGCGGTGCAAAAACAGCTCGCCGACGACGCGCAGTTGCGCTGGTTGGGTCCGCACAAGGGCGCGATTCATTTGGCGCTGGCGTCGGTAACAAACGCGGCTTTTGATTTGTGGGCGCGCAGTCGTCGCCAACCGTTGTGGGAGCTGTTGCTTTCGTTGGACGATGAAGCGCTGATCAACCTCATCGATTTTTCGTGGGTGGAAGACTACTGCAACGCGGAGGACGCGCGGGCCTTGCTGCAACAAGAGCGCAGCAGTCGCGAAGCGCGGTCGGCGATTTTGCAAAGCGGTTACCCAGGCTACGACACCTCGGTGGGATGGTTCGATTACCCCGACGAACAGTTGGCTGAAAACGCGGCGGCGGCAGCGGCAACGGGATTCACTGCAATGAAACTTAAAGTCGGTTCCGCCGACCTCCAACGTGATCTGCGCCGCCTGCAGTTAGTCAAAAACGCGGTACCGGACCACGTCAAAATTATGGTCGACGCCAATCAGCAGTGGCGCTGGCCGCAAGCCAAAATTGCCTGTCTGGAACTCGCGCAACTGGGCGTTTATTGGATTGAAGAACCCACCCACCCCGACGACGTGCTCGGCCATCAGCGTTTGGCCGAATTGATACGCCCGCACGGCTGCAAAATGGCGGTCGGCGAGCACATTAGCAATCGAGTCCTGTTCAAAAATTTCATGCAAGCTAACGCGGTTGACATTGTTCAAGTCGACGCCATGCGCGTCGCCGGTGTCAGCGAATTTTTACTGGTCAGCATGATGGCGCGCCGCGCTGGATTGCAACTCATTCCCCACGTCGGCGACATGGGGCAACTGCATCAACATTTGGTGCTGTTCAATCACATTGCGCTCGGTTTGCCGGCCGCGATGCTGGAATACATTCCACATTTGCAGTCGCGATTCGTCGATCCGGCGCAAGTGCAAAATGGCGTTTACCAAACTCCGCGCTGCCCCGGCGCGGGCATGGCGTTAAAAACTGAATAAACATGGAACTCCACCTCAAAGACAAAGTCGCGCTGATCACCGGCGGTGCCAGCGGCATTGGTGAATCCATCACCCGCACTTTGGCGGCGGAAGGCGTGATTGCAGTCATCGCTGGACGCAGTGCAAAAAAAGCGCAGCCGATTTTAGATGAGTTGCAAGCGGCTGACCTGCGCGCCGATTTTGTGCAGGTAGAACTGACTGACGAATTACAGGTGCAGCAAGCCGTCGCAATGACGGTGCAGCGCCACGGCAGCTTGGACATTTTGATCAACAACGCCGGCGTCAATGACAGCATCAGCCTGGACGCCGGTGTCGACGCTTTTCGTGCTTCACTAGAAAAAAACCTGACCCAGATTTACGCCTGCACCCATTCCGCGCTGCCGCACTTGCGCGCCAGTCAAGGTTGCATCATCAACATCGGTTCAAAAGTTGCCGAAACGGGTCAAGGCGGTACCAATGGATACGCAGCGAGTAAAGGCGGCATGAATTCACTAACGCGCGATTGGGCCATCGAACTCGCCGACGCCAACATTCGCGTCAACACTGTCATCCCCGCCGACGTTTGGACGCCGCTGTACGAACGCTGGCTCAATCAAGTCGCCGACGACCCCGCCGCCGCACGCGATGCCATCGGCGCAAAAATTCCACTGGGTAGGCGCATGACCACCTGCGAAGAAATCGCCGACATGGTGGTGTTCTTGGCCAGTGGTCGCAGCAGCCACACTACTGGTCAAATCATTTACGTCGACGGTGGCTACACCCATCTCGACCGCGCTTGCACCTTAGATTCCGCCTTCTAAAAACCATGACCTCGTTCTTTAACCTGTCAAAAAAAACTGCAATCGTTACCGGCGCTGGAAGCGGCATCGGTCAAGCCATCGCCAAACGCTTTGCGTCGGCCGGCGCGCATGTGGCGGTGTGGGAATTAAATGCCGACGCCGCCGCGCAGACTTTGCAGCAGATTGAAAATGCTGCGCAAAGTGGCGATAACAATTTAGGTGGTAGCGCCGAAGTCATGGCGGTAAACGTCGCCGACGCCGGTGCGGTGGAGGCTGCTTATGCCGAACTGCAACAACGTCGCGGCAAGGTGGACGTCATGGTGAATAACGCGGGCATTGCGTCGGTCGGCACGGTGGAAGAAACCACGCCCGAAGAAATGGACCGCGTTTACAAAGTCAACATTGCAGGCGTCGCCAATGGTTTGCGTGCCGCCGCACCCCGCATGGCGGCACAAGGGGGCGGTGTGATTTTGAACTTGGCGTCCATCGCAAGTTTGATCGGCATCAAAGATCGTTTTGCCTATTCCGCCAGCAAAGGCGCGGTGCTTACGATGACTTATTCCGTCGCCATCGACTATGCCAAAAAAGGCGTGCGCTGTAATTGCATGTGCCCGGCGCGCATTCACACTCCATTCGTCGACGGTTTCATCAACGACAACTACTCCGACAAAAAAGAGGAAATGTTTCGCCTGCTCAGCGAATATCAACCTATTGGAAGAATGGGAAAACCCGAAGAAGTGGCCGCGCTCGCGCATTTTTTGTGCAGCGATGACGCGAAATTCATCACCGGCTCGGCCTACCCCATCGACGGCGGCATTTGCAGCATGCCCGGCTTTTAACAACCATCATGGCAAGCCCAAAATGATGGGTTGCCCCTCAAAACCCAACCCGCGATGATCGACACCCACCAACATCTAATCGAGCCCCGGCGCTTCCACTACCCGTGGTTGGATGACGCGCCGCTGCTCAATCATGATTTTGATTTGGCGCGCTACAAGGCCGAGGCGGACGACGTCGGCGTGGTTTCGAGCATATTCATGGAAGTGGATGTGGCTGAAAAGGATCAGCTGAACGAGGCCGCATATTTTTGTGAACTCGCGCAAGATCCCAGCACCGGGATTTTGGCCGTCATCGCCTCTGGACGCCCAGAGCACGCCGATTTCAACCAACATTTGGAGCGCGTCAAGCACCCTAAGTTGATTGGAATACGACGTTTATTGCAAGCTGTTGATGACTCCACCAGCCAGTCGGATTTGTTCCATTACAACCTGCGCCGCCTCGGCGAATTGGGCCTGACTTTTGACATTTGCGTGCGCCACGATCAGCTGCGGCTGGCCATCGATATGGCCATAGCCGCGCCGCACACCACCTTTATTCTTGATCATTGCGGCAACCCGCCGCTGTCTGATCCGCACGCGATGGCGGCGTGGCAGGAATACACCGCTCGCCTTGCCGAGCTTCCTCATGTAGCCTGTAAGGTGTCCGGTCTGGTCAACCACCTCCAACCACACGACGACCCGGTGACGCAACTCCAACCTGTCTTGGATCATGTTGCTTCCCACTTTGGCGCTGAACGCATTTTGTTCGGTGGCGATTGGCCGGTGAGTTTGTTGGCTGGAGTCAATTTGACGAGCTGGGCGCAAACCGCCAAACAACTCATGGCGACGCAATCCCAGTCGACCCAACACGCTTTCTTCACCGCCAATGCGCAACGCATTTACGGATTGCAAGTCTCCTAGCCTCTCGGCCTTTCAGCCCACCTCCAAGCCTCCAAGCCTTCAAGTCGCCACCGGCCTAACCTCCATGCCCCAATCTTTAGACGTGTTGCAAATCCATCCGGATGACAACATTTGCGTGGCCACACGCAAGTTGCCCGCTGGTACTTTTGTTGTTTGCGGAGAAATTTCGTTCGAGCTAACCACCGATGCTGCGTTGGGATCAAAGTTGTCCCTACGCGCACTTTCGACTGGTGACAAAATCATTAAGTTCGGCGAACCCATCGGTTCCTTAACTGCCGACGTCGCTGTGGGCGATTATGTGCATACGCATAATTTGGAGAGCGACTACATTCATACTTATCAACACGGTGAATTGATAAGTCACCCTCGCATGCGTTAAACATTGATGACTGCACTCACAGGATTTCTTAGAAAGGATGGCCGTAAAGGCATCCGCAATGTAGTTGCGGTGGTTTATTTGGTGGAGTGTGCGCATCACGTTGCACGTGAAATCACGATGCCGCTGCGCGAAAACGGGGTGCATTTGATTGGCTTCCCTGGCTGTTATCCGAACAGTTATGCGCATAGAGTTTTGGAACAAATCTGCACTCATCCAAATGTGGGCGCGGTGCTGTTGGTGAGTTTAGGTTGTGAAAGTTTTGCCCGCCAACAGTTAGCTGCTTCAGTGGTAGCGAGTGGTCGTCGCGCGGAAGTTTTGGTGATCCAAGAAAAAGGTGGGACCTTGGCTACAGTGAAGCGTGGCCGTGAGTTGGCTGCTGAAATGCGTGCTGAATTAGATCTGCAACAGCGCGTGCCCATGGACGTCAATGAGTTGGTGATTGGAACCATTTGTGGTGGTTCCGATGGAACTAGCGGGGTGACTGCCAACCCGGCCGTCGGTCAGGTTTTTGATCAATTGGTGGACCAAGGCGCGGCTTGCATGTTTGAAGAAACCGGTGAATTAATCGGCTGCGAACATCACCTGGCACGGCGCTCTGTAACTCCTGAACTTGGAGCTGAAATAGTCTCGGCGGTCGACAAAGCACGCATCTATTACGACGTGCTCGGCCACGGCAGTTTCGCCAGTGGCAACTCCGAGGGTGAATTGACTACGCAAGAAGAAAAGTCGATGGGCGCCTACGCAAAAAGCGGCTTCGGCCCCATTCATGGTTTAATCAAACCCGGCGACGTACCGCCGAGAGGCGGGCTGTATCTACTCGACGTCATCCCCGACGGCGAAGTGCGTTTCGGCTTCCCTAACATTTCCGACGTCGGCGAAATTGGCGAAATGATTGCTTGTGGCTGCCACCTCATAATTTTCACCACTGGCCGTGGGTCGGTCGTCGGTAGTGCGGTTTCTCCGGTCATCAAAGTCTGCGGCAACCCGCAAACCTACGCCCGAATGGGCGACGACATGGACGTCAATGCTGGCGCTATTTTGTCCGGCCAAATTTCGTTAGAAGAGGTTTCTAGCGAATTGCACGACTTGGTCCTCGCGACTTCCGCGGGCACGCTCACAAAAAGCGAACAACTCGGCCACCAAGAATTCCTGCTGACCTACAAACAGTTCGAACCGAGCGGTCCGGCTTGCATGCCGTCGGCTTAACTTTGGGTGGTGGCAATATGAGTTTTGCAAATACATGTTGCGTCGCCATCGTGGTAGCAGCTCTTGGCAGTGCATGCTCGAAAAGCGAAACTGCCACCGGTCCGCTGCAGTCAATTTTGGCGGCGGACATTCAACGTAGCGTTGATCGCTTGACCGCTGAAGATTTTTCCGGCCGAGGTGCCGGCACCGAAGGTGAGCGCTTGGCTGGTGTATACCTTGCTGGTTTGTTTGAAGAATACGGTTTGCAAGGTGGTGGCTGGGATGGCAGTTACTACCAAGACTTCTCCATTTCCGAAGGGTATAGCCGCAATGTTTTGGCCATGCTTGCGGGGTCTGACCCACAACTGAAAGACGAGTGGATCATCATCGGCGCACATTACGATCACTTGGGTAAGGAAAAGGGTCGAGAGCTAGAGCCAAGCAAGAACTTAGGCTATTACCCAGGAGCTGACGACGACGCTTCTGGCACGTCTGTCATGCTTGAAGTCGCACAGGCACTGGCGATGGCAAAGACCGCGCCCGCAAGATCCATTTTGTTCATGGCATTTGGCTCCGAAGAGCGAGGCCTATTGGGTTCGAAGCATTACGTAGCAAACCCCGTCAAGCCGCTCGAAAAAACTGTCGCTATGATCAACCTCGAAATGATGGGGCGCGGCGACGTAGACGCGTTGACCGTGATGTTGCTGGAAGAAATGCCAGCGACTCTGAGGAATGCAGCCAAAGGCGCTGCTGATGAAATTGGATACACTCTAGTCGACGGCAAAAATGCCCATTTAGGCGCAGGTGATCAATATCCGTTTTATAAAGCAGGGGTTCCCATCCTGTGCTTCTACGGTGGCGAAAACCATCCTGATTATCACCGAATGACTGACACTGCCGACAAAATCCAAAGCGAATGGATGCAATCGGTCGGGAGATTGGTTTATCTAGCATTGATCGCGATGGCAAACGCCCCTTCAATCAATTAGCCGAGGTGCTTGTAGAGCCCGCACATCCGCGCGCACAAATACGGATTTCTGCGACAATGTTGCAATGACCTCCTTCACCCTCCCTCTGCTGTGGGGCTTATTTTTTAGCTCATTCACCGCCGCACAGCAGCCGGATCCGCCGGAAATTCTGTGGGAGGATCACTCGCTTTCGGGCTACCACCACTTCGGCTGGCGCGTCGATTGGGTCGGCGACGTAGATGGCGACTCCGCAGAAGATTACGCCATTTCCTCTCCCGGCGCGAAGATGGTCGAAGTTTTCAGCGGCTCGACCAAGTCGGCAATCGCAAGCGTGAATGGCAGCGTGCGCTTTGGCCACTCGCTAGCCAGCATCGGCGACGTCAATAGCGACGGTATTCCCGATTTTGCCGCCGGCACGCCTTACAGCAGCAGCAACACCGGCTACGTCGACGTCCTTTCAGGCGCAGATTTCAGTCTGCTTTATCAACTGACTGGCAACTACACCAATCATTATTTTGGTTGGGGAATTGCCGGCATCGACGACACAACCGGCGACGGAGTGCCTGACATTTTGGTGCGTTCTTACGATCAAGATGGCATCATCAGCTTGCATTCCGGTGTGGATGGGGTGGTGCGTTTCGAAATCTATGCTCAAGCGCAATGGGATGAGTTCGGCGAGGGTCTGGTCGGCATCCACGATTACAACAACGATGGCGCTGCTGACTTTTTGGTTGGCGCGCCCGGAGCCAACGAGGTCACTCTTTACTCCGGCAATAACGGCGCTGAGTTGGCGTCGCTGCAGGAGTTCGGTAGTTCAGAATATGGTGCTTCAATCGCAGCGCTCGGCGACGTCAACGGCGACAATATCCCCGACTTCGCGATTGGTGCGCCTCGTACACCGCGACTGGGCAATGGCAACGTCGGTGAAGTGCGCATTTATAGCGGCGCAACTTTGGCGCAGTTGCACTACTTGCCTGGCGGCTCGACCGGCGATTTTTTCGGTGAACTTGTCGCCTCCGGTGGTGATTACAACCAAGATGGCATCGCTGACTTTTTGGTGTCATCGCCCAACGCCGATCCCAACGGCATTTCCAACGCCGGCAAAGTTGAGCTCTACTCTGGCGCCAATCTCACCATCCTTGGCACTGCGGCCGGGACTTCATCCAACGGCAATTTCCCGAGCAGCCTAGCCGGCAACGGCGACGGCCACCGCGACCTTTACCCGGATTTTTTGGTCGGGATTTATGATTGGGGTTCCGCCGAAAATGGTCGCGTCGAAATGTGGGGCGCACCTTCGCCTTGGCTGCAAGTCGCTAATTTGGTGGCTGGCGCAACGGCCACTCTTAGCGCAAGCTCTTGCCAAGCGGGCAGCAACGTGCAGTTTTGGGTGTCGCGTTTAGGCAGTGGACCAAGCTCTACGATTGTCGGCATGGTGCTGTTGGACCGCCCGTTTTTCCATATCGGAACCAGCGCCGCCGGAATAAATGGACGAGCCGAATTGGATGTACCGATCCCGCTCGCGCTATTCGGAAGCCTGCTCCATTGTCAGGCGGTGGAGTTGCGTGCGAACAGCAGCAAACAATTGTCGACTGGGCTTAGTCGCCAAGTTCAGTAACCTCGCAACCCGCTTTCGGGAAAGCCGAGATCCGCTAGCGCAGGGGCAGAATTCTGCGACAATATGGCATGACCTCCTTCGGCCTCCCCTTGCTGTGGGGCATGCTGCTCGGCTCGTTGGCTAGCGCGCAGCAACCCGATCCTCCGGAGCTTATTTGGGAAGACAATTCTCTGGGCAACTACTATCAATACGGTGCCCAGGTCGCGTGGATCGGCGATGTGGATGGTGATGCAACCGACGATTTTGCAGTCTCCTCTCCCGGAGTGAAAAAGGTCGAAGTTTTTAGCGGCTCCACCAAGTCCGAAATTGCACGCGTCAATGGCGGCGTACGATTCGGCCATTCACTAGCCAGTATCGGCGACGTCAACGGTGATGGCATTCCAGACTTTGCCGCTGGCACCCCGTACACAAATTCCAACAAGGGCGAAGTGAAGGTTATTTCCGGTGCCGATTTCAGCGAACTTTATGTGCTCAACGGCAACTACGCGTCGCAATATTTTGGTTGGAGTATCGCCAGCATCGATGATACCGACGGCGATGGCGTGCCCGATTTTTTAGTGCACTCCATTCATCAAGATGGAATTGTAAGTTTGCATTCGGGTGCAACTGGA
The DNA here is from genome assembly GCA_014382805.1 of Planctomycetota bacterium. Lineage (GTDB taxonomy): Bacteria > Planctomycetota > UBA1135 > UBA1135 > UBA1135 > JACNIZ01. Next base: position 12,238 of record JACNIZ010000137.1, read on the forward strand.
GCACTGCGTTTTGAAATTTTTGCCCAAGCGCAATGGGAAGATTTCGGCGAAGGGATGGCCGGCATTCACGACTACAACAACGATGGTGCCGCTGATTTTTTGGCTGGTGCACCGGGCGGTATTAGCGGTGGCTTGGTCATTCTTTTTTCCGGCGTCGATGGCGCAACCTTATCCACTTTGCAAAATACTGGCAGTGAAGGATTCGGCGCCAGCATCGCCATGATCGGCGACATCAACGCCGACGCAATTCCTGACTTCGTAATTGGTGCGCCCACAACTCCGCGACTTGGTTCCATCGGTGTCGGCGAAGCGCGGATTTATAACGGCAGCAACCTAACCCAGCTGCGCTCCCACTCCGGCAATTCCGCAGGCCAGCGCTTCGGCCAACTCGTCGCCGCCGCCGGTGATTACGACCAAGATGGCATCCCCGATTATTTAATAGCCTCTCCCGACGGCGACCCAAACGGCATAACTAACGCTGGTAAAGTCGAACTCTATTCCGGCGTAAATGCCGCTGTGATTGGGCTCATTGCTGGCACACAATCCTTCGAAAATCTTCCAAGCAGCATGGCTGGTATTGGCGACGGCCACCGTGATTTGGTCCCCGACTTTTTGATCGGAAGTGCAAACCATGGTTCAAGCGAAGGCGGCCGCGTGCAAATGTGGGGCGCGCCATCGCCATGGCTGCAGGTGCATAATTTAGTCGCCGGTTCCACCGCGACACTAAGTGCCCACCCATGCCAACCCGGTGGCACCGTTCAGTTTTGGATGTCGCGCTTTGGCGACGGCCCGAGCTACACCATTTTTGGTCCAGTGTTGTTGGACCGCCCTTTCATTTTCATTGGAGCCAGCACCGTACCAATTCCTGGATTGGCTGAGTTGGAGGTATACATCCCTCTGCCACTTGCAGGCGCAACCCTGCACTGCCAAGGACTCGAGCTTCGTCCTAACGGATCAAAGCGGCTGACGACTGGGATTACTCGACAGGTTCAGTAAGGCCAGCATCGCTCGCTTCCAATACAACTTGAAACCGTTGAGGAATCCCTGCTTCGGCTTGCGGTCCAAAGACTTGTCGTAGTTGAGTTCTGGCTTCCATCAAGGTTTGAGCCCTGCCGAATTGGCCTAAGCAGCTCATCCCGAACTCTGGTCGTGGAGTGCCCGAGTGATCCAATCCCGGGTTCCAGATGGAAAGCTCACCCTCGCCTTGATCGCGAATTAGGAAATCAACCACTCGGGTGGAAAAAATGAGGTCCACTTCGAATTTTTGCGGTTGTTCACCAACGACTTGGAGAATGGTTTGCTTCCACGGAGTTCTGGTCCACTCCCAAGCGCCCCAAACCCAATCTCGAACATGTTCCAACCAACCACAAAAAGCGCCTCCGTCTACAAGGATGAGCAACTTCTCTTTCGACGCCTCTGCCTTAAACCGATCGCTCGCAGCGTGAGCCAAAGGACGATATTTTAAGTAATCATAGGGCTCGTCATCAAACTTGCTGAGTGGTTTGCCATTAAAGGAAACTCGCCCATCGACAGTAAGCCGGATGACGTCGCAATATTCCTGAATGGTGGCTTCATCCATCCATGGCAGATATTCCGCCACTGCTTCGAGTCGTTGCTCGAAGCCAATTTGCGCCTTAGGGCCAAACATATTTCGCATCCACGCCCGAGCTTTCTTTAGTGGATAATGGCCGCCATGGGTGACGGCAAAACACACGCCTTCGTCTAAGCACCTAACACCGAGCGGCAGTTCAGCATTTTTTGGAGTCAAAAAAAGGAAGGGTTGGAATTCTCCAGGATCAAGGTCTTCTTCATTCAGCAATTCCGCGGTAATTTGCCGCGCGCGCCGGTACAACCCGACTTCTACCACAGCCGCTTCTTCTTGATCCACTTGATAGCGCAAAGTCTTCCAATTACAAAGTTCGAAGTCTATCAATCCATAAATCACATCCACCAATCGATTATTCCAACCGATCAAGGATTGGCCATCCACATTCAAGTGGATCAATTCACACTTTGCCTCCGATCTAAACTTTTGATGCAGCCTCTCTGCAATTTCGACGCTCAGAGAATATTCGATATGTTCTTGGGAAAATTGATCGACCTCTAGCCCATTCCATAAAACTGCGCCGTTTGCTCTCAGTTGCACTACATCGGCTAACGATTCAGTGCTATCTGATTTGCGATTGAAAACCGAAAACAACAAAACCAATCCCAACAAAAGCAAGGCATCTGCAAACGGGATCGTAAGTTTCTTCATTGGCACTGCGGTGTAGGCAGGTGCGGGAGCACACAGCTAGTGATAAAGACCACTAGCAGTTCGCCACGGCTGAGTAACTTCCGACATTTGCAGGTTCAGTGCCGCGCCGCCGGTTTTGTTGAAGTATTCGATGCGGACGGCGTGGGGGCCTGCGGACAAAGCGGCGGTGGCTTCTTTGGTTTCGCTGCCGTGTAAACCGTCTAGATCGATGAGCATTCTGCCGTCCAGCCACATGCGCGAACCGTCGTCGCTGGTTAGGGAGAAGCGGTATAGGCCGGTGGTCGGCGCGGTGAGGTAGCCGTCGAAAATTCGGCCCTCGTATTCGTTGGTGGCGCCTGGAGGTAGGCCGATGGATTGGGCGACGCCGGTTTGCGATGGTTTCATCGCGTCGAAATCGGGGACTTGATCCCACTCACCCTTGAAGATGCGCAGTCTTAATCCGGGTTGCGGATCGATCACGGCGGCGGCTGGAGTTGGCACCACCTTTTTGAATGAACGTCGCGCGATCGACGTCACCGCCTTGCCATTATGGAAACAACGCGCAATGATGTCGGCGCTGTTGTAGAGCGTGAGCGGGCGCGTATACAACGCCGAATCCATGGTCGGAGTTTTGCCATTTACCGTGTACCGAATTTCCAGGCCGGCCGACTGCACCGTCATTTCAACCTTTAACTGATCCACCAATTGATTACTAACGGAATGAATGATCGGCGGCTGGTAAACATTGGGCTCGCCTTCAACGATCAATTCAACCACACTTACATGCTCGGGCGTCGCGCGCTGCGGCTACCTTGGAAATGTGATTTATGTATCCGTTTTTACCTCTTCAATCATTCTTT
>JACNIZ010000080.1 GCA_014382805.1 Planctomycetota bacterium
AAGCCCAAGTACATGGCATTAAATTCCATCAGCTGATGGTGCTGCATCGCACTCAATTAGCCAAACAGTGGCTGGAGGGAGGCATTGAGCTGTTGGACGCCGAAACCTATGCCCAACTGGTCGCCGACGCGGTCGAGCACTTGCCGCCACAAATGGTGGTGCACCGACTTGTCGCCGAAGCGCCGCCGGAGGAATACTTGGCGCCTAAGCCGTGGCCCGGTCGCGGTTCGGTGCATTCGCGGATCGAAAATATCTTGCGTGAACGCGGTACGTGGCAGGGTAAATTGCACTCCGGCGCCACGGTTTAGGTCCACCATCGCCGCGCCCACCTCATTCCATATGCCACTCCATCTCGCCGTTTTGTTGCTGTGCCTATTGTGTGGTTGCAGCGCCCCCACTCCAGTAGACATTCCCAGCGAGGACCTCGATTTGGTGGTCATCAAAGCGGTGCGGTTGCCGAACAGCGAACCTTGGTACAGCCAATTCGCTGACCATTGCTGGATCGACTTGCACCAAGCAGGCCAGCCCAATTGGACCCGGGTGGAAGCCAATACTGACCCAGAAATTTGGCAAATCGCAGCTGCCAGCGCTTTCGATTTACAGCGCTGGGATCGACCGGTCGAAATATTAGCCATTCAAAAAGGCGCCGCCGCCGCGCGCAGCATTCCATTGATTTTGCAACACGCCAAAATAGTCGCCGAGGATTTTGAATACCGTGCTTATCCCGGCCCCAACAGCAATACTTATGTGGCTCGAATTCTGAATCAAGTGCCCGGCTTACATGCCGAACTGTCGCATAACTCGGTTGGCAAGGATTACACCTCGTCGGTTTCGGCCGGTTGGACTCAAGCAGGCGACGGCTTGCGCCTTGATGTGCCTATGCTTGGAGCCAGCCTCGGTTGGCAACAAGGCATCGAACTGCACTTGATTGGACTGACCGCAGGAATCAGTTTTTGGCCGCCAGCATTGAAGTTGCCGATACTGCCCCGCATCGGCTTCGAACCGGGCCAAACGCGGACCCCATAAAAAAGCACGGAAGCCTAAACTTCCGTGCTGTGTGGTGAGGGCACCAGGACTTGAACCTGGGACAAATTGGTTAAAAGCCAACTACTCTACCAACTGAGTTATGCCCCCGAGGGCGGGGTTAGCCGCCCTGCGAGCCGCAAAGTGTAGCGTCTGCGACTCAAACAGTCATGATCTCTTCGCTTTTGTTTTTGCAAAGTTCGTCAATCTTGGTTTCGTGCTCCTTCAAGACGTCTTGGACACGGGTTTTGCCCTGCTTGACGTCATCTTCGGACAGCACTACATCGCGATTTTTGTCCTTGGCTTCCACCTCAATTTCACGCAAGACGTCGCGCCGAACGTTGCGCATCGCAACGCGCGCATCTTCGCTCAATGACTTGACCCGGCTAGCAAGCTTATGACGCTGCTCCTGCGATAAAGCAGGAATATTAATGCGCAAAGCACCAGATTCGATTGTTGGGTTCAATCCCAGGTCTGAGGCCAAAATGGACCTTTCAATGTCCTTCAAAACGCCAGCGTCGAAGGGCTTGACCAGCAGGCAGCGGGAATCTGCCACACTGACATTGGCAATCTGACCCAACGGCGTTTTTTGGCCGTAATAGTCGACGCGTACGCTGTCCAGCAAGCCAGCGCTTGCCCGACCGGTACGGATGCCACGGGTTTCATCGAGGAAATGCTGGACCGATTTGTCCATGCGCTCGATGGCGGATTCAATGAAGGGTTCGATTGGGGATGACATGGTTAGCTGGTAATCCTGGAACCTACTTTATCGCCGCGTGCTGCGCGTACAACACCGTCCGGCTCATCCATGTTAAAAATAACAATGGGTAAGCCGTTTTCACGGCACAAAGCAAATGCGGTCATATCCATAACCCGCAGTTCCTTTTCTAGCACTTCGGAGAAAGTCAACTCCGGCAGGAATTCGGCGTCGTCGAACTTTTTGGGGTCTTTGGTGTAGACCCCATCCACCATCGTGGCCTTCATCAGCAAATCGCACTCCAATTCGGCGCCGCGCTGAGCTGCGGCGGTGTCGGTAGTGAAATACGGACTGCCTAGTCCACCAACCAATATGACGACGCGTCCTTTTTCTAGGTGGCGCACCGCGCGACGGCGAATAAATGGTTCACAGACTTTGTGAATATCCACGGCAGACATCACCCGCGTATTCACGCCGTTGGCTTCCAATGCATCACAAAGTGCCATGCCATTGATTACCGTGGCGAGCATACCCATGTAGTCGGCGGTACCTCGCTCAATGCCTAGCTGTTGGCTTTGAGCACCACGCAAAATGTTGCCACCGCCAATGACGGTGGCAACTTGAACTCCTTCCGAAGTTAGCTCGCGCAGTTGGGTTGCCAAGCGGCGAACCCGCTCTGTATCCAGAGCAGTCTCACCCTCTTTGGAAAAGCCTTCGCCACTAATTTTGAGCAGCAAGCGGCGGCTAGCTTTGTAGGGTGAGGACTCTGTCACTCGCAGTTTCCTTATGCTCCAAGTTCGAAGCGGGCGAAACGGTTCACTTTGATGTTTTCACCAAGCACGGCGATGGCCGCCGTTACGCGATCGCCGACATTCATCGACGGATCCTTCACGTATTCCTGCTCCAGCAGGGCACGCTCTTTGATGAACTTATCAATGCGTCCTTGCACGATCTTCTGCTTGATTTCGTCGGGCTTGCCTTGCATGTCCTCAGAATCCAGCAAAATGCGACGCTCATCCTCGACGATGTCGGAGGGAACGTCTGCAGCATTTACCGCTACCGGTGAAGGTACGGTTGCTGCCACGTGCATGCACAAATCGCTACACAGCTGCTGAAAATCGTCGCCACGGGCAACAAAGTCAGTTTCGCAAGCGATTTCAACCATTACGCCTACGCGCTGATTGTGGTGAATGTACGAGTACACTCGACCTTCAGCGGTATCGCGCTCGGAGCGTTTCTCAGCCGACTTCAACCCCTTTTTACGAAGGTATTCGTAGGCTTTTTCCTCAT
>JACNIZ010000135.1 GCA_014382805.1 Planctomycetota bacterium
GGCGACCGAAAATCTGGCAACTGTTACAAAGTTCAACTGGTATGCAGTTTGTTAGGTCAAGCCATGGATTGGGTGGACGTAGATTTGCTAGCCGGAGAAACTCGAACGTCGGAATTTTTGCAAATGAATCCAAATGGAAAAATTCCCGTGGTGGTTTTGGGCGATGGAGAAATATTGTCGGAATCCAATGCCATAATCAATTACCTCGCATCAAACACTCCGCTCTATCCAAGCGATCCGCTGCTCGCGGCAAGAGTGCAGCAGTGGCAATTTTTCGAGCAATACAGTCACGAGCCCTTCATCGCCGTCGCTCGGTTCATAAACAAATACCTAGGCCTGCCAGAGGACCGCCGCGGAGAATATGAAGCCAAACAAGAGGGCGGCAACAGAGCTCTTGCCGTCATCGAGCAGCAACTCCAGCGCGCCCCATTTTTGGCCGGTAAAACCCTGACCACCGCCGACGTCTCGCTCTATGCCTACACCCATGTCGCCGATGAAGGCGGTTTTGACTTGACTCAATTCCCTGCAATTCAGGGTTGGCTAAAGCGGGTGGAGTTGGCTCCAGGCTATGTGCCGATGAAATGCTAATCCGCGAGTCGGCCGGACGAGCATAAGCTAAGCTATCAACCCTCCGGTTTCTCCGTAAGAGTCATCGTCGCCTTGGTGACACCCCCAATTACTACCCCACCTGACCCTCATGATCTCCTTGCCAAAATGCCTTTTGGTGACCGGTGTAGCTCTGCTGCCCCTGTCCACACCGCTAGTTGCCCAATCCAAAGCCGACGCCAAGCCCATTTTTGTCGACGGCTTGGCTACGGACGTGCCCGAATTCAAGGAATCCAAGGACTGGATCCAGCACGAACTCTGGGTAGAGACCGAATTTGATTCCGACGGCAACGGCAAGCTCGATCGGGTTCACGTCGACGTCACGCGGCAAAAGCAGACCGATAGTGAAGGGCTGCAAGTTGCGGTGATTTATGAGACGAGCCCATATTTTTCGGGTGTCGCCGGAGGCAATGGTTTCTATTGGGATACGAATCATGAGCTAGGCAAAAAGCCGCCGAAGCGCAAGGAGGCGCCACAAATCCGCTATCAGGATCGATCAGGGCCGATTTCGCGGTCATTGCTGCGCACTTGGGTGCCGCGCGGATTTGCGGTGGTGCATTCGGAGTCGCCAGGAACCGGCAAGTCACAAGGCTGTCCTACCGTCGGCGGCGAAAATGAAGAACTTGCGCCGAAGGCAGTGATCGATTGGCTGAACGGCCGAGCCATAGGATTCACCACCCCAAATGGCGACGAAACGGTGGAAGCTTATTGGGCGACTGGCAAGGTTGGCATGACCGGTACTTCTTATAACGGTACTTTGCCGCTGGCCGCAGCCACCACTGGGGTGGAGGGGCTCGAAGCCATCATTCCTGATGCGCCGAATACTTCTTATTACCATTATTACCGTTCTAACGGCCTAGTCCGCCACCCCGGCGGGTATATGGGCGAGGACATTGACGTTTTATACGACTTCATTCACAGCGGCGACCCGAAGATGCGCAAGAGCTGCAACAAGACGGTGCGCGATGAACTGATGAATGATAATCAAGATCGTGTCACTGGCGATTACAACGAATTTTGGCACAGTCGCAATTACCGTGCGCGCCTCGACAAGGTGCACGCCGCAGTGCTGATTTCGCACGGCTTTAATGATTGGAACGTGATGCCCAACCACAGTGTTTCAGTTTATGAAGCCTTGAAGGAGCGCGGCGTTCCCGTGATGGCGTACTTTCACCAAGGCGGTCATGGCGGCCCGCCAACTCCAGACATGATGAACCGCTGGTTCAGTCGTTATCTGTACGGCGTGGAAAATGGTGTTGAAGACATGCCGCGTTCCTGGATTGTGCGCGAGGGTGATAAGAAGAGCAATCCTACACCCTACGCCGATTACCCGAATCCACTTTCCGACATGGTCATGCTGCACTTGGGATCAGGCGGTGCAGGTCATGGCGCGCTGACGACGTCGGCTGCGGCGAAAATTCAGGGCATTGAAAAGCTAGTGGATGACGTCAATGAATCCGGCACCAAGCTTGCCAAAGCCGAAAAGTCCAAGCACCGGCTGCTTTATGTTTCCGAAGAATTGACTGCTCCACTGCACCTGTCCGGCACGGCGCGAATCATTGTGCGCGTTGCCGCCGACGGACCTGCCGCCAACCTATCGGTTTGGTTGGTTGCACTGCCTTGGGAAGATGGCGGTCATATTAACGACAACATCATCACGCGTGGTTGGGCTGACCCGCAAAATCACGCTTCGATAACCGAAAGCGAGCCGCTGAAAAAAGGCAAGTTCGTGGACATGAGCTTCGACTTGCAACCCGATGATCAAATCATTCCTGCCGGTCAAAAAATTGGCCTGATGATTTTTTCAAGTGACCGCGACTTCACCCTTTGGCCGAAGCCGGGCACTAAGCTTTCTATCGACCTAGACGCCACCAAGCTGGTCTTGCCAGTGGTCGGTGGCACCGCCGCGCTACTTGCCGCAACCGGTGGAATCTAGGCTGGTCGCCAAAATTGCTGCCGCATATTGTTTGCTCGGGATGGTGGTTGCCGCCGCCATCCTGGCGCAAATGGGCGTGTTGGCGACTCATTACACGACAGGTGTCGGGATCGGGGTAGCGGGCTGCATACTTGCCGCTTGGTTTTTGGGTCGACTCCTGGCGCCACTGTTTCAACGTTTTCCCAGAGTTATTTTTTCAGCCTTCTTCGGTTTCCTATTGGCGTATGGTGCTTTGATAGCAGGCGGCATCATAGGTGCTATCGCCACTGCCTTCACTGATGGTCTTTCTCAACAGCCGGACTTCTTCACCAATCTCTTCAGCGCTATTTGGAGCTTGTCTTACCTGATGCTGATATTCGGGGCTAGCCCTGCTGCATTACTTGGTGTCGCCTGCGGTTTACATATTCATATTGCGCTTAAGAAAACTAATCCGGTTTAAGGGATAGAATGATCCATCAACCAGCTATATAACAGTTGCAACGTGAACTCGCGCCGATGCAATGAATCGCGCAACAAAATCTTCGAGTACATTCTGCGTAGACAAATCACGCGTTGCTAGCAAATATGGATTCATGACTGTTGCGCGCAGCACAAACAATCCATGTTGTTCATAGTCACCGCCGACGTCACCAGTCAGGTCGCACCGCTCGGAAATTAAATCTTTCACCGTCGAGTAGGGGTAGCTCGGCGCGTGCATGGTTGTATGCGACATGAAAAAGTCTTGGTTGTAGCTGAACTTGCGGTCACCGCGTTCAGCGTCGATTTGGAAATCGGCGTACACACTCTCTGTCAGTATATTCAAACTTTCCAACGTCGGCTTGAGCTTCGGCTTAAGCACAAAAGTGACAACGTTTGTATCCGGCGGTTCGCCGGTCAACATGACGACTTCAAAATCTTCCGCTTTTTTTAATGTAGATAACGCATTCAATCGTTCATGCAATTCTCGCGCAGCTAACAAGGTCGAGCGAATGATTCGACCGTGGCCGTCAAAGTTCGGCGGCAAAACTTTCGTAGCCAACCACAATGAAGACGCAACCGCACCCGGCCGCGACCCTTCCAAAATAAACGGCGCAAAAGCTTCGACGTATGGCACGTTGCGCTGCTTTTCTTCACTCCACTTCGGATAACGCGGTGGGTAGCGATCCATTTCGCCGTTTTCAATCGAAGTGATGTATGGAGTTTCATGGCGTGTCACCTTGCGCACGCGGTCATCCTTAAACGCCACCACCCCACACGGGTATGCCGCATAGCCCATTTTGTGCGGATCACAAGTAATAGAGTCGGCATTCGGCAATGCCAAAAATGACTTATGCACGCTTTTATTATCCCAGCAATAGTGAATCGGTAAAAATGCCCCGTTTGGTTTACGAATGCGGACGCGGTCCTTCACCTGGCAACGAATTCGTTGCAAGATGCGGTCCTGGGTCATTTGCTTCACCGTTGTGTCGTCCAGGTCAATTTGCAACTCCAAACGCAGTTGTCGAAATTTTTCCAAAGCTTCGCCATACCTACAAGCACCGTAGTCGCGGGCGATTTGGCGTATGCGTTTGCGCAATCCGCGTTGGTCCGGAAAATTGGCACGCGCCCAATTCAAGAACTGGCGGCTCCATAGGGCTAGCCTAGACTCACTCGGATATTCAAAATCATGGCGGTTGGCAAAAACCTCAAATTCAACGTCGGCAATCTCTTGGTCGGTGGGCGCGAACAAGGTGCGGATATAACCGCCCCAGGCGGCGTCGCCGTGGACCCAAAAACTCACACCATATTCGGCTTCGATTTCCTCTCGTACTTGCAAAATACGATGGATAGGATCGACCGCACCTTCTTCGGTTGTGCCGCAAACGCCAACCACAGCTAGTGGTGACTTGCCGTCCTCAATCGCGGCGGCAATTTTGTTTTTTAGATCCAGTGGATCCATGCGGAACATTTTGTCGGTCCCTACTGAAACCATATTGATGGTGCCCAAACCCAATAGGTCGGCGGCCTTTTTGATGGAATAGTGGGCCGCGCCTGTGGCGAAAATCAGTGGCGGCTTTTTGCAAAACTCTTCGGCGCAGCCTTTGATTAAAATGTTTTGCGGTGAGTCGTGAAACAATTGCCAAGCGCGAGCGCGCGACCCGGCTTTGGCAGTTGCAGCATCCAAGTACGCGTCCATCAAACGCAAAGTTTCGTCCGGGCGCAAGCAAGTCAATTGATCAAGCGGAGCGTCCTGAAGTTTTATGAAACTAGCCTCATTGTCGGCAAAACTCTTAGCTTCGTTGATTCCATTGCTCTCGCTCGCAGGCGACCCAGGCAGGTGCACAAATAAAGGAACGTCCAAGGTCTGGGCAGCATCGCGTATCGCCAACGGGGCATACTTCACCCCGCGCGCAATCCACAACGCCTCAATATTCGCCGAGGTGCCGTCAAAGGTGGTATGCGACCAACCGAAAGTTCCGGCGTTATCCAAGCGCCGACGATATTCGGTTTCGGTCTCGTCCGGCCGCAACTGCGCTGGTGGCGTATATCCAAACATCCGCATCAACGCGTTGCAGGCCTCCAATTCCCATTCCACGGTGACTGGTGCTGCCTCTGTCGTCACGTTGTTGGGGTTGTATAACATGCCGGCAAAATAGCCCAACATCGATGGCATGCTGATGTCGGACAACATGTGCCCCAAATAGCGCGGGCTATAAAACGGAAAGTTGCGCCGCAATTGCGCAATCATTTCATGTACACAGTCCGCCAATCGATCCGTGCCCGGTTGCAGTTCACGTTTGATCCCTTGTTTGATCAAAATGGGATCACCCGGAAAATAGTTGGCGCGCCAATGCACATAATCGCGCAGGATGGTCAGGATTGCATTCTCAAATACTCCGCGATGCTCAGCCTTTGGTCCTAAAAACCAAGCCAAGTGCTCATGCAATTCGGCAATGCCTTGGTTTGGATCCGATTGCTTGTCCATCATGATGAAAGCCCTACGTTGAATAAACTCCGTAGGGCTTTCTAGCAATGATCAATCTGGTTAGGCGCAAACCCAGCCGCAGCGATCGGGGTGTGGCTTTATAGGTAAGTAAAGGTCAAGCGATTGCTCTCGCGACCAAACAAACCCTTCTTCAAATAAAGGTCGACCTCGCCGCTGAAAATGGCTGGTGGGGCAGTGGTCACCATCAGCGATGCTTGGCCTAGAAACGGCAAATCGATGCCGAACTGGAACAGCGGGATGGATGGAGTAATGCCGAAACGCGGCGCGTAACCCTCGTTAGCAAAATCCAGTCCAACCAGCACCACGGGGGTCAAAGCCTGCCCCTCAGTAGGGAAGGCGATCCAGATTTCGGGTTCGTCGACGGCTGCGTTGACCAGCGGGGCCGGGGCGACGTCGAGATGGGCTGAAATCGGTTGATCTACCGCAATCGGCAGCAGAGGGAGAATGACAGGGAGGAGTATGCCGAGCATGCGGTATTTTACCCCAAATTCGGCTCTTAGGCGACGTCCAACCGGTTGCAGGAGCCGTCTGCTAGCATTTCCGCGTGCGCGTACTCGTCACCGCTGGACCCACCCGCGAAGCCATCGATCCGGTGCGCTTCTTGTCGAACCGATCTTCGGGACGTATGGGCTACGCCATCGCGCAAGCGCTGCTCGCTGCCGGCCATGAGGTGGTGCTTGTGAGCGGGCCGGTGCAAATCACCCCACCCGATGGCGTGCTATCGGTCCAAGTCGAAAGTGCCCTGCAAATGCTTGACGCTAGTCTCGCCGCATGGCCAGATTGCGACGCGATGTTTGCCGTCGCCGCAGTCGCAGATTATCGACCCAAGCAGGTCTCTGAGCAAAAATTGAAGCGCCAGGAAGGCGAAGGCCAATTTTTAGAATTAATTCCTAATCCAGACATTGTCGCCACACTCGCCGCGACCAAACAGCAGCGACTGGTGATAGGTTTTGCACTGGAAAGCCATCACGGCCTGCAGCATGCACGCGCCAAGATGCAACGCAAATGCTTAGATGTAGTGGTGTTGAATGGACCTGAGGCACAAGGTGCGGCCTCATCCCGAATGACCATTCTCAAATCCGACGGCAGCCAGCACGACGTCGGCCCGCTGCCGAAGGCGGAACTGGCGGTTGAGCTGGTCCGCTACACGCTGGCAAATGGCGCAGACTGAGCGCAGAAACCGTTTCGGTGGTGGAACGGAACTGAGCAACCGCTTAGGATGAGGCTCAGGGGCATGCATGTTCCGTCAGCAAAGTGGCAGCAAAAAAGAAGACCAAGGCGAAGAAGAACACTCAGAAGCGCGGCAAAACTAAGGCCAAAAAAAAGGCAGGTAGTGCCAACCATCTGAGCTTCTTGGGCGAAGGCGGACGCACCATCCTGGGTTGGATGGGAGCGCTGGTCGTCGGTACTGGTTCGCTTATATCTTGGCTAGCCCGACGTACTTGGGAAGCTCTGCACGGTAAACGTGGACGTCAGCCGCTAGGCATGATGTTGATCGCCATTTCCATCTTCACTTTGGTGGCCTTGGTGAGTTATGCGGCGGGGGACCCCGGATCCAATTGGTCGGGCCGGATTGGACACATCATCGCCGATTACTTGATGCGTTTGGTGGGCGTAGGTTCCTACCTGATTCCATCCTTCGGCATCTTTTGGGGTTTTGCGCGCTTGCTGCGCAGTTCCGAAGGCAGTAGCGCCTTGCTGAAGTTGGTCGGCGTATTGGCATTAGCGGTAACGGTAGCTCTGTGCGCGCGTGGGCTGCAGGGTGATCCAGTTGCATCAGTGGTTTTGCCGAATGGCCCTGGTGGATGGTTTGGAAATCGTTACTACCCCAATATGCGCTTGGCATTGGGTAAATTCGGGGTGGTTACTCTGCTGGTGCTGTTGGCCGGCTTGTCGTCCCTATTTGCGACGGAATGGGCTTTTGTGCCATTGATTCGCGAATTGCTGCGGCGTGGACGAGCCAGCTTGCGTCAACCGAACCTGCCGTTGCAACCGGAGCGACCGAGCTTGCGCGAGCAGACCAAGCGCAATCATCAAAAGGCGACGCGCGGTGTGAAGGGTGCTTGGAATAAGGTGCGCAGCCTGCTGTCGCCATTCCATGCTCCAGGAGAGGTAATCAGCGAAGAGAAAATTGCCGAGTTAGTTGGTGATCATTCCAAGGTTGCAGGCATGGCAAATTCTGTTCGCGCAGATCAGAGCAACCTGCCGGAGCGCTTGGAAAGTTTTCCTGCCACTGTGCAAGGCGAGCGCTTGGAATCTGTAGTAGAACGTGAGGCAAAGCCAGCTGAAAATAAGGCTCCCGCCGCCATACCGGTCGTTGCCAAGAGCCAGCCGGTGGCTGAAGAGGTAGCCGAAAACGCGCCCACGGCGGTGGCCAAACCTGCTGTTTCAGCCGCATCTGCCGCAGCTTCAGGCGTTTCTGCTGCTCGGTTGGCTGAATTGGAAGCCGCTAGTGGTGCCGGATCCTTGCCCGGGATTTCGGACGCGGCCAAAGAAAAGAGCCACGCGCTGGAATTCAACAAAGAATCGCCGAAGAAACGTCGCAAAAAGCCGCGCTTGGACTCTCTGCCCGACCCCAGCATTCTGGAGAAAGGCGAATACGTCGATCGTTCCAAGGCCCAAGCTGAAATTGATTCCCTGGGCCGACGCTTACAAGATGTTTTCGACGCCTTCGGTTTGGACTGCCGCGTCGTTGGTGCCGAACGCGGCCCAACTTTGACCCTATTCGAAGTCAAACTTGCCGCCGGAGTCTCCGTCAAAAAGCTAAACAACCAGCGCGACGACCTCGGTGTGGCGCTGGGCAGTCATGGCGTGCGCATTGTTTATCCGTTGCCTGGCCGGACGACCGTCGGCATTGAAGTGCCGAACTTGAAGCGCGACCCGGTGCGCCTGAAGGATGTTTATGACGGCGTCGATTTGGCGTGGGAGAAGAACCGCCTGCCGATGGTTTTGGGTCGCGACACCTTGGGCAAGCATGCGGTGGAAGACCTATCCAAGATGCCGCACATGCTCATCGCCGGCACCACTGGATCGGGTAAGTCGGTATGCCTGAACTCGATTTTGCTGACCATGTTGCTGCGCCGCACGCCGGAGCAGGTGCGCATGGTGTTGATCGATCCAAAGCAGGTTGAACTGCAACTTTATCAGGACATTCCACACCTGCTTTGCCCGGTGGTTACCGACATGAAGCGGGCGCCCTTCACGCTGGAATGGGCAGTGCGCGCAATGGAAGATCGTCTCCATCAGTTCAAGCTGGCGGGGGTGCGCAACATCAATGACTACAACAATCTGAGCGCCACCGAAATGAAGAAGCGGGTCGGCGAGGAATATGACTCCGAAGAATTCCCAGACACCATTCCTTATATCGTCCTGGTTATCGACGAATTGGCGGACTTGATGATGGTGTCCAAGAAGGAGGTCGAAATTGCGATCTCGCGTTTGGCGGCGAAGGCTCGTGCCGCTGGGATTCACTTACTGGTTGCAACCCAACGTCCTTCTACCGACGTGGTTACGGGTTTGATCAAGATGAACTTGCCGGTCCGTATGGCCTTCCGCGTGACCAGTTTGGTAGATAGTCGCGTAATTCTGGATGAAGGCGGTGCCGAGGCGTTGCTGGGTAACGGCGACTTTCTTTACCGGCCACCAGGTGCCAGTGGCATGACGCGTGGCCAGGGCGCATTTGTTTCCGAAGACGAAGTACGCAAAATCTGTGATCACCTGCGCGAGCACGGCAAGCCGGAATTCCTCGAAGATCTGGTGCAAATGAAAGGTGCCAGCGGCGGTTCCGCAGAGGTTGACGATCCGCTTTATGAGGACGCGGTACGCATTATTTTGCAGTCTGGTCGTGGTTCGGCGTCCTTGCTGCAGCGCGCGCTTTCGATTGGATACACCCGCGCTAGCCGTCTCATAGATATCATGACGGAACAAGGAGTGCTGGGTCCCTTCGTCGGCTCCAAAGCCCGCGAGGTGATGTTTACCCTGGAAGAGTGGGAAGCACAGCGCGCTTCGCAATAAGGTTCCCCTAAAAGTCCGACCGGACTGCCTTCCTGAGCTCCCAAGCTTCGGCCATGACCGCTAAAGACATTCACGTCGCCCTGGTGCACCTGGGCTGTGCTCGCAATTTGATTGATTCGGAAAACATCCTGGGCCGCCTGGGATCCGAAGGCTTCACCCTAACCGGCGACGTCGGCACGGCTGATGTTGCGGTGTTGAATACATGTTCGTTTATTGGGCCCGCGCGCGAGGAGTCGGAAACGGCAATCGAAGAGCTGCTGGAAGCCAAAAAGACGGGTTCACTACGCTCGGTGATTGTGGCGGGTTGCCTTCCGCAGAAATTCTTGCCTGAGATTGAAGCGCGTTTCCCCGACGTCGACGCTTTCCTCGGTTTGAGTGACTACTCAAATATCGCCCGCATCGTCGAAGAAGCCTTGCGCGGTCGCAAAATCCGGCCTGAGTCAGGTGGCCGCGCGCCGCAAGGTCAAGGCGAATTGTTACGCCTGCTACAGACGCCGCGCAGTTACGCCTACCTACGGCCTTCGCATGGCTGCGATCACAACTGTGGCTTCTGCATCATTCCGGCCATCCGCGGTCGCCAATCCAGTAAGCCGGTAGCGACCGTAGTGGAAGAAACCCAACAATTAGTCGCCCAAGGGGTGCGCGAAGTCGTTGTTGTGGCTGAAGATACAACCGGGTATGGAGTTGACGGCGGGGCTGGTTCGGCGCGCCTACCAGAATTAGTAGAAGCCATGGCCCAAGTCGACGGACTGCGCTGGCTGCGTTTGATGTATGCCTATCCAAACGCATTCCCTTGGCGCCTGACCGAGGTCATGAACGCCCACGACAACGTGGTGCCGTATTTGGATATCCCGATGCAGCACATCTCTACGCCGGTGCTTAAGCGCATGAAACGCGGCGGTTCCAGCGATTCGGTACGGCGCATTCTGAGCCGTCTGCGTGAGGAGGTGCCAGGAATTACCCTGCGCAGCACCGTTTTGGTCGGCCACCCTGGAGAGGGCGAAGCCGAGTTCCAGGAACTTTTGGACTTCCTCGACGAATTCCGCATCGATCGCCTCGGAGCTTTTGCTTATTCACCCGAACGTGGCACTCCCGCTGGCGACGACCCCGACCGCTGCAGTGCCGACGAAGCCCTGCAGCGCCAAGCCTTGGTCATGCAACTTCAATCTGGAATTCATGCCAACCTGCAAGCCCAACGCGTCGGCGAGGTTTGTGATGCCCTAGTCGACGAAAGCGACGGCGATTGGGCCATTGCCCGCACTCACGCCGACGCCCCGGAAGTGGACGCCATCGTTAAAATCCACGACCCGCAGCATAATTTGAGCACCGGTTCCCTGTTGCCTGTTCGAATTACCGCCGCAGACGGCTACGATCTGGAAGCCGAACCCGTGCCGAACCGGTAGCGAGCCTAACTCCCCACCCCAATCGCCATACGCTTGATGGACAGCAGACAGATTCCCAATATCGTCACTATGAGCCGCCTAGTGTTGGCGGTAGGGGCGTTTTGGTTCATGGGCGAGGTGCACAGCCGAAATCCGCTCGGTGAGGACACCTCTTCATTCGCGTTTTGGGCTTTTTGGCTCTTTCTGATTGCGTCGATTTCAGATTTCCTCGACGGCTGGCTAGCACGCAAATACAACTGGTTAACGGCTTTCGGTAGAGTCGCTGATCCTGTTGTAGACAAAGTGCTTACGCTTGGTTCGCTGACGTATTTGGCGGCTACTCCTGGATACGGATTAGAAGGAGACCTGATCAAAGTCATGCCAGTTTGGGCAGTCGTGCTCATGTTGGCACGGGAATTTTTAGTCACCGCTTTGCGTGGTTTGGTGGAAAGCAAAGGCCTTTCCTTCCCAGCAGATCGCTACGGCAAAATGAAATTGATCATCCAGGTGGTGTACATCGCCATCCCGCTTGGGATGATGGGCGGAATTCCGGCATTCATGCACATGGACTTTTTGAAACTCACTCGGCAACCGCACTTTTTTGCCGCTCTATTCTTTGTAATGGTCGGCCTGACGGTGTTGTCTGGTGTGAATTACATCGTGCGTGGCGCTCGAATGCTAAAGTCAGCCCCATCGGAATGAACAATCTTCAAGAAGAGATATTAAATCTGCTCGACCAAGCCGATCGCCTGGCTGCAGGTGACCGAAATGAGCTGGCCACCCTAATCCGTGGCTGGGCCGACGCTCAAGCCGTCGGCGAAACCGCTCCCGCCGAGGGCTTCCCCGGTAAATTCGGCATGATCGGGGAGTCCAAAGAAATGCAGGCGGTTTTCGATTTGGTGGCGCGCGTGATGCATACCGATGTGCCTATTTTGGTAACCGGGGAAACTGGTACCGGCAAGGAATTAATTGCCAGCGCGTTGCACCGCTATGGGCCACGGCGCAAGGGGCCATTTGTGGCGGTCAACTGTGCTGCTATTCCGGCGTCACTGCTGGAAAGTGAAATATTTGGTCACGTCAAAGGTGCTTTCACCGGCGCTCATAAAGATCGCAAGGGTTACGCCGAAGCGGCAAATCACGGCACTTTGTTTCTGGATGAAATCGGTGAAATGCCGGTGGAGATGCAGGCCAAGTTGTTGCGTTTTTTACAGGAGGGCGAAGTACGTCCGGTCGGCGGCAATAAGGTCAACATAGTCGATGTGCGGGTTGTAGCTGCAACCAACCGCCATTTGGCCGAGCAAATTAAGTCCGGCCAGTTCCGGGAAGACCTTTACTACCGGCTGGCGGTACTCACCTTGTCCTTGCCCGCTTTGCGAGAACGCAAAAGCGATATTGTGCACCTTGCCCGCTTCCTATTGGCTAAAAACAAGGACGAAGGCTTGCCAACTGCGTGTTTAGAAGACTCGGCGTTGCAAGCCTTGCAGGCGTTGGAGTGGCCTGGAAATATCCGCCAACTCCAAAATGAGTTGACCCGGGCGGCCGCCTTCGCCAAGGCCGGCACTTTGACTGGCAAGGACTTTGTTTAGCCACTGCAAGGCCCGGCCGGCTGCGCCACGAGCGGCTATTTCGTTAGGGTCATCGCCAAGTCATAAGCCTGCAAGGTTTGGCGGGCGCATTCTTCCCAAGTGAATTTAAGCGCGTGAGCCAAGCCATGATTCTGCAAACGTTTCTTTTGCTTCTCGTCATCCTGAATCTGAAGCATGGTGCGCGCAATGGACGCCGGGTCGTTGGGAACGAATAACAAAGCATGGCCGCCGGTAGCTTCAGGTAGCGCGCCGCGGTTGGAACAAAGCACCGGGGTGCCGGCGGCCATGGCTTCCAATACCGTAATTCCAGTTCCTTCGTGGAAAGCCGGATGCACCATCGCATCCGCCCCAGCCACCACGTGTGCCAGTTCATCTTGTGGCAAGAACCCAGGAAAGTGGAGACGGCCTTGTAACCGCGGTCTAGCCTTGCACGCCGCCAAAATGGATTCAGATTTCCACCCGAGCGGTCCTACCAAAGCTAAATCGGACGTTAATCCTTGGTCGAGTGCGATTTCATAACCGTCGACTAGGTTCTTCAAATTCTTGCGCGGTTCCAGTGCACCGAGGAAAACCAAGTACGAGCGTTTATCCAAGCCATACTTATTCCGAGTGCGGTCAATCAAATGGCGGTTGCCGCGTGCGGTGGTGAAGGCTTTGGCAGTTCCAGGGTAAATAACGACCGTCCGCCCATGCGGCACCCCGTATAAACGCACCAGATCGTCGCGCGTGCCTTCGCTAGTGCAAATCCAAAGACAGACGCGATGAGCGATGCTACGGAACCCTTCTTCAAGACGTGCCACTTGTTTCGGTTGAAATAGGTGGGGGTGATCATGGTGGAGCAAGCTTTGCACGCTGACAACCACTCTGGCATGAGTGCGTAAAAACCAACGCGGGTGGCTGAGGTGGAGAATGTCAGTGTGACCTGGCCCTAGCCATTCGGTGCGCAAGCCAAGCCTGCCAAGGGTCGCCATTAAGGATGCGGAAGCCCAATGGTGATGAACTCCTGCACCAGTGGCGGCAAGTCCAGACAGCATGCCCGTCCGCCATGGGACTACACTCGAAGTCAGGATGGAGAACTGTTTCGGATCGTTTGCTTGATCTAATAATGCCGGCAAAAGTTGCCGCCACGAAGCGTCTGCGCCACCCTGCACGTGTGGGCGGGTGAGCCGTCTTCCATCCAAAAGTACTCGCACGTCTAAAGTTTTATCAGTAATTTATGATTTTTCCGAGTCGCCTATTAAGGTTAGTGGGCGTGGTCGGTCACAGCAGCATTTGGCACGCTACATGTGGTGGGCATCCTAGTCCCCTTCCCAAGAAAACCGAGATTTTCTAAGAACTTGGAGTAAAAATTGGCAAAAACGTCCTAAGGCAGTTCATTTAAGTATCTTAGGGGAAATAGTGGGCTTTTTGGCAGTGCGGCGGCCGCTAGGAAGTCCCAATTCCGCGCACGTAAGTGACTAAAAATAAAATACTTATAAACCTTTAGCGAAAAAGGTGCTGGATTCCGGAGAATTAGGAAAACCCTCCTATCCTGGGTCGATGCTTACGAGAAGGACTTGGGCAGGAGCTTCAGGTTCTCACAGAAAGGGCTTGCATCCCTAAGCCGTCACGGCAAAATGTCTCGCCAACTTTCATAAAGGTCCCCCGGGGCTGAAAGTTGACTTAAAAATTCGCTGCTTGCACCCTTTCCCCGGGTTGGAAGAGGCCTTCGCCTTCTCCTTGCAGTCAGAGAATTCACTCCCCGAAGGGGAAACCACTTTAGCCTCTCCAGGCTTCTAGGAGGAAGTGATGAAGGTTCACATGATCACCCTGGCGGCAATTGCTGCTGCATCCCTGAGCGCTCAGGGGGTCGCCCAACAGGGCGAACAAACCCTCGAACGTGCTCTGGCCGACTTAAACAACGGCCTCACTGCTCCGGCAGGTAGCTCTTCTTACGACATTAGCGGCGACGCCCGTTTGCGTAACCTCTATACCTCAGGCGGTGTAGCCAAAGATATCGACGCTCGCGCTCGGTTGAACTTTTCGTTCAACGTTAACGAGAACGCAGGTGCTGTTGTTGGCATGCTCGGCTTTGAGCATTGGGGTTCCCAAGTGGTTGACAGTGCGACTGACTCAAACAGTGGCATTGGCGCATTAGGCGGTTCGGGTATCGATACTCGAATTGACCAGGCCTACTACTGGGCACACGACCTGTTCGGCGACGGTGGCACTGCCACCCTAGGCCGTAAGTACTTCACCATCGGCTCTGGCCGAATTCTGGGTTCCGACGACTGGGATCAGGCTCCATCTTTGCAAACTGGCTTGTGGTACAACCACGAAGCTGGTGGTGCAAACTTCCAGGCTTTCTTCATGAACAGCCAGGATGACGCGGGCCTTTCCGGTGGCGCATACCCAGGTGACGACTACTTCGGTTTTACTTTTGATTGGACATTCGAAGGTGGCGACACCGTAGGCGATGTTTCCATCAAGCCATACCTAATCTCCGCTCGCGATAACGGCATCACTTTGGAAGACGGCTTCTACTTGGGTGCTGAGTTCGCTGGTGAAATCGCTGGCTTCGGCTGGGGTGCAGAATGGGCCATGCTTGACGAAAACGACGCTGGCGTTGGCGGTGGAAATGCATACGTGCTGAACACCACCATCGGCTTGGACGCACTCGAGTCCATCCCTGGTGTAGAAGATGGCAGCTTGTTGCTGCAAATCGCTGGTGCTGACGACGATTTCATGCCTCTGGCTCCTGTCTACCACGGTGTAGCAGGTATCCAGGACGCATTG
>JACNIZ010000066.1 GCA_014382805.1 Planctomycetota bacterium
GTTTCGACGAAGTTGCCCAGTACCGATTTTTCTTCCATCACAGTTCCGACGCGCACGTGCGCAAAGGGTCCAACCTCGCACCCTGGCCCAATCTTAGAACCGGCGCGAATCACGCAATAAGGCATGA
The DNA here is from genome assembly GCA_014382805.1 of Planctomycetota bacterium. Taxonomy (GTDB): domain Bacteria; phylum Planctomycetota; class UBA1135; order UBA1135; family UBA1135; genus JACNIZ01. The sequence continues at coordinate 128 of JACNIZ010000066.1, forward strand.
TTCGAGCACCTGGCGCAATTTCAGTATCCACTTCGATGAAGGCTGTGGACGGGTCATCTATTATCACTCCATTTTCCATCAGCTCCAGCAACCGACGCTGGCGCAGAATGGATCCAGCAAACGCAAATTCAGTCAAGGTATTGACGCCGAGAATTTCTTCTTCTCCGTCTTCCAAACAAACAATCGAGCCTTCGGTTTCACGCAGCAGTGCCACTGCGGCATCGGGCAGATAAAACTCACCTTGAGCGTTGTTGGTGTTTACTTGACCCAATGCTTTGCGCAATCCAACAATGTCTAGCAGATAAACTCCGGCGTTGACTTCGGCGATTTTTTTGATGTCCTCGCTGGCATCCGCTTCTTCCACAATCGCCATCAAATCGCCGCTTTCTTCTTCGCGCAAAATACGACCATAACCAGTCGGGTCGTCGACCAAAGCGGTCAGCAAACAACCGCTATTTTGCTCGGCCAAAAATTCCAAGGTTTCGCCATCCAACAACGGCGTATCGCCACACAAAATCAGCAAACGCCCTGCATCAGGCAGCGCCTGCAAGCCACACATCACTGCGTCGCCGGTGCCTTTGGCGATAGGTTGAATGGCCACTTGCCAACTCGATTTCTGACCTGGCTGCGCTTCCATGCCAGGTGCGGCGGCGAGGCGCCCGGCCTTTTCCATCCAGGTTTCAATGGGCTGCTGGTGCTTCGGCCCTAGCACGATGGCGCGCTGACCTGCCGCTAAGGAATCCGTCGCGCGGAAAATGTGCTCCAGCAATGGCGCGCCACACAAATCCAATAGGGCTTTGGGTCCACCGGTGCGGATCCGTGTGGATTCGCCACCAGCGAGAATGAGAATGTGCAGCTGTTGGGAGGCGGACATGGGGGAACTCGATTATAGAAAGCACCCTACCTCAGAGGTACTGCTCATCCAGCCAGAGCAGCGCGAATTCGACCATTTGCGCGAATTCCTCCACTTTGCCCGGTTGGCGAGGCAAATGCAGGAAGCCGACCCAAGGGCGTGGCTGCTTGGCCTGGGCAGCCAGCGTTCCCCAATACAGCAGGGCGTTACAGCAGTGGCTGCCTGGATCCTGGCTCAATTCGACCGGATATCCAGCACCATTCATCGCGTCGGCCAGCTGCGGTGCAGGCCAATGAGCGCGCAAACTTGGGGGCCCTGCACTTACCAAGCTGCCCTCTAGGCTCCCGCCTCCCGCCGACTGCACGTCATGGCGCAGGTCAAAATGGTTGTAGGCACGCGTTTCGAGCCGCGGCACTCCGTCACGGCCAGCTTCGCCCAGCGCCAGCCAATAGCGCAATCCTGGCACCCCCAGTGCAGATTGCACCAAGCTTTGCACCGTCGGCAGAACTACTGGCCACTGCTGCAGATCACATTTCAACCCGGGCATGCCCCGTTGGCGCAGACTCTCCAGAACCAATTGACTTTGGTTCTGCTCGCGCCCCATAAAGGTGCCATAAGCGGTCAACAAGCCGTGCATGGCGGCACACGATAGCAAAGTGTTGAGCCGACTTGAATGCAAGGTGACCACTGGCCATCCCCACTATAGCTGATGAATTCCTAGATTTTGATAGGCTAGTTCCATCAAGAATACCAAGGGTTTTCTCCCTCTTACCCTAAACTCCCCTCGATTCACCAGGCCGAATTCAATGAAACTTTTCCTATCCCTCCTTTTTACCTTTCTGGTATGCGCACCCTCGATTGCTTTGCCGCAATCCTTTCAAGCCAACAATACCGGCAATCAAGCGGGCCAAGCTCCAGCCAAGCTTGCACTCACTTGGCCATTGCCTGGGGTGGAGAATGAAGTCTGGGTGGTCAACAATTATTTTGATCTTGATCCGGGCCCAGGCTTGTTGGACTATCGCGGTGGTTCGCGTACATTGAATAATCATTTTGCGGTGGATATCGACGTCCCCAATTTCCGCTGGATGGACAATGACTTTCCAGTGCTTGCAGCGGCAGGCGGTGTGGTCATTGAAGTGGAAGATTCGTTTTTTGACCGAAATCTATCTTGTACCGGCAACGGGAATTATGTGACTTTAAAGCACACCAATGGCAACACCACCGATTATGGACATTTGAAGCAATCTTCGGCCTTGGTTTCCGTCGGCCAAAAAGTGCAACAAGGCGATGAAATTGCGGTTGTTGGGAGCTCTGGATGTTCCACTCAGCCTCACCTTCACTTCAGCTTGCATGATTCCAATGGCACCGCGATTGACCCGTTCAACGAAGGTTATTGGATCAACCCACCGCGCTATAACACGCCAGTTTCGTTTATGGACGCGGTAATCAACGACGGCCAGATCACCAGCGTTGATGAAATCAAGGACCCGACTCCGAACCTAACTTCTATTGATGCCGGCAGCGTCCTTGGGGTTGGCTTGTCGATGGCAAACGGCCACAACGGAGACTCAATCGAGATCCGACTAATCAACCATGGCAGGTTGGCGGAAAACGAGGTGAGCATTCCGCTTTGGACCGGGGCGAGGCACACCTTCTGGTATTTTAATTTCCAATTGCCTTATCGCTATTGGGGAGATTGGAACGTGGAAATCCTGACCAACGGAAATGTGGTGGCAGAGTATCCCATTGAAGTTTTGCCGCCACCTGGGTTTGCCCAAGAAGAACACTTCATGGTGCCAGCTTCCAACTTCCAATCCTTGCTGGATAGCCAACAGACTCGAGGATATCTACCTATTTGGATTGACACTTTTCAGCTCCAGGGAATTACCTATTTCAACACGATCTTTGAAGGCGGCAGCTCTTTTGCCTTTGATACCCTATTCCATTTGAATGGAGCCGCCTACCAAAATGATTTCAACACCTATACCAGTCAAGGCTATCGATTGACCCATGTAGTCCGC
>JACNIZ010000157.1 GCA_014382805.1 Planctomycetota bacterium
TAGGGTTATTGGTTTATGGGGTGGATTGGGTTTAGGGTGCCATTGGGCGTTGGGGTGGTGATCCAAGTGGATATGGTTTTGTTATTTCGGAGGACTTTGAAGATTACTTGTGGGTGTGGGGTTTCACAGGTCCATTGGATGATTTGGTTTTCCTTTTTTATTCTCCATTTTCGGCTTTGGAAGGAGGGACGGCGTAGTTGGCGTGGCTCCCAGTTTTGGGTGGGGTCTAGTAGCTCCACTTTTACTGTGCATCCGACGGGGGATATGTTTTCGGTTTCACTTTTGAGTTGGAAGTTGACTTGGAATGGTCTGGAGCGATCTACTTGGTGAATGCCAATGTCGATGATTCCATTTTTTCCGGTTGCGTTTTCTAGGACGGGTTCAGCGTAAAAGGCTGTTTGGCGCTGGCCCAGGGGGACGTTTGGCTCGAAGTCTTTTGCTAGTTGGATTGCCAATTCGGTGGCAGGGGTACCAGGCATGGTGAAGCGTCCTTCGGCATCGGTTTTGGCGGTCATGAATTCTCCTCTCCAGCCATAGGACCGACCCGTTTCGGGGTGGGATGCGGTTGAATAGCAAGAAACAAGAAGGTTGGAAAAGGGCGATCCATCTTGATCTAGCACGGTTCCGGTTAGGGTTATGGGGCCTGCACCGACTACGATGTCTCCCAAGGCATGATTCTGACTCGGAAAGGTGGCTATAGGTAAGGGTAGGGGCCGCGGAAGTTTGCGGTGGGCCTCTGTCGGGCTTTCACCGGTCCAGATCAGGAGGTCATAACTGGCGCCCGGCCGGATTTTTTCAAAGCGGAAGGTGCCGTCGGAGCTTGTTTGAATATCGGCGTGTAATTGCTGCATTCCTTTTGCATAGGATTGCAAGCGGATAAAAGCTCTTTCGATCGGCTGATGATCGGCATCCACAATTCGGCCCCCCACGGTGCACGGACGCTGCAGGATGACTTGTATGCTACGGCTGGTGTCTACTGCGGTGATGTTGATCGTGGGGGGCAGTAATCCGGTGGTGTCTTCGTACCCCAGGATTTGAGAGGCTGAAACTTGAATTTGGGGCAAATATTCTGGTGGGATAAATGAGTCCGGAACTCGAATGGAATGCAGGCCGACGTCTAATTGTGCTTCAAATATCCCTTGGCTCGTTTGGATGGTGCGGGTTTCTCCATCTGGAAGTAGGCTGATTTCTACACCCTCAACTGCAATCAAATTCCCCAGGTCATCTACGACTTCACCTACAACTTGGCAAAGCGGCTTTGGCTCAGATGGAGGTTCAATGACATCTAAAGCCGACCTAGTCGGATTTTCAGAACCCAATGGCTGCGCTCGAGCTTGGTCTAGCTCCAGCTCTAGGCCTGTGGCCAAAGAGCGATCTGAGCGACCTTGTGTCAGGGTTGCGTCGGCCGAAGGCCACTGGGAAATCGCGATCACCAGGATCATTGCGACCAGGATGAGCAAATAGGAAGACCTGAGTGGCGATGCATTCATAGTGATATGCTTTTTTTGAAGCGAGCCGCAGTGTAACATCCGAATGTGTTCAGTCGTCTTTGGAGAGCCTGATGAAAAACTGGAAAACTTGGAGCTGCTTGTTTGCTGCCTGGATCAGTCTGGCCGGAGGGCCGCTGCCAGCGACCGATTGCACCGGAATTTATTACGCCGAGGGCGGGGTGGTGCTGGCTGGGAATAACGAAGACTACTGGCGGCCTGACACCCGCATGTGGTTTGTACCGAGTGAGGGCAAGACCCATGGTCGCGTATATTTCGGTTTTTCTGATATGTACCCGCAAGGCGGTATGAATGAAGCCGGTTTGTTTTTCGACGGATTTGCAACCTTTAAATTACCGCTCAAGGATCAAACCGGAAGGTTGCTTTACCGCGGCAATTTAATCGATAAAGCGATGGCCGATTGCGGTAGCGTCGCCGAGGTCGTGAGCCTGTTGGAAAACTATGACCTTAGCTTTTTGGCTAGTGCGATGTTGATGTTTGGAGACAAGTATGGTGATTCCGTCATTATCGAAGGCGATGACATTTTGCGCAAGAAAGGCCGCCATCAGGTGGTCACAAATTTTTATCAGTCGCGCATGGCCGAGGAAAATTACAACTGCGCGCGCTATGCGTCCGCAAATGCAATTATCGGAAATAGCCCCAAGGTTAACGTCGACGTAATGAAGCGGGCGTTGGCATCGACTCATATTGAACGGGTATCGCCGACGCAGTATTCCAATATTTACGACCTAAAGAACGGCGTGATTTATTTGTACCACTTCCATAATTTTCAGAATGAAGTGGTGATCAATTTGGCCGAAGAGTTGGCCAAAGGCAAACGTATAGTTGAAATCTCGTCGCTATTCCCGACGACCTTTGCTTGGACGCAGTACTTGAAAGAGGCCGAAGGGAAGTTGCAGAAGGAGATCGACATGCGTCGCGATGCTAGCGTGAAATCGTGGTCTTATCCGCCACTGGCTGGCAGTTACGAAGTGCAGGCTAAATCCACGCGCTGGGAAATGGTGAAGGTGTTTCTGATGGACAGCAAGTTGATGGTCCAGGTCGACGATCAACCTGCTGAGGAATTGATTCCAGAGGGCAAGGACCGCTATTTCCACGTTGACTTCAATGGTTCCTACACCTTTGAGTTCCAGCGCAACAAAAATGGGTCGGTGACCGGCTTGGAATTTGTCGGCTCCGGCGTCCGAATTCACGCCGAGCGCAGCCTGCTCCACGAGTAGACCTCGCTGAATTGATTCAATTGCTATGGAATATTGACTATCCTCAGTGGGTCAGCCATGCTCCTGGCCCTCCTACTCCCTCTACTAACACCTGCCGCGCAGCTTCCGGTTGATCAAAAACCGGTTGATTTTCAGCGTCAAGTACGGCCGATATTGGCCAAAAATTGCCTAGCTTGCCATGGTGGTGATGAATCGACGCGTGAGGCCAAAATGCGCCTGGATCTGCGTTCTGAGGCGACCAAGCTGCGTGATGATGAATACGCGATCATCGTGCCTGGTAACGCCGAAGATAGCGAATTGATCTTCCGTGTACGCGATACGCTGGACCCGATGCCGCCCAAAAAGACCGGCCATCATCTCAGGGAGGATCAAATTCAACTGTTGGAGCGCTGGATCAATGAAGGCGCAGAATATACACCGCACTGGGCGTTTCAAAAACCACACAAGGCCGATCCACCGCCTTTGCCGGTCGGAATGCGTCAGTCCGATGCGAATGCGATTGATGCATTTATATATGAACAAGTAGTGGCCGCTGGGTTGAGTCCAGCGCCGCGCGCAGACCGACGTACTTTGATCCGGCGTTTGAGTTTGGATTTGATCGGGTTGCCGCCGACGCCGCAAGAGGTGGAAAATTTTGTCACTGACCTCAACCCTGGTGCTTATGAGCGCGTGGTTGACCGGCTGTTAGCTTCCTCGCACTTTGGTGAGCGCTGGGCGGCAGTGTGGCTGGACTTGGCGCGCTATGCCGACAGCAAAGGCCATGGTTCGGATCCGCTGCGGCAGATTTGGCGCTATCGCGATTGGGTGATTGAGGCCATCAACAACGACATGCCATTTGATGAGTTCACGCTGCAACAAATGGCCGGCGACTTAATGCCGAACGCCACCACCGAGCAAAACCTGGCGACAGCATTCCATCGCAATTCTTTGGTGAATACCGAAGGCGGCACCGATGACGAAGAATTTCGGGTGGCCGCCATTAAGGACCGCATCAATCTAAGCATGCAGGTTTGGATGGGGCTGACTTTTGGCTGCGCCGAATGCCACACTCATAAATTTGATCCCATCACCCACGAGGATTACTACAGCGCTTTTGCGATTTTCAACCAGACTGCGGATACTGACAATAACGACGACTCGCCGAAAATTGATACGCCAACGCGAGAGCAACAAGCGCAATTGCGCAGCCTGCATAAAGAGCTCACGCAGTTAAGTCAGCGCATGGAGAAAATGCCGATTGATGAAAGCGCGTTGTTGCAATGGCGGCAAAAAGCTCGCGCCGAACAGCAAAGTTGGAAGCGATGGACGCCACCACAAGCGCCGGTTTCCGGCCACGCGTTGACTTACAAGCTTGCTACCGACGGCAGTGCTTTGCTCACTTCGCCCGCGAGCGATAAGGACGGTCTCAGCCTGCAATTGGAATACGCCGACTCGGCGCCAACCGGCATTCGATTACAAGCGCTGACCGACGACAGTTTGCCGCGTTCTGGTCCGGGCGCGAGCCCGAACAATGGCAATTTTGTGCTCAGCGAAGCCAGTTTGCATTGGAAGCCGGATTCAAAGCGCCTGAATATTGCCGCCTTGGATTCGGCGTCCGGCATGCGCGGACGCTACGTCCGACTTTCGCTACCAGGCATGCAGCGCATCTTTTCGCTAGCCGAGGTCGAGGTCTTTTCAGGGGCTAACAACATCGCGCATTCCGGCGAAGCAGCGCAATCCAGTGTTGCATATGAAGGCGAAGCCAAACGCGCCATAGACGGAGTTACTGACGGTGATTACTTCCGCTCCAACTCGGTTACCCATACTCAAACCGAAGACAATCCTTGGTGGGAGCTGGATCTGGGCAGCGAGAAAATGGTCGACATGTTGCGCATTTGGAACCGTACCGACGGAAATCAACAGGCGCGATTGAACGGCTTGCAAATCGAGCTGCTCGATGCCGAGCGCAATCTGGTTTCTAGTCATTGGCAGCGAGTGGCGCCCGATATAAGCAGCGAGTGGCAGCCGGCGATGGGCGGGAAAATTCGCATTCAATCCGCCGTCGCCAGCTTCGAGCAAACGGATTACAGCGCCGCAATGGCAGTGGACGGCGACCCACAAACGGGTTGGGCGATTGCGCCGCGGCAAGGCCAAGCGCACGAACTACATTTGCATTTCCAGTGCCCGCAAGGTGCGGGTGTTTTGCAATTGGGCTTGCAGCAGAATTATGGGGCGCAGCACATCCTTGGGCGCATCGCCGCAACCTGGACCGACCAGCCGACGCCACCGCAATTGCTGCCGCCCGATGTTGCTATTGCTCTAGCCAGCTCCGTGACCGATCCACCCATCCTGCGCCAGCACTTCCGCAGTTTGGATCCGGGAATCGCGGCACTGAAAAAGCGCAGCGCGGCAATCAACCAGCAGATCGAGCGCATGGCCATACCGCAAACGCCTGTATTGGTGGCTTTGGCTGCAGATCAGCGTCGGCAGTCTTTTGTATTGGAGAAAGGCAACTTTTTGAATCCATTGCAAGAAGTGCATGCCAGGGTTCCAGCCGCTTTCAAGTGGGGCGACGGCGCGGTGTCTGACCGCAAGGAGTTTGCTGCTTGGTTGACTCATGCAGACAATCCGATGACCCCGCGGGTGCAGGTAAACCGGCTGTGGTCGCGCTTGTTTGGCCGCGGCTTAGTCTCCACCGAAGAGGATTTTGGCGCGCAAGGCGCACTGCCTACCCATGAAGCCTTATTGGATTGGCTGGCGGTGGATTACGCAAGTCATTGGAGCTTAAAACGAATTTTGAAGACCTTGGTGACCTCGGCAACTTATCGTCAGAGTTCGCGGACATTGCCCATTCATTTGCAGAAGGATCCCGACAACGTTCTGCTGTCGCGTGGACCGCGGTTCCGTCTGCCGGCCGAGGCGGTGCGCGATCAAGCATTGCAAGTGAGTGGTTTGCTGTCGCGCAAAATTGGCGGACCGTCAGTCTTCCCGCCGCAGCCCAGTGGCTTATGGCAGGCTGCTTTTAACGGTGAACGCGATTGGAAAACCAGTGAAGGTGAAGACCGCTGGCGACGCGGCATTTACATCTTCTTGCGCCGCTCGACGCCATACCCATCCATGGTGGTATTCGACGCGCCTAGTCGCGAAATTTGCACCATACGTCGCATCCGCACCAATACTCCGCTGCAAGCATTTGTAACCTTGAACGATCCGGTTTACGTGGAATGCGCGCAGGCTTTGGCGCGGCGTATGTTGGGCACCAAAGCGGACGACCGTCAGCGCGTCCGCGCCGCATATCAACTTTGCATGGCGCGTCCACCGTCCAGTCAAATCGTCGAAATTCTTGCCGAACTATTGCAAGCACAACGCGAGCATTACAAATCCCACCCACAGGATGCTGTCGTCATGGCGAGCGATCCATTAGGCCCACTACTCGAGGACGCCGACGTAATCGATCATGCGGCGTGGACCGTAGTTGCCAACGTGCTGTTGAACATGGATGAATTCTTGAATAAGGATTAACGATGAGCATCGACCGAAGAAAGTTTCTACTGCAGTGCTCCATGGGTGCGTTGGGTTTGACCGGCATGGGCTGGGCGAACGGATCCAGCTTGAGCGCTGATAGGGTCGGGGCAAGATTGGCCGCGGCCAGTGGCAAAGCGCGAGCCAAAAAGGTCATTTACCTGCACATGAGTGGCGGCCCTCCAGGCTTGGACATTTTTGATTACAAGCCCGACCTGGTGAAGTACGACCGCACGCCTTGCCCAAAGGAGTTCATCGAAGGCAAACGCTTGGCCTTTATCAAAGGTCATCCGGTGTTGCTAGGGCCGCCGCATAAGTTCAAGCAAGTTGGACAGAATGGCACCTGGGTGACTGAGCTGATGCCGAACTTTGAAAAGATCGTCGACGACGTTTGCATGATCCATTCCATGCACACCGATCAATTCAATCATGCTCCGGCTGAGTTGCTACTGCATACTGGTACGCAAGTTTTTGGCGGCGCTTCTTTGGGTTCCTGGGCCTTGCATGGACTAGGCACCATGAATTCGGACCTGCCTGGTTTTGTCGTCATGCTTTCTGGGCCTAGTGATCCTACTGGCGGCAAATCTTTGTGGGGCAGCGCCTACTTGCCGTCGCACTTGCAAGGCACGTTGATGCGCGCCAAAGGCGACCCGATTTTGTACGTCAGCAATCCGGCTGGTATGGATCGCGCAGGGCGGCGCAGTAGTTTGGACGCGTTGGCCAAGTTGAATGACTTGGAGTTTCAGCGCAGTGGCTCGCCGGATACATTGTCGCGCTCGCAGCAATATGAATTGGCCTATCGCATGCAAAGCTCAGTGCCCGACGCGATGGATATCAATCAAGAAAGTGCACAAACCATCGAAGACTACGGCGCCAAGCCTGGCGAGGCTAGTTTCGCCAATAACTGCATGCTGGCGCGTCGCCTGGTCGAGCGCGATGTGCGTTTTGTGCAGCTTTATGATTGGGGTTGGGACATCCACGGCACCAGTACTGGCGACGATTTGATTGATTCCTTCCCGAAGAAGTGCATGGAAATCGACCGTCCGGTTGCGGCGCTGATTCAGGACCTGAAAAAACGCGGCTTACTTGACGAAACCTTGGTGGTATGGGGTGGCGAATTCGGACGCACGCCGATGAACGAAGCCCGCGGTGGATCCATCAAACTCGGCCGCGACCACCATCCGGATTGCTTCACGCTGTGGATGGCAGGCGGCGGCACTAAGCCCGGTCTGCATTTTGGCGAAACCGACGAACTCGGTTATTCCATCACCAAAGATCCGGTTTCGGTGCGCGACCTGCAAGCCACGATTTTGCACATCCTCGGTTTGGATCCGTTCCAACTGAAATGGCCACACCTAGGGCTGGACCAACGCCTGATCGGCCCCGACGACGCCGCGGCCAAAATTCGCCCCGAGTTACTCGTCTAAGGCCTAGCCGATAATCGTCGGCGCGCCCCTATGCTGGAGTTGTTTTGTTACTCCTCCAACTTAGCCTGAACTTGATCCTGGCTCTAGGCGCTCAGGATCCGCCGCCCAATGTGCTGTTCATTATCATCGATGATGCCAGCGTGCGCAGCGTCGGCGCCAGTGGCGGCGAGTTTGCGCAAACTCCCAATATCGACGCCTTGGCGGCGCGCGGAGTGGTGGTTGAAAACGCTTACCACATGGGTGCTTTTAGCGGCGCGATTTGCACCGTAAGTCGCGCCATGATTTTGACTGGCAGAACCGTGTGGTCGGTTACTCCAGGCGAGTTCGGGTACGGGAAACCTGCAAATTTGCAGACCGACGACATCTTGATGCCCGAGTTATTGCGCAGCAAAGGCTACCAAACTTTTGGAACCGGGAAATGGCATAACGGTCATTCCGCTTTGATGCGTTGCTTTGAACGCGCTGAAGCCATTGCCGGCGGCATGTTGCCTTACAACGCAAAAGACCACGGCGGCGCCAATAACCCCGCGATTGATCTGGGCCACCTCAACCCCAAGGTGCGGCGATTTGATGCCGCGCAAAATAAAATGGTGAGTTATCAAGCGCAAGGCTGGAGTACCGACGTTTATTTTGATTGCGCCGAAAAGTTTTTGCGAGACCAACGCGATGGCAGCAAACCGTTTTTCTTGTACTTGTCCACCAGCGCGCCGCACGATCCACGCCATGTTTCGGATGAATATTTAAAGCCCTTTGCCGACGCCCATATTCCGCTGCATCGCAATCACTTGGAAGTCCATCCTTTTGATAGCGGCGATATGAAAGTGCGCGATGAAATGGTTTACCCAGCCCCGCACGATGCCAAGCAGGTGCAGCGCGAGTTTGCGATTTACCTAGCCATGGTGGCGCATATCGACGCCCGCATCGGCCGCTTATTAGCTTTGCTCAAAAAACAAGGCGAGTTGGAAAACACGCTGATTGTTTTCACTAGCGACCACGGCTTGTCGATGGGGGAAAAGGGTTTGATGGGGAAACAAAATTTGTACGAAGCCTCTTGGCGCGTGCCCATGATTGTTGCCGGGCCGAAATTGCCGCAAGCCAAACGAGTGCAGGGTTTTGCTTATTTGCATGGCATTTACCCCACGCTTTGCGACCTGTTGGGCATGCCCACGCCGGAGCATGCAAAAGAATTCTCGTTCGCAAAAATGTTGCAAGGGAATGGTGCTGGTCAGGAGCAAGTCGTCGGCGTTTATACCCCGAATGCGAACTCCAATCGAGGTTTGCGCAGTATTCGCCAAGGGCGTTGGAAACTGATTCACTACCTGCACAACCAGAAATTGCAGCTTTTTGATCTGCAAAACGACCCGTGGGAAATTAACAACCTCGCCGACGACGCAGCGCATGCGGAAACAGTGCAAAAACTTGCTGCTAGCTTGACCACTTGGATGAAAAATAATAACGACCCACAGCTATGATTTTCAGCATCAGTTTGGCGCTGCTGACTTGCGCGCTTGATCAGGGTTCGGCTGCCGACTACCAACGGTCTGCCGAATTGTCTGGCCGCTTCCGTGGTCTATTGACGCATCATGATGTGCGCGAAACTTGGCTAGAGGATGGGCGATTGGTTTATTCGGTCACCACTGGTCCGCAGGCATTTCAGTTGATTTTGGTGGACCCATCTATGCCGGCTGGGCAGCGCAAGCAGACGGTTTTGGACCAAAGCCAGGTTCAAGCCATGATGGCAACCGAAGCTGACAAAAGTAAGACGACTCAGGTGGTGCGCATTCATCAGGAGGGGCAGGAATTGCAACTGCTTTTGGATGACGGAGCTGGAATCCTAAGTTATTCCATGCAAAATCAAGAGCTGCGCTTCGTCGCCATCGAACAAGCTCCTGGTTTGAGTTTGCCCGCCAAGGTGGACGTCGCGCCAAGCCGAGATCGGGGTGGACGGTCGGCGATTTATTTCGTCAATCAGCTTGCTCACGAGGTCGAGATTTTGTGGGTGGATCTCTCAGGCAATCAAAAGCATTACGGTAAAATAGCAGCCGGAGCGAATCGTTGGCTGAGCACGTATTCCGGGCATGCTTTTCGCTTGCGTGAGGCCGACGGTAAGGAGCGTTTTCATTTTGTTGCGGAGAAACAACCCGGCATTGCATTGCTTTCTGAAGCGAAGGTTCCGTCGTCCTTTAACGAAAAAAAGTGGCGCGCTGACATGAAAGACGTCGAGACCTTCGGTCCCAAAAAAGGCACCAAGCCCAAGCCAAAATATTATCACAAGCTAGACCGCGATGGCGGTTCGAATCGATTGGTGAGTATCGTGCAATCCTCACCGCCGAAGCAGCTTCAGCCGGAGTTACAACAGTTCCGCTACCGCAAACCCGGCGACGAATTAAGTAAATTGACCTTGTCCATCGGTACGCGCAAAAAAGATAGCGCGGATGAAATGGAAGTCGTTGATTCGACATTGTTTCCGACGCCTTGGAGTTTGGGCCAGTTTCGTTGGTCGGGAGACGGGCAAAAATTACGTTTTATTTTCAACCAGCGCGGCCATCAACTGCTGCGACTATTAGAAGTCGACGCCGCAACTCGGCAGGTGCGAACTCTCGCTGAAGAGAGCAGCACGACTTTCATTGATTACGCGGCCAAAACCTATTGGTATGTAATGGAAAAGCGCAACGAGGCCTTGTGGATGTCGGAGCGCGATGGATGGAATCATCTATATCTTTTGGATCTGGAAATTGGCGGCATCAAGCGCCAACTGACCAGCGGAAGCTGGATGGTGCGCTCGGTAGAGCAAGTGGATGAAACCAAAGGTGTAGCACTGCTCAAAGTCATGGGCTACTACCCTAAACAGGATCCTTACCACGTGCATTTTGCGCGGCTAGACCTGAGCAGCGGCGAGCTGACCATGCTCACCGAGGGTGACGGCAACCATGACCTCCGCTGGTCGCCGGATGCCGAGTTTTATATCGATCGCTATTCACGCGTGGATTTAGCTCCGATACACGAAATGCGCAGCAGATCGGGTGAGTTGATTTGCGCATTAGAACACGGCAATATGACTGCATTACTGCAAGCGGGCTGGCGTCTTCCGGAGCGATTTGCATGCACTGGGCGCGATGGTGAGACTCTGATCTGGGGCGTGGCATACCGGCCGACCAATTTCACCATTTTGAACAAGTATCCAGTTATTGAGAGCATTTACGCCGGTCCGCATGGTGCTTTTGTGCCGAAGTCATTCGCCGTGCATCGCAAGCAAAATGAGCTGGCCGAACTTGGATTCACCGTAGTTCAAATTGATGGCATGGGTACCAATTGGCGCGGTAAGAAGTTCCATGACATTGCCTGGAAAAATTTGCATGATGCCGGCTTCCCAGATCGTAAATTGTGGATTCAATCTTTGGCCAAAATTTACTCCAGCATGGATTTAGATCGAGTCGGAATTTATGGCGGCTCGGCGGGTGGCCAAAGTGCGATGCGCGCACTTATTGACCACCATGATTTTTATTCCGTCGCCGTTGCCGATTGCGGATGCCATGACAATCGCATCGACAAAATCTGGTGGAATGAACTATGGATGGGTTGGCCCATTGATGAAAGCTACAGCCTCTCCTCGAACGTAGATCAAGCCCACCGCATGCAAGGCGATTTGTTTTTAATCGTCGGCGAGGTGGATCACAATGTGGACCCGGCATCGACCATGCAGGTGGTGGACGCCTTAATCAAAGCCAACAAAGATTTTGATCTACTGGTAGTTCCTAATGGCGGCCACGGCATCGCCGAATCGGCATATGGAACGCGTCGGCGGCGGGATTATTTTGTGCGCAAGCTGCTGCAAGTGGAGCCCCGCTGGAAATGAACCACCTTTCAGATTCGGGGGATAAAATGGTGCATTCTTAAACCCGAGGAAATTTGATGGCAAAGTCCTTTCGCGAAAAACTAGCTGAGATCAAGCCCGACCTGCCCAGCGTGCAAACCATCGAGCCAGGCATGGCAAAAAAATGGGGGCAAGGCACCATCGTGATGCCCACCATGCAAGAGGTCGACGCGTTGATGAAAAAGGTGCCCAAAGGCAAGTTGCTGACCATCAATCAAATGCGCGAGTATTTAGCCGACAAACACGGCGCGACGATTTCCTGCCCGATTGTGACCGGAATTTTTGCCCGAATTGCTGCTGGCGCCGCCGGTGAATGGCTGGACGAAGGTCGCAAACGCGTCACTCCCTACTGGCGCACCTTGAAAGGCAAAGGCGAAATTAATCCGAAGTACCCCGGTGGGCTAGACGGTCAACGCGAACGCCTAGAGGCCGAAGGTCACAGTGTCGAAGCGCGCGGCAAAAAAATGTACGTGCTCGACTTTGAACGCAAGCTGATTAAGGTAGAAAATCTACGCGTATAGCATTGCTAAAGCCGTAGCCCTGAGGCTGCGAGGCGTCGCGGTACACCGCTTGGGTGTAAACCGAAATCGGCCCCAGGCCACCGCCAATCTGCGGCCACAGCCAGCGCCCGTTTGGATCAAAGCGGAAGGAGCGGTAATTCCAAACCGGCACTGGAACCACGGTACCGCCATGCCAAGGCGTCGGTTGAAACGAGGTGCCCGCCAGCAAAACGCCGACGCCTTCCGGTGGGCCATAACTGACCATCAAGTCAGCATTGCCACCGCTAGCAAGTGGATCGCCGCATACAGTCAGCAAGGCAGCGCCGGGTCCGCCAAATCCCAGGTCGGTTTGGCAGACCGTGGCGGCGACCACGGTGTCGACATAATCGGCAACCGTGCGCAGAGTAATGTCTACCGCCAGTATCGTTTTCGGCCAACTCACTCCATGGCCAACATGCACGTGACCGGCGGCAACGCACCAATCCGGGTCGGCCGGTGAGGCATGATTTTCGCGATACCAAACGCCATGGTAAGCAATGAACTCCGACAAAAAACCGCCGCCGTCGCCAGTCCAATTGACGTAGCCGTTGATACCGAGGCCAGCCTGATTGACGGCGTCGACGATATCTTGCACCGGCAGCGAAGATTCGATTAATGCATCATCGGCGCGGGTGTCGTCCGGCGGTTCAGGCGTAGGCCGGCGTGGGTCGAGGTAATCCGGTATCCAATAGGTGCGGTTGTATTGGTTGATTTCAACCTCCCAACTATTGTCCCAAGAACCGCGACTGAAAGTGATGACCGCAATCGGGCGGATATTCCAAGCGATGGGCCAGAAGTCGAGTGAGGTGTCTTGGTAGTCGACCTCCAAATCACCATGGCCTTTGCCACAATTCGCGCAATCGGGCGGGTTAAATTCGGGGAAGTAAGAATATACGTCGTAGCCGCGGTTTTCCCAATTGGAACCCTGCCAACCTCCCGGGTTTTGCACCGGATCGGGGCTGAATTTGCGCACCCCCTCGTTCGTCGGCGGCCAATACCCGGTCAGCAAAATCGCTGGTCGGCCAGAACTTGAAAAACGCGGCGCGTGGGCGTCGGCGGCGTGGATCCACGGCTGATTGCGGTCTAAGCGATCTAGCGCTTGATCGACCGAGGGCGCCTGTTCGGGATAATCCAATTGGCTGGCGCGTCGAACTTCGACGTCGCCGCGTTGCGCCATGGCGCTTGGAGTAAAAGCAACAAGCCCTATGATGGCTGCAATTCGGGTAGACCATAACATGCCAATCACTTTACCAAATGTACTCAAAGGCTGGACCACGGCCGGATTTTTGCTCGTTGTGATGGTGACCAACGCGTGCTCGTCGTTATCGCCCGGCGGCTTCGACGGCATTCTGCAAAGCGAGGTCAAGCGCATCGAAACCGCTTTCGCCCAAACCATGGCTGCACGAGACTTTGGGGCGTTCAGCCAATTTTTGGATGAGGAAGCCATCTTTCTTTCGGCAGGCTCTACTTTGCGCGGCAAAGAGCAAATCGCAAGCGCGTGGAAGCCATTTTTTGATGCCTCAGTAGCACCGTTTTCATGGGCGCCGCAAACGGTGGAAGTCCTGGAATCCGGCAGCCTAGCGATCAGCACCGGTCCGGTTTACGACCCTAGCGGCAAAAAAGTGGCCACCTTCACATCCATCTGGCGACGGCAGGAAGATGGCCAATGGCGCATCATTTTTGACAGTGGTAGCTGATGACCCACCTGGCAGCCGGCGGTCCAAAGCAAAGGATCCTTATTGAAGGAAAGCTACCGTGCTGGTTTCACAAGTCGTTAAATCAAGTGCCTGCAAGTAAACCCTTCCACAAGCTTGTGGCGGCACGTGGAAGGAATAGGACGCATTCCCCGACGCGTTAGCATTCAAGGTCGTGCCCAAAGCAACAGTATGATTTAGGCCAAGAACTGTACCGGCGCACGGATAACCATTGGGGATGGAGAAGGAACCGATGCCGAAGCTATAAAGCAAGGCTACTTGACCATGGGCGCTCGCGCCGTTGACGTCGGCAAGCAATGCGTCAGGGCAGGAACCGGTGACATTTAACAGCAGTTCGGTCTCGGGCTTAATGCGACCTGAAGTTACATGGCCTTGATAAATGCCGCCGGCTTCAATGTCGAAGCTGCTGAGTTGAGTGTCGATGACGGCAGCGCTAGTTTCCGTGAAGGCGTTGACGTACTTAAGATTCACGTCCAGGCCGCGGTTATGCCAATTACCGTTCAATGAAAATTCCATCGAACCGGTTTCGATGGTGATTATCATTTCCGCCAAGTTTGAACCGAACCATGGAATGTTGACCCACACCATTTCGCCAGTCCCGTTTTCAAAATCGCCGACGTCGTAAGTCCACTCGAATTGGCCAGTCATCAACTGTGGCGACGACCCCCAAGGGTGACTGATGTCCGGGTCCAACCAGACATGATCCAACGTGTAGACGATGGTATTAGTCTGTGCGACCACTGGTGCCGCCAGCGTCAAAAGTAAAAGCAGAGAAAGGATCCGTGTCATGTAATGCAAAGGGGGGTGCGGCTGTTGGACAGATCTCAAGTTACCGGCAATTTTCGGGCCGCAGGGTGACAATAGTGTCAGCGTCTACACCGGGATTACAGCGCTTTCCGCGGTGGAATGACCGCATTGGAAACCAGCAAACCACTCACCAAAGATAACGCGGTGACAAACATTCGAAAGCCTTGTTCCAAACCAATCAAGGGGTCGCCTTTCATCAATTCGGTGATGCTTAAGAAGCCGATCGAGCCTGGGACCAGGATCAGAATTCCGGGCAATCGCGTAATCGTGGCCGGTCGGTCGAAAACCCGCGCATAAAGATTGGAGCCAGCACCAGCGAGCAAGGCAGCAAGGAATACTCCAATTTCAGGTCCGAGCTGGGCAATTCCAGTTTCCAGCGCCAGATAAGGGACCAACACGGCGATGGTAATCCAAGGCAGGTCGCGAAGGTTGGCTTGAAACAGAATTCCAAGCGCTATGCCAACAACGGTAAGAGCGACGGGCTGCACCCAAACCGGCCACGCGACGACGTCGACCAAGGGCGGCGTGCCCACCATAAGTTCCGCCAGATGGCGACCGCCCATGACGCCAAAGCCGAGCATCATCAGCAACAGGCTGGA
>JACNIZ010000008.1 GCA_014382805.1 Planctomycetota bacterium
AAAGATCCAGCTATTTTGTTGTTCACGGTGAATCGGCGACTATGGCGGCCAGGGGACGTTTGTCTTCAACGCACGCAAAGCGAAAGGAACAACTCGAAGCATTTCGTGGTAAACGGAAATCGGGATCCAAGGAAGCCGTTCGGAATACCCTGCATCACCTGGTCGGAGTTCATAGCGCAGAGTCTAGGATTCGATTGGAGACGGATCGAAAATCCACCTATGCAAAAGAGTTTAAGAGGATTGCAGGTCTCCAGTTTTTCAGTCATACGACGACTTCTTCTAGAACTCGGAGAAACAAGGACAATCTTCTTTTTCCCATCAATCATACTTTTGCAATGATGCGGGATGGGATTTCAAGGTTGGTCCGACGAACATGGGCAGCTTCCAAAAAGCGCGGAAAACTGGATCTTCATTTTTGGGTCTGGGTTGCCTATCGGAACTACATTCGAGGAATCACAGTGATGACGAAAACAACACCAGCTCAAGCCTTAGGGGTCCAAGAATGTGTATGGGACAAGACGGATTTGTTGCGGTGGAATTGGCCAGAGTTAGCCTTGACATTGGGCCAATCAAAGGGGCCAGTTTCAACGAATTGACAATCCTGGTAGCGCCGCCATTACCAACCGCCCAACAATCCCCAAACTCTCCTTACTGCAATTTTCCAAAACATCATCCGCAGTATGCCAATACTCATTCCCAGCTCCCGGGTAATGAAAGTCAATCAAATCAATCGCCGGAACACCAATATCCAAAAACGGTCGATGATCATCCTTTATCTCCATCTCTCCAGTGATGTAGCGCCCGTAACTTAAACGGTTTGCAGTATCTCTGAAATGCTCCTTTAGCCAAGGAGTAGATAGGTCCTCGAGTTCCAGGCCGAGGTTTTTATCGCCGACCATGTCCAGCAAGATGAAGGCCAAAATGGAATCTTCTTTGCCTTCGCTTTTGATTTTCTCAGCTAAATGGCGACTGCCAAAAGTAGAGTTGCGGGTGTCATCCCAGCT
Source organism: Planctomycetota bacterium (assembly GCA_014382805.1). Classification (GTDB taxonomy): domain Bacteria; phylum Planctomycetota; class UBA1135; order UBA1135; family UBA1135; genus JACNIZ01. The sequence goes on from JACNIZ010000008.1 coordinate 1,005, forward strand.
AACGGGATAAAATGGCTCTTCACCATCAAACCAGACCAAGGTTAACGGTGGTCCTTGCCATGCAGGCTCCATCGAGGCGATTTGCCGAGCAATTTCCATCAACACAACGGTCGAAGATCCGGAATCGTTGGCGCCGAGGAATTTAGGTTTGTCAAAAGTATCGTAATGGCTGGTGAGCCAAATGGACTTTTCACCCTTGCCAGGGAACTTGGCGATTAAATTGGTCCCGGTAATGCTGGACTTGCGATTGGCACCTTCAGGTGGCAATGCTTCGAATAAATCGTCCTCGAATTGCCAGCCTAACGGCTGTAATTGCTCGCGTATGTAATTACGCGTTTGTTGTGCCCCTGTGGTGCCGATGCGGCGGCGGCCAATTGTATCCACTAGGTAAACTAAATCAGTCCAAGCACGGTCTTCGTCAAACTCCGTTGGCGCGGTAGGAGCGGAGGGGGTAGGCGTGGGGGGGGGCGAGGGTGAGCAAGACGGCGTAACTTGGCAGGCTGCCAAAGTAAGCACAGTTCCTAACCAAAGCAGAAGGTTGCGAGCAGTTCGGGTAGTGGTCATCAGTTGTTATTCCCGAATGTTAAACGGTTACAGGTTTTTGTTTGCCAGCCCGGTAAAGCAGATAGCCGCAGCCGAGGAAAGTTATGAGAGTAAAGATGTCGGTTAGGTATTCTGCGCTGAAGTAGTGCTTACCCATCAACGGAGTTTCGCTTGGTGGATTCTCCATAGTTGAGGACATGACCCAAAGCGCACCGATGGATGATAAGCCAACTAAAGCCTCACCTGCAATCAAGCCTGATGCAGCTAACACTCCTTGCTCGGCTCGGCGTTCGCCAAAGCGCAAGTTTGCGAACCAGCGGAAAAGGCCGCCAGTGAAGACAGCCATCGACATGCCGAAAGGCAAGTACAAGCCAACCGCAAATGGCAGGCTGGGTGCGCCCAGTAGCTCCACTACGATTGCGGCTGCCATGCCGATAAAGATCAGGGTCCAAGGCAGGTTGCCCTCGAAAATGCCTTCGACGATGGCCTTCATGATGTTGGCTTGCGGAGCTTGGAATTCAGGGTTGATGGCCTGGCGAACGCCCTCGGCAACCGGCCCTTGAATGTTCAGAACTTCCACACCATCTTCGGGCTTCAGCAAGATGTAAGGCAACAACGCAGCCAACGCCAACGCTGTCGCAACGGTGCCGATCAATTCGCCAATTTGCTGACGTTTGGGCGTGGCCCCCAAAAGGTATCCGGTTTTCAAATCCTGAGAAGTATCTCCCGCCATGCAGGCGGCGATGCAAACCACGGCGCCTACTGAAATCGTTTGCACCATGCCTTCAATGCCTGCCGCCCCTTGAGCAGCGAGGATCAGCGCTGTACCCAATAAAGTCGTGATGGTCATACCCGAAACCGGGTTCGAAGAAGCGCCAACCAAACCCACAATTTGCGACGAAACCGCCACGAAGATTCCGGAGAAAAGCACCACAGCCAAAGCTGCCCAAACCGAATCAACCACTCCAAAAGCTAGCATTGCAACCGCGCACAAAACGCCGATGCTTAAAGCCATGCCGTAGTGCAGGTCCTGTTGCGTGCGCTCATTGCCCAATCTAGAGGCCTCACCGTCAGAATTAGCCTGGCGATTTTTCAAACTTTTCCGCATGGTGGTGAAAAAGCGCAACAGCGTTTTTAGCAGCGAAATCAAACCACCGCAGGTCACTGCACCTGCGCCGATGTATTTCACATAATTGCCATGCAATGCCGCTGGATCCAACCCCTCGAGCCCAACCGAAGCCGGTGGCGAAGGCGATGACGATCATTACCATGCAAACGGTCTTCACCGTGCTGTGCAGGAGGGTCGGCAACTGCCGCCATTTCAAGTCGCGGTAAATGAACATGGTCACGCAGAAGGCCCACACCGCCGCCACGGCAGCCGCCTCGGTCGGGGCATAAAAACCCCAGATACCACCTCTGCTTTTCGTCGCGTCGGCCTCAACTCCATC
>JACNIZ010000348.1 GCA_014382805.1 Planctomycetota bacterium
AAAAACCCCAACCCGGGCCCATCTTCTTTACCCGGGCTACCCGGTTTCCCCCCCGCCAATACCGGAGCTTCGTGATCTTTGCCAAAGCGCTGCTGGTAGTCCTCAAAGGACAAGCCTAGGTGTTGCGCAATTTCAAATTCTTCAGGAGGCCTACCTAAATTCCCTTGCAGGATTTCAATCGCCTCTTTTTTCTTATTCAGGCGATGACGCATAGGACGCGGCAGCCAATCCAATCGCCTTAGCTCATCCAAGATTGCGCCGTAAACCCGATGCTCACAGAAAGCTTCAAATGGCACCCCGCGTTTCGGGTCAAAATTCTGAATCGCCTGGATCAAGCCGACGTCGCCAGCTGCCTCTAAGTCTGCCATTTCGACCGAGCGCGGCAAGCGCATCTTCACCCGTCGGGCAACGCGCGCTGCATGCGGCCGATAGTACTCAACCAGTGCATTTCGAGCGGCCAATCTCTCCTCGGTTCGATACACATCCCACAACTTAATCAGTGCGGGGTTTTCTGTCCGGGGATGTCTGGCGCGTTTCACCATGGGGGCTGTGGGAGTGAATGTGCGGGCGGGTAGGAGAGCCGCACAAAAAAATTGGACGAAAAATTCAGCCTTAACTCAAGAAAATTAATTTGATTTCCAAAATTTCAGCTTGACAGAATCCGTTCTTCTGCAATTCGCATATTTCGCTTAGATGCTTCGCAGAGGTCATCAAAGCCGATTAGGTGCAATGCGCCATGAACCACATAGAGCAAAATCTCCTGCGAAAAGTTTTTACGAAAACTTGCACATTGTTGTGCCGCCATGTCGATATTGACCACAATTTCGCCACACAGATCTTCATCATCATAAGGAAATGCCATCACGTCGGTGGGCGTTGGATCATTTAAAAACTGCTGATGCAAAGCCGTGTGCTCCGCTTCGTTCATAAAAACCAGACATAAATTTGCCGGTTTACGGCCGCCGTAGGTTTGCCAAACACTTTGCAAATACTGCTTAATCAACAACGCCGAGGGCAAACCTTTGCGGTTGCATCGATAAACGACATCTACCTCTACAGCGGCCGACTTCTTAGGACTCATTCCTCGTCATCCCCGTACGCCTCAACAATGCGCTGCACCAAAGCGCTGCGTTGCACGTCGGACTTGGTAAATTCGATCATTTCGATGCCTTCTACGCCACGAAGTCGATTGATGGCGTCGCCCAAACCGCCGCTTTGACGACCCGGCAGGTCAGTCTGGGTACGGTCACCGGTAACAACGGCGCGCGTGCCTTCGCCGAGGCGAGTTAAAAACATTTTCAGCTGACCGGTGGTGGCGTTTTGGGCTTCATCCAAAATGACAAAAGAATCGCTGAGGGTGCGGCCGCGCATAAATGCCAATGGCGCCACTTCGACGATTTCTAATTCACGCAAACGGCGTGCTTGTGCGGGCCCAAGCAGGTCGCTCATCGCGTCGTAGAGGGGGCGTAAATATGGGTCGATTTTGTCTTCCAAATCACCTGGTAAAAACCCCAAGTGTTCGCCCGCCTCAACTACTGGACGAGTTAAAACCAATTTGCTGACGTCGCCATGGCGCAAACTTTGCAGCGCAACTGCGACCGCCAAATAAGTTTTGCCAGTGCCAGCAGGCCCGGTTGCAAACACCAATTCTTGACTGCTCAATGCTTCCAAGTAAGCCGCCTGGGCCGACGTTCGTGCCCTCGGCATATTGCCGTTTGGCCGGGCAAAAGCTGAATTAGGCGCACCATTACTACGACGATTCTGGCCCAAAGCAGCATCAAAATCAAAGGCTTCGCGATTGCCCAACATAGCCGCCTCGATGCGGCGCGGGGCTAATTGCACCCCATCACGAATCTCTTTCAAAATGCCATGCAAGCGCGCCAGCAAAGACTCTACCGCCGCCTCCGGGCCCTGCAATCTCAGCTCACCGCCGCGTGAACTTAAGCGCACCCCGAGGTGCTTAGACACCTGTTTGGTGTGACGATCGTATGGACCGAGCAGCTGTTGCTCCTCATCCAATGACAGCAAAGGGATTCTTGTTTCCATGCGTGAGTTAGCTAATCAGCGCGAACAAAGCTGGTGCTGCCAACAAAAAAGAATCGACCAGGTCAAACATGCCTCCGAAAGCTGGCAGCAGGGTTGCGGAATCCTTAGTTCGGAATCCGCGTTTCAACAGGCTTTCGGAGAGGTCGCCAAACTGCGCGCCGATATTTGTGATAATCGCGGCAGGAATGAAAGTCGTTAGAGCGGGCACGACGTCGAATGCGGTGTGGGCAACAATCGATCCAGCTGCAACGCCGCCTACAACCGACGCAATTGCACCTTCCCACGATTTGTTTGGGCTTACCTCGGGAATCAATTTGTGCTTGCCCATTGCACTGCCGACGAAAAACGCACAGCTATCCCCGGTTTTGGAAACCGCGACCACAAAAACCAACCAAGCCCAACCATCGTCCAAGGCGCGGATTTGGATTAAATAGCCGAGCAAAAACGGAACCGCCAAAAAACCGAGCAGGGTGCTGCCCAAACGTTGCGGCGAGCGTTGCACCCGTTGTGCTAACACACCTAGCACCAGCAAGACAGCGACGGAAATCGCTAGAAAATGCTGCAGCGGCCAATCCAGCGCAATGCCGAGCATCCATCCAGCCCCCATCAACAAGCCTACACCGATGGCTGGTTGGTGGCCGTCGTCGCGAGCCATCAAGTAAAACTCAAATTGAGCGGCCAGGGCCAGCAATATGGCAACAACAGTAGAGGGTATGGCCGGAAAAAGTTCCTTATCCAACCAAAAAAGACCTGCCACCGCTGTCACGAGCAAACTGCCGTAAGTCAGTCGGGTGCGGAGTACGCTGCTCATTCCAATTAGCTTTGTACCTCGGCCGCTGGGTCATTTTCCAGCACGCGACCAAATCGGCGCACGCGCTCGGCGTAAGCCTGCAGCGCGATTTGTAGGTTTTTGCGGCGGAAATCCGGCCACAAAGTTTCGGTGAAATAAAACTCCGAATAGGACGCCTCCCACAGCAAAAAGTTTGAAAGGCGCAGCTCGCCAGCCGAGCGAATAATCAAGTCTGGGTCCGGCATATCCGGGTGATAGAGTCGGCTTGCAATAGCCTTAATATCGACCTGATCAGGCTCCAGTCGGCCTTCTTGCGCCTCTCGGGCAATCTGCCGCACCGCGTCAACGATTTCCTGGCGGCCACCGTAGGACAAGGCCAAGCGTAAAGTCATCGTGGTGCAATGCTTTGTTTTCTGTTCCACAGAGCGCAGTTTTTCCAGTACGTCGCCCGGCAAATCTTGTAAGCGGCCGATGCCCAGCAAACGCACACCGTTATCGAGCAGGGTCGGCAATTCTTCGTCCAAAAATCGTTTCAAAAAACGCATCAAACCGCGCACTTCGCGCTGCGGGCGGCTCCAGTTTTCGACCGAAAAAGCGTACAGAGTCAGGTTTTTTATTCCCCACTCCGCCGCAGCGGTGGTGACGTCGCGCACCGAGTCGACTCCGGCTTCATGGCCGCGCAAACGCATGCGCCCACCACGGTTTGCCCAGCGTCCATTGCCATCCATGATGATGGCGACGTGGCGCGGCAGATCGATGGGGAGTTCTGGATTTACTGCCAAAGCGATTCGCTTCCGTTTTTGCCGACGAAAATTTGATCTCGGCCAGGTCCGACCGAAATCCGTTCAAAAGGCACACCCATTTGCTGCTCAAGGAAATCGACGTAATTTTGGCAGTTCGGTGGCAGGTCCTCAAAGCTGCGCACCGCGGTGATGTCCTCATCCCAACCGGGCAGAATCTCGGTCACGACCTCAAGTTCTTCCAGTACCGAGTTTTCGCCAGGGAAGTCGGTCAGCACATGGCCAGCGTGGCGATAACCAGTGACCACCTGTAGATCGCCGAAACCGCTGAGCACGTCCAAGTTGGTCAGAAAAATTCCATCCAAGCCATTCACCTCACAAGAATAGCGGCCAAGCACGACGTCAAACCAACCGCAACGCCGTGGACGTCCGGTAGTGGCACCATATTCATTACCGGCAGCGCGCAAACGTTCCCCGACCTCGCCGTGCAGCTCCGACGGGAATGGGCCTTCGCCGACACGGGTGGTGTAGGCCTTGGTCACGGCCAACGCGCGATCCAGGCTGCGCGGCGACACACCTGTGCCGCCAGCGATGCCAGCAACCCCAGTCCAGGACGAAGTCACGAAGGGGAAGGTACCACTATCTAAATCCAGCATGGTGCCCTGGGCACCCTCAAATAACACGCGCTTGCCGTCACGATAGCCCGCCCGGATCATGGCACCGCCATCCACGATAAGTGGGAACAAACGCTTGGCCATTTCCAATGCGCGCTCAACCAGGTCGTCGCAATCTCGCAGGGATTGGCCGTAGACCTTTTCGGCGAGCGCCGACTTTTCAGCCAGGACCGCTTTGAGACGTGTGGCGAAATATTCCGGCTGCAGTAAATCCGCAACTCGAATGCCGTTACGAGCGACCTTGTCAGCGTATGCCGGGCCAATACCGCGACCGGTAGTACCGATTTTCCCCTCTCCCAATTTGGCCTCAGCCATGCCGTCAAGCTGGCGATGATAAGGGAAGATGACGTGGGCCCGGCCATCAATGCGCAAGCGCTCATCAACCGGCACACCGCGCGCGATTAGCCCGTCCATCTCTTCGAGCAAAGCGGCCAAATCTACAACCAGGCCTCGACCGATCAAATTGATGGTACCAGCATGCAGAATCCCGCCTGGGATCAGGTGCAGCACATACTTTTCGTCACCGACGATGACCGTGTGGCCAGCGTTGTTACCTCCGGCGTAGCGAACCACAAAATCGGCTTCGCTAGCCAGACTATCGATGACCTTGCCTTTGCCTTCGTCTCCCCATTGGAGACCTACGACAGCGCTTGAACTCATGAAAACAGACCAGATGGGGGATGTGCTGGATGGGGAAGGGGCAATTGTCCCATTCCCGGCGCTGAGTGCAAGCAAGGAAAGCCGTGTTAATAGAGCGGCTCTTGGTAAACCGGAATGTCCCGCTGGAAATCTGGAATCCGCCAGCGCGAATACGGCACCTCGTGCCAAGGCTCAATGAAGATGAACTTAGCTCCATCCTCACCGGCCCGACGCCAAACCACCGCCTTCATGCGCAAAATAGCACCAGGAGGCTCTTCGTAATGATGCTCCTGCTGCCAGTCTTTGGGTTGGATTCGGCACCATAAGTAGACCGAAAATACGTCTGATTGCACACCGATCAAGGTTTGGAATTTTTCGGCCGATTCTGGGTCGAAGCGGTCTTCCCAGCCTTCAACCTGGGTCAGATCATCCATATTGCGGAAGTAACGGTGCGGGGTGGGCTGATCATTGCGATAAATGGACCGTCGCAACTCAACCTCGTCATAGTCGACGTCTTCGCCTTCTTGCTCGGCCAAGGCTTCTTCATCCTCTTCATTGCGGTGACGTAGTATCGAATCCACGATGAACTCCGGCATTTCGGAGCGTGGCATCAAGCCCTTCAACACCGCCGCATGAGTAGTGTTGATGTTAATTTTCATGCCAATACCGGCACCAGCTTCGAGCAGGTCGTCTAAACCGCCCTCAGCACTGTCCAACGCGGATTGGCTTTCGCCTTCCCCGTCTCCTTCACCCAGCCCATCTGTGGCTCCCGCCGCACCTTCTACACCGGTCAAGCCGGCCACATCAGTTTCAGGTGATTCGGTTTCGGGCGGATCTAATGCCAACGAGGAATAGACCGTAAACACGCTTTCCAAACCGGGGGCGATTTCGTCATTGGGCCGCAGCTGGTCGTAAAAGAGCTCTTCGTCGACGTGCTCAAGCAGCATCAATTCTTCCAGGGAGTACGGCAGGAAGATCTCAACGATTTCTTCTACTTGCGGTTCATCGCCGGATTCATCAGCGACAAAACCAGATTCTTCGCCTTCGGGTGCAGTTGCCGAGATTGCTGGATCCACAAATCTAGTGACCGAGTGGCGGAGTGGCGGCGGGAACTGCAAATCGCGCGCATCCCCTTCCACCCATTGCACCAAATCTTCCAGGATCATATTTGCCGCTTGCTGGTCGAGGTCATCGTCCATGTCCTCGCGCAAATAATCCAAAATGCGTACAAAACGATCGCGTGCCTCTTGCCGTAATTCCTCGTCAGGGTCGAACAAAGTAAGCAGATTGAGCTTGGAATTCTCATCCTGTACGAAAGCGTGGACCTCAATATCACCAAGGGTGTATCGAGCAGGTCGGGCCCATTCGTCTTCAAACGAATCTGAGTTCGAACCGTCATCCTCCTCTTCCTGACCTTCGTCGCCTTCTTGCGGCGGTCCGCCAGTTCCGCCTTCCCCCCCATCAACGCCAGAAAGCGCGTCCATGGCGCCTTCTTCGCCAGCAGCTGCCGGCATGTCATCCGCCATGGTGCGCAGAATTTCTTGACCGGCATTAATCGCCGCGTATTCCATGCGGACACGGGTGGACGAGTTTTTTGCCGTTTGATGGGCAACCGAAGTGCGAATGGTGAGTTGGGTCACCAAAGCGAAGGTGATCATGACCACAAACAGGGTCAGAATCAAGATGACGCCACGTTCGCCGTCGCGATTATTCGGTGGTACTCGCACCGTCTTCAAAGGGGTCAAAGATATCGCCGTAAGGCTCAATGGATGCAGCTCGGGTCTTAATGATCGGCGTGATCACGAAGAATACTTCGGTTTTGATTTTTTCAGTGTTCTTATACGAGAACAGCCAGCCCAACAATGGAATATCTCCCAGTATCGGCACCTTGCTTTCAATGCTGCGCTCTTCATCCAACATCAAGCCGCCAATGACGACGGATTGACCGTGGCGCACAGATACCGCCGTTTTGGCGCTGCGATCGGTAGTTACCGGCATGAATACATCGGCGCCAAGGGCGACGTTTCTACCGGCCCGACTGACATGGGCATCGATGGTTAAGTGAATGGTGTCAGCGCCGACAATGATTGGCATCACTTTTAAATCCACTCCTACCTGCAATTGGCCGACGGAAACCGTCGCATTGCCGTTGGTGTTCACGGTTTTGAATTGCTGGTAAGGAATTTGCTCCTTACTGGTCAATTGTGCAGCCACGCCATTGCGCGTCACAACACGCGGGCGAGAGACGATGTCGGCCCCTTCGACTGTGCGTACTAGTTTGAGGAAAGCATCCAAGATGTAACTCTTATTAATGATGCTTAATTCAAACCCGCCACCGGCCGACGGGAACGGGAAATCTGTGTTAAATCCCCGAAATGCGGGGCCTGAGGTACCGACGCCAGTTGGGCTGTCCCAAAGTCCGGTATTAGGATCGATGATCGGATCACCATTTCCATCCAGGCGTGGATAGACAAAAGGATTGCCGTCCTTCAGGTTTTGAAACACCAGATCCTCAATGCCGCGCTCAAACGCATCGGTGTTCGAAATCTCCAAGATCTGGGCTTGAATTTCGACCTGGGGTGAGGAATTGTAATAAAGGTCAATGAAGTCCAAGACTTCCCGAATGTCTTCTTCCTCGCCTTCCAGTACTAGGTTGTCCTCCACCGCTCGAGAGGACCCGGTGGACAAATGGGGTGCTGCATTAGGGTCCCCGGCAAACTGCAATCCGACTTCAACCGTAAGCAATGCAGGGCTCTCCGCTCTAGTAATTGATGGGCAATTCCTGCTTAGCATGGCAACCATCCCTTCTGCCTCAGCAATTTTCTTAGGCCCATCGTTCATCCCCGCTCCAAGTGGAGCAGGAATCAAGGCTCGAGTCCTGCCATCCGTCAAGCGAGCAAATCGAATAAAGGGATAGCTCTCACTTAAAGTTTTTGGAGAAACGGGAGTGTTGTCAATCTCCCGCTCCGTGGCTTCTTTTTCCGCCTGCTTGAGTTGCCCAGGTCCAGGTTGGTCAAATGCGGGTCCTAAAAAAGAACAGCTTCCGCTTAACAGCAAGCAGAAGCTGATGAGGACGGGCAGAGCGGCGAAGATCCGAAGGTTACGCAATTGCAAGCCAACTAGAGGGGCCGAAAGTTCCGCCGGGACAGATGCGGACGGTTACAGAGCGTCGATGATAGCGTCTGTGACGTCAGTAGTCTTAACTCCTGAAACTCCGCCGACTTCAACGATCAATTTGACCGTCTCCTTATTGGCAATTTTTTCCAGGGTGGCCCGATAAAGCGCGGTGGCTTCCTCCATCAATTTGATGTAGCGAGCGCTGCCTTTTTTGATCTTGTCCTTGACGATGGCCTTATAGGCCGGGATCTCTAGATAGACCTTCTTCGAATCGACCACCGCAATTTTGTCTTTGGCCAAATCGACATCGGCCAAACTGCCATGTCGAACCTTGTTGGCATCAACCTTGGGCTTTTCTTTTTCCTGCTCCTGCAGGAAGCTTGTTGCCATTGAGCCGTCGTTTATAGGCCCCAGGCATTGCGCAGCCTGTACCACGTTTGCCCCCGCAAACGAGACCAGTATCAATGCAATGATTTTCTTCATGTTTTGGTTCCCCCATCTATTAGTTTATTTAGACAACGACAAAATGCGAGCTTTCATACTTAAAAAAGGGGTAAGACTCCCTTTTTTCGACAAAAACACAACTTTACTTAACGGAGATACTAGATGTAGTCACATGAAAAGACCCCATCCACCATTTTTCGGCGGACAGGGTCAGCAATTCAGTGCTTTTTAGGAATTAATCGGCAAAAGCAGAGCTGCGGCCACGGTCACCGCGCTCTTGGCCGCCACGATCGCCGCCAGGGCCACCGCCGCGTGGGCCTCCACGGTCGCCACCGCGTCCGCCACGATCGCCGCCACGGTCGCCGCCGCGACCTCCACGGTCACCGCCGCCACGTCCGCCACGATCGCCGCCGCGGCCACCACCTGGGCGTCCGCCACCGGTCGGGCGGCTTGCAGCCTCGATGGCTTCAGCGCGCTCCTCTTCGGGCAGCAGGGCAACACGACGACTCAGGCGAATCTTGCCAGAGCGCTCGTCGACGTTGACCACAATGACGGTCAGATCGTCGCCTTCGTTGCAGACATCCTCGACAGTGTCGACACGGCCCATGTCCAGTTCGGAAATATGGCACATGCCTTCGCGGCCGCCACCTAGGTCTACGAAACAGCCAAAGTCCTTGACCGACGTCACCCGACCGGTGAACACTTCACCGCGTCCGATTTGGCGAGTCTGCTGACGGATTACCTCAAGGCATTCGTCGACTTTGTTCTCTGGGGTACCGGAAACCTGCACATTGCCTTCGTCATCCAGAATGTTGACGTTGACGCCGTACTCTTCCTGCAGCGCCTTGATGTTGGCCCCCTTCGGTCCGATCAAGAAGCCAATCTTGTCGGCTGGGATTTTGATCGACTTGTTGCAAGGTGCGTAAGGCGAAAGCGAGCTACGAGCACCTTCCAGTGCTTCGTTCATGCAATCCAGGATGTGCAGACGGCCTTGACGAGCTTGCTCCAGAGCTTCCTCCAGAATCTCGCGCTTCAGACCTTTGACTTTGATGTCCATCTGCAGTGCGGTAATGCCTTCGGTAGTACCCGTGACTTTGAAGTCCATGTCGCCATGGTGATCTTCCGAGCCCAAGATGTCCGACAGCACGGCGTACTCGTCGCCTTCCATAATCAAGCCCATGGCGATACCAGCAACCGGTGCTTTGATCGGTACGCCAGCATCCATCAAGGACAAGCAACCACCACAAACCGAAGCCATCGACGACGAGCCATTGGACTCGGTAATGTCAGAAACGATGCGGATGGTGTAAGGGAAGTCGGAGTAATCCGGCAGCAGCGGCTCAAGCGCGCGCTCGGCCAAGGCTCCGTGGCCTTGCTCGCGACGCGAAGTACCGCGCAGCATCTTGGCTTCACCGGTGCAGTAAGGCGGGAAGTTGTAGTGCAGGTAGAACTTGGCTTTGCGCTTCTCTTCGTTGAGGCCGTCGATGAACATTTCATCGTCGGTCGAGCCTAGAGTAGTGGTCACAATCGCTTGAGTCTCACCACGGGTGAACAAGGCAGAACCGTGTACGCGCGGCAGGAATTGAGTTTCGATTTCGATCGGGCGCACCGTCTTGGTGTCGCGACCGTCCACGCGCTGACCTTGCAGGGTCATGCGACGCTCAACTTCGTTGGCCACCGTCTTAGCAGCAGACTTGTACTTTTTGGCGGTCTCGGCGTACTCATCCGAAGCCTCGTCCATGCCTTCAACGGCATCGGCGATGACTTGCTTCACAAAGGCGTCAATTGCGGCGTAGCGCTCAAACTTGCCTTGAGTCAGCAACACGTTGCGCACGGTTTCTTCACCGTACTTGGCCAGAACTGCAGCCGGAGTTTCGGTGTCTTTCACAACTGCGGCAACTTCGCTCTTTTCTTTGCCAGCAATCTCGCGCAGCTCATCGATCATTTCGCAAATCTCGCGGCAGACGTCGTGGCCTGCAGCCAAAGCAGCAACGGTTTCGGCATCTGGCAGCTCTTTGGCTCCAGCTTCCACCATGCAAACCGAATCCTTGCTTGCTGACATGGTCAGGTCAAGGATGTTGGCGTCGGATTCAATAATCGAACGAGTTGGGTTCACCAGCACGTGGCCGTCGACGTAACCCAAACGCACTGCGGCCATCGGGCCAGCAAAAGGAATCGCTGAAATGTGTACGGCGGCCATGCCGGCAATCATGTGCAAAACTTCGGGCTCGTTCTCCTGATCGTAGGAGAGCACAGCACTCATGACTTGCACTTCGTTCTTGTAGCCCTCTGGGAACATGGGGCGTACCGAACGATCGAGTAGGCGCATGGCGAGCACTTCTTTGGTGCTAGGCCTGGCTTCGCGCTTAAAAAAGCCGCCGGGTATTTTGCCGGCAGAGTAGGTTTTTTCACGGTAGTCGACCGTGAGTGGGAAGAATGGTAAATCTCGGATGCCACCGTCTACTGCAGTCGACATGACTACAGTTTCGCCGTAAGTGGCGATGACGCAGCCCGAAGCCTGCTTGGCGATCCACCCTGTTTCCAGGGTTAGAGTTCTTCCGCCGATCTCTCTTGAGACCGATTTGACATTGTTGTTTCTGGAAATGGTCATTTTCCGCTAATCCGCTAATTTCTCCGCTAGGTAATTCCCGAATCTTTCGGGAGATGAACGCAAATCGTCGAACTGAATGTTTCAGTCCATGCGAGGACTACGCCTCGCCATCGCAACGCATGCAATACCGGCCCATAGGCCAGGATCGAAAACGGGCACCGTTTTTCGACGGTGCCCGGTGCATGAAGCTTAGTGCCTGACTTTCAGGGTTTTAACTAGGGCTTGGTATCGCCCATTGTCGTCATCGCGTAAGTAGTTCAACAACTTCCTACGCTTTGAAACCATGCCAATCAGACCACGCGTCGTACTGACGTCTTTGCGGTGCTTCTTGAGGTGCTCAGTTAAATTGGTAATTCTGGCTGTGAGCACAGCCACTTGTACTTCGACCGAACCGGTATCGCCGTCTTTGCGTGCGAACTCGGCAACGATCTTGTTTTTTTCTTCTTTGCTGACGGACATTAAATTCTCCTGATGTTCCGTCGGTGGAGCCGCGGGATTGCGGCCACCTATGCCCAAACTCCAGACCAGGGTGACCAGGGTGAGGGTCGGGGCGCAGTATAACGACTAAACCGCCAACCGGCTAGCAGGGGGTTGGTGTAAATCGGACCACTCAATCACAAGGACGGCGGTGGTGGCAGCTTAGCCATCATCTGGATGGCCAACTGCCCCAACATGCGCTCAAGGCGGGCTTCTTGATCCAGGCTCAACAGCGACGCATCGGCTGCAACCGTGGCGCTTTCCAGGATATCGGCGATGACCATGCCTTCGCCATGCAGAGTCAGATGATAGCGCAGATGCACGCTAGATGCCTGTTCAGCCCCGTCCACCCAACTCAAGATACGCAACCGTAATACTCCAGCCTGGTCCAACGCCGGTACGTCGGGGTCAATTTCAGCTTGATCCACAAATTGGCGCGACAACGGGGTGAAGCCACGATCTAAGGCGGCACTGACTAGGGCGGATCGCAAGGCGTCGGCTGGCACCCAGTTGCCTGTGGTGCGGTCCTCGACCTCCAAAATGGCGATCTCAGGCGGCGCGACTTGGCTTGCCAATAGAGTCCGGTTTTTCGCATAAGGGCTAGCGCATGCCGTGAACAGCAGGCCCAGGCTCAAAATAATGCCTAAATGTGGTTTTGGTCTCAGGGATTTCACCCGATTGCCTCTAGGACGTCACAGTTTTCCGTGGCGAACGGGCCAGCGCGGAGAAATCTCGGCGCAGCTCGGTGAAGAAAAAGCCGGTTTCGGAGTAGCCACTAGGCATGTGGAAAGCTTCCACGAACATGGTCCAGACGGCATCTAGATTGTCGTCCAGTGGAGTTTGGTCCAGGGTTGGGAAAACCGGATTCCCAGCGCCGCGTACCGAGGCTGGAACCCACAGATCCCATTGCGCTGTGCCATCGTCCAAAGTCACCAGATAAAATCCGATGTCGCCGTCGTCCCCCAGCGAATCCTTAAATCTTAGTTCTTCACCGGCGATGGCTAGCGGATCCAAGCCCGTGGTTTTCACCGTCGGCAAACTGGAGACCCAAGTAAATGTATTGCTGCCAGTGGTTGAAGCATCTTCCAACAACATGGTGACGTGGCCATCATTGTCGTAGAAACCGCGGGTGAGCAGGTCGATCCCCAAGTCAGCTTCGTCCACTGCGGCAACGTCGGCTGCGGCCTCGGTCAAAGCGTGCAGCACAGTAATGGTGGATCCCAAAGTGCCACTCCCACCAGTCAAATCTTCACCTATGCCGACGCTTGCCAATCCAGCTAAGCCCGGCAACTTCACTACTGCTGAAGTTTGAATGTCGGGATCACCTGGAGCGGCGCTCCAATCGGCACTGTAAGAATCTCGCGAGGCGCCAGCGATGGGCACCATGGAAAGGTCAGCCGGATCAGTAACTGAAGATGCGGAGAATGGATCCACGATCACGCGTGGGTCCAAAGCAAATTGCAGGAATGGAGCAGTACTACTTAAGCGGAAATACGCCGCGTACCAGCCAGGGCGATCGGCCTGCATTGTGACACCGGTAAAACCAAAGTCAAAAGGCAGTGTGATGTCCGTGAAGCCATCCGGCACGTGCCGACTTTGGCTATCCAGAAGTAGTGGATTAGCCAAACGCACTTCCCCACTACTTGCATTTTCCAAAGTCACCAACGGCGACGTCACCTGTCCGAAACCGCTAATCGGGCGTAGTGGCAAGGAACAAACGCTACTTTTCAAACCGTAAAAAGTCGCTGTGTGGTAGCCCTCGGCGGAAACTGTGAGGTTGTAACTGCGGCCGCCCAGACCAGTGAAAGTTTCTTCGCCGATCAAAGACTCAACCGCATTGCGCAAGTCGCTACCGTCAGCCGCTTCGAGTTCAAATACACTACCGGGAATCGGACTCAAACTGCGGGCGTTGAAGACTTCGACGGTCATTGAATCGCCAGCTGCATGCGGACCAATAAAACCGTGGAAGGTCACGCGGCCACGCACCTCATTGATCATTGCGTTGCCGGCGGTATCGGTTAGCAAGAGGTCAAAACCCTTGTCTCTCAAATTGAAGCGACCGGCGGGGAACAGGCCCTTTACCTCTGGCCCTAAAAACCAATTTTGACCACTTGGATTCGCGCTGGAGTATTCCACAAAATCCTTGCCGCCTACGCGTGCGGCCACGCTGGCAATTTCTTCATTTGCCAGGCCATAAGGTCGAAACTCTGGCAGGTCGGTTTCAAAAGAACCGGCACTGAAACCAAATGGCGGACCAAACCGACTCAAAGATGGCGCAACTGTGTCTTGGCGGATTCCATCAGCAGCGAAAATAGTGGATCGATCGCCCGCGCGTTCGACAAATGCGCTTATCAGGACGTCGCCGTCACCCAATTTCGAAAACCCGGGCACGCCTGCGCTGGCCAATAGATCCAAGGCAAATGCATGAGGCGTGCCAGCAACGTCAGCCGACGTAACGATGCCGCTCTCAATGGTGCCCGCCACACTAAGGATGGCCGAAACTGGGCTGGCTTCGGTCAACTGAACCTGAAGTGCGTCGCCAACCAGGATGCCGTTGCCATCCACTTGGATGTTTACTGGGAAGGCTCCCAGATTGGTGATGTTAATCTGAGAATTTGCGGCACCACTGATAGCAGCCGTGTTGATGGAAAGTGGGCGGCCAAAGTCCAAGGTATTCCATGTCGACTCAAAGGGCTGCGACATTACCTTCGGATTGAATTCAGTGTCCTTGACTGAATTGGCAATCTTAATGCGCATCCGCTTCGCTAGATCAAGGTCGTCCGCATCAGTGGCGCGGGTGTAAAGAAAAACGCGGGAACCGTGCAGACTAACGTTGGGTGGATCAAAGGCACCTGCGCCTTGTACGACGCCATTGTTATTTACCTGCTCAATTTTCACCGCAGGCAATACCGTGGCATAGTTGACCGGCTTAGAAAATACCAAGATCACGTCGTGATCATTCGGAACGTCACGACTGCCTGCTGGAGGAAAGGCGGCCACTACCTTGGGATTGCGACCGCTGGCAGCGAAGGCGGTATGGAAAGTCCCAATGACGCCGCCTTCGGGCAAACTGATGCGCTTGCCGTCTAAGTCATGTATGTCGTCTGTTGCAATGATTTCGTAATCCGAGTCGACGACCAAGCTGACGGTAGGTTCCAGCAACACGCATCGATTCGCGGCATAAAAGTCCAAAGAAGCAAGAACTCCTCCGGTACTACCGACGCGACGCACCTGCAAACTGGTGGTGGTCACCGAACTGCTATTCAGTGATTCCGAAAACCAGATTGCAACCGGAGCCTGCACGTCTACCTTTTGGCTTTGATCGGCAGGCCCAGTAGCGATTACCGTGGGCACGCCCTCTAAAACCAAAGCGCCATCGAAATAGGCTACGGCTGGAGCGTCAGGTCGAGGTGGAGTAACACCATCGCCACCGTCACCGCCGCCACCATCGGTTCCCCCACCCCCGGTGCACACACCGCCACCGGTCTGGGAACAGGCGGCACCGCCCACGGACAGCGAGAGCCCAATTCCTAC
>JACNIZ010000149.1 GCA_014382805.1 Planctomycetota bacterium
CGGGCGGTTGTTGGTTCCGGGCCGCGCCCGCTGCGGCGGGGAGTTCACTTCCCGCGGCGCTCCCGCCTCCACACCCATGCGGGCCATTGGAGCTTGCAAGACTTGCATCAAACCCGAAACTCCTCTCATTGATGAGCAAATCCATTTCCCGACGTGCTGCTTTGAAAAAAGGCGCTGCTGCTGCCATGGCTGCGGCCACTGTTTCCAGTGCTGCCACCGCCGCGCCATTGTTGCTACCGTCTACGTTGAATCGTTACGGCAGTCCCAATGCAACGATTCGAATTGGTTGCATCGGCGTCGGCCGCATGGGCAGTGGCGACATGCGAAGCTTGCTAGCGCGCGGATTGGAAGAGAACGTGAACGCGCGCATTGTGGCGGTTTGCGACCCGGATGGAAATCGCGCCGCGGCCGCCAAAGCTGACATTGAAAAGCGTTATGCCGACAAATTGTCCGGCGCCCCCACCCCCGAGGTCGATGTTTACAGCGACTTCCGCAAGCTATTGGAACGTCCTGACATTGATGCTGTCAGCATTTCGACGCCGGACTTTTGGCACGCCGGTCATGGCGTGGCGGCGGCACGCGCGAAAAAGGATATATACATCCAAAAGCCACTGACCTTGACCATTGATGAAGGCAAACATTTGGTCAAAGCGGTGCGCGAGAATGGCGTGATTTTGCAAGTGGGCTCCCAGCAACGTTCCGACGCCCGTTTCCGCCAAGCATGTGAATTGGTGCGCAACGGACGCGTCGGCAAACTGCGCCAAGTTGAAGTTTGGCTACCGCCGGACCATGGCACCGCCCAGCCGACGGCAACAGCTAAGCCGGAATGGTTTGATTACGACATGTGGATGGGTCCGACGGCCCAGCGGGAATACAACGAATTGGGCGTGCATCCGCAAAAGGGTTACGGTCGGCCGGGTTGGTTGCAGCGGCGTGGATATACGCTGGGCATGATTACCGGCTGGGGTTCTCATATGAATGACATTGCGCAATGGGCGCGCGGCACCGACCGTGATTCTGGTCTGGTCGAAATGGAAGCTCAAGCGCATTTCCCGCAACGCGGCATGTGGGATGTTCATACCTCCTATTTCGCGCGCGGCAAGTGGGCCGACGGCGTGACTTTGATTCAGCGCACCGATCCGCAAGCGGGCGTGACTTTCCACGGCAGCGAAGGCTGGCTATTCGTCCGACGTGGCGGCATTGCAGCCGGGCCATCGTCGATCTTGGAAGAAAAGATAAGTGAGGATGAAACTCATCTATATGTGAGCAGCGATCATTACCGCAACTTCCTTGAATGTGTGCGCAGTCGTGAAGAGCCGATTTGCCCAGTTGAAGTTGGTCATCGTTCCAATACAGTTTGCATCATGACCCACATTTCTATGCTGTTAGGTCGCAAGTTGAAATGGGATCTGCAAAAAGAAATGTTCATTGGCGATGACGAAGCAAACGCCATGCTGGTGGAAGAACGTCGCGATCCGTGGAAGTTCTAATGAAGTCCGTTCTGCCTTCGATCGTCGGCGCGCTGATGTTAGCCGGTTGTCAAAATCCGGCTCCAGCGGATCCTCCCAAGCTCATGCTGATGGAAGATCATCCGCAACAGGGATACCTAAGCTTTCACGTCAGCAATGTTGAGGTCATGCGTTATCAGTATGGATCGCAATGGGCGCTGCCGCATATTTGGCCGTTGCGTAGTCCGTCGGGTAAGGATTTGTTGGTGCAAAAAACTGAGCCCTTCCCGCACCACCGTTCGCTTTGGATTGCTGACAAATTGCAGTTCGAGGACGGGCCGGTGATTGACTATTACCACGAATGGAAAAACTTGATTGACCCGGAAAATCCGAGCAAGGGCCATCACAGTTACATTCGGCATAACAAAATTGACGGAGTTTATTCCAGCAGTGACTCCGGTGATTTAGGCGGCAAGGGCATGGTCAAGGCCGAGATTGAACTGAGTTGGATTGCTCACGGCGAGCCAATTATGGATCAAACCACCCGCTACACCGTGGTCGACCATGAAAACGGCGAATACGCGCTGCACATGGATTGGGATTACCGGGCGGTATACGGCGACGTGCATTTCAAAAGCGATTGGGTGCATTACGGCTGGCCTTTCCTGCGTATGAGCGAAACCTTCAAAGGCGATTCCGGTGGAACCATCACCGTCGACGACGGCCGCAGCGGGCAAGAAGCAACCAATGAGAAGTACGCCAGCTGGTTGGATTACTCCAATACTGTGGACGGCGTGACTGAGGGGCTGGCGGTCTACTCCCCCAACGACGGGCAGCGGCGCAAATGGTTAACGCGCGAGTACGGCACCTTTGGGCCACGTCGGCCGGATCATTTGAGCGGTAAGCCGTTCACACTGAAGAAAGGCGAAAGCATGTCCGGTAACGCAATTCTTTTTGTGCATAATGGCGGCGTTGAGGCAGCGATCAAGTTTGCGGCGCAGCTGAAATAGCGTTCTCTTTCTCATGAAATTATTTGCAGTAATAGCTGCACTGGTTGATGCACGAAATGCCCTGCAGTTCAATAACGTGTTGAATTATTCCCTTAGGCGCGAATCTGACAAGTCTAAGCGATACATGATTTGGTTGTAATCGTAGCGCGGCGTGGCGGTCTGGGTAGAGGAAAACATTTTCGTATAGGTGCCTTCCAGGTAGATTACACGGCCCCCGTCTTCGGCCAAAAATGACCGCTGGACGACGTTATAAAAACTGTAATGATCGTGGCTAATGATCTTTTTCGCCGTCACCCACGGACCTTCCGGGCGATCGGCTTCGGCCAAATAGATCTCGCCCAACAGGGATTCCTCGGCAAAAGTATCGCCAAAAATCATGATGAATTTTTGACGATATTCATTCCACGTAACTGATCCATGATGCTCCATGATTTCGCGACCCGTATCGACGTCGGCGACACGAAACGGCGAATCACTGCGTTTCATCAACCCGGCTTCTACCAACTTGCGCTGCTGATCCGGAGTAAGCGGCGGCGTATTGGCGCGCCACCCCCAAACCAAGTTGCCATCCTCATCCCGCTGCAACGCAGTCTTCGTACCTTCAAAACGGCTTCCTGAAACTAATGGAGTAAAGCCTTCAAATTTTTCTGGCTGACTCAAATATTCCAAGCGCGTTTGCACTCGCATATGGGGATAGGGGTTACCAAAGTAAAAGTACTCGACGCCACCATCAACGAATTTGAACGGCGCCGCTCCATGAGCGTGCATGGGATTGTCCAGCGCCAAACTGCTAGCTCTTTCAAACACTTGCTTGTCGTCATTCCAAAGCGCCAAGCCCTGCTCCAATGGCTCACCCAAATCGCGCAGACGCGTGTAGTGGGCAAACATGCGCACCCCATCCCTGGGTGGAGAAATCCCACTTACTGTTTGCAAACCATCTAACCACACCACACCCGGACCCTCAATTGGCGCCATATTGCGGCAGAACCCATCTTTTCCCACCCAATAATCAAAGTTCACCCCAACCTCGGCATTCAAACCTCCCTGCCCCGGTAACAAAGACGTCGCCCCAGAGGCTTTGAACAACCCAAGTGGATAAGCCGGACGACTGGTATCGCCCCAGAACCAATAAATTTTCTTTTGGTATGGAATTGCCAGCGCGCTGTCTTGGCCGGCAACGAGTCCGTTTATCAAAGGTTATTGCAGCGGCGCATCCTCCCCCAGCAAAATCGTATGGTGATAAATCCCTCGCCCCGTCATTCGATAAAGCCGCTCAGCAATATTCAGCCGCTGCAACTTAATCAACGCCGAGCCTCCAGCCGTCGGTGTGAGCTTTAAGCCGCGGTAGCCGAAATAATCTTTGGGATATTGATAACCATGGCCAGTGACGTAAAAAAACACCTCGGTATTCATCAGGCCGGGTTCGGCGAAGGCAACCACGCCAGCGCTGTCAGTGAAAAATCGAGCTCCATCCACTAGTCGCAGCTCCACTAATGGAACGCCGCGGCCGCTGGCTTGATCGACCACCTGAATCCTAAAGTACTGCTCCGCTTGCAACTCCGGCAGCAACGCCGCTGACGACATCGGGCTTGCGGTGAGACCTAGCAACATCCAAGCAAGGGCGGGAAGCAGTACCATGGACTGCAAAATAACATGCAACGCGAATTTGATCTCATTTTACAAGGTGCCACCGGCTTCACCGGCCAGTTGGCTGCTGCCGAGCTGGCGAAACAGGCTCCGGCTGATCTGCGCTGGGCAATCGCCGGGCGGGACGCTAGCAAGCTGAAAACGCTGTCCGAAAAATGGCAGGTGCCATTTGTGGTTGCGTCTGGCCTCGACGAGACTGCGGTAGACCAACTCGCCAGCCGCACTAGGGTGGTCATTTCCTGCGCTGGCCCGTTTGCTCGTTTTGGCACGCCGTTGGTCGAAGCCTGCGTCAAGCACCAGACCCACTACGCCGACCTCACCGGCGAGCTGCCATGGATCCACCAACTCATTCAAAAGCATCACAAACAATCTACTGCCGACGGCACCACTCTGATTCCAGCCAGCGGTTTTGATTCCGTACCCACCGACCTAACGGTATTCCACTGTGTGCGCCACCTTCAAGGCGAGCAACCCGGCGATGGAGAAAATTCCACCCACAGCACTGTCGACGTCGGCGCTTTGACTGGGCAATACACTCTGCGCGGTGGCTTTAACGGCGGCACCTTGGCGTCGGGTTTGGAGCTATACGAAAAGTATCCCGAGGTGATGCAAGGTTTCAATTGGGAGGTTTTTGAAGTCCCTGTATTGAATCGCTGGGCTGCTCCGTTTTTGATGGCGCCCGTCAACGAATGGGTAGTACGACGGAGCGCTGCATTACTCGACGAAGCCGGTGTAGGTTATGGCAAAAACTTCCGCTACGACGAATTTATGACCGCAAAAACTCGCGGTCGGGCTGCCATGCTGGCGCGGATTTTGAAACTG
The DNA here is from genome assembly GCA_014382805.1 of Planctomycetota bacterium. Lineage (GTDB taxonomy): Bacteria > Planctomycetota > UBA1135 > UBA1135 > UBA1135 > JACNIZ01. Next base: position 4,928 of record JACNIZ010000149.1, read on the forward strand.
GTGCAATACTTAATGAGTAAATCTTGGGGTCGCGAAACTCTGCGATTATTTGGTCCCAAACCCGGAAAAGGCCCGTCGAAGAAGTCGCGAGAGCGTGGATTTGCCAAATTACACATCATTCATTCGGGCAATCGAGAAGTAGGCAAACTGAGCATGACTGGCGATCCAAGCAATTTGATTACCACCCGCTGTTTGGTGCAGGTCGGCTTGGCATTGGCCGCTGGAGAAGCGCAGCGCGGCGGTGTGGTGACCACGGCTGCCGCATTTGGCGATACACTGATCTCACGCCTGCGGCTCCTTGGAGATCAATTCGTCATCAAATGAAAACCCTACTCATCCCAGTTTTACTTCTGCTCCCCACCTCGTTGTTGACCATGAACGAAAACGGCGGGCCGGCCACCCTGACCAAGGCTCCGCCTTTGGCGATTGAGCGACAAGAGCCAGCCAAGGTTGGCGGCGTCGAAAAAGAGACGAAAGATCCCTATCGCCAATTTGATTTTTGGGTCGGCAACTGGCGCTGTGAAACGCAGGACGGCAAGGCCGCCGGAAAAAACAAAATCACCTTGGAGTGTGGCAACAAAGTGCTGAGGGAGAATTGGACCGGCGCGGGCGGTGGCGTCGGCACTAGCTTGAATATTTACGACGCTTTACAAAAAACTTGGCACCAAACATGGGTGGATCAATATGGCACCCTGCTGCAATTGGACGGTAATTTGGACGACGCCGGCAATATGGTTTTGCGCGGCACTCGACCGGGAAAAGAAGGCAAAACCGTCCAGCATCAAATTAAGTGGTCGCCGCTGGATGAAAAAGTTCGCCAAACTTGGACCGTTTCAAATGACGACGGCAAAACTTGGAAGGTGTTGGCCGACTTGAACTACATTCGAGTCAAAGAATAGCTATCCTATGCTTTCTTAGTAAGCCTTCACCCTTTTCCATCATGACTACTGAGCGTACCCCCGCTTCATGTGATTCTTGCGGTAAGTCATGTGATTCTTGCGGTAAGCTGTACCGCGTCCCGGATCCGACTAAAATTTATTCCTGCAAAGCCTGCGACGGTAAGGTCTGCGCCGATGTCCTCGCCGCGGATATCACCTGCCCGGAATGTCAAGCCAGTATTGCCGACGGCGACGAATTCTGCACTCAATGTGGCGTTGCATTGGCGCCGGAGAACGAAGGTGAAGCGGCAAAGGATGTCGTCGTTCGTACTAGCCGTGCCCGTGCCAAATCAAAACGCTCGGGTAAGGATCGCGAGCACGATCGAGCTGCCACTCGAGAGCTGACCAAAGCCTTCAAGTTTCTAAAAATCCTGAGGTTATGGTTTTTGCTAAACGTGGTGATAAATGGCATCGTGTTGGCATTTATTCCATTTACGTTTGCGTTAGACGGATTTGATCCCAATCTAGGAATGCTTGCCCTGACCATTCAATTGGGTACCACCTCCCTAATGGTCATTGGGTTATTCCAAGTCTTTTTTCGACCCTTCCTCTGGTCCGTGGTGCTTGCAAGCATGGTGACCCTCTCGCGGGCATACGCCATCGTGAATTCCGACTACAACATGGTAGTCGCGGTCCTCAGCGTGGTTTGGGCCCTGATGTTCTGGGCCCTAGTAATCCCAACGGCAAGAGTGCGCAAGCTTATTGACGCCAACCCTGACTTGTATATCGCAAAGCGAATTACCGGGGCTAGCGGACGCAAGCGCTCCTCATCCGTCACTTCCAAAAAAGCAATGCAATTAGCCGAAAAGAAGGCTTGGCGCAACGCCCTGGTAACCGTTGGAATCGTCGCCGTCGCGACAATCAGCGCTTCCTTCGCTATGTACCGGGACAACAAAATTCCCAATTTTGAAGACAGTTGGGCACAGTTCCATAGCGATTGGAGCAGCGGCAACGTCGACCAAGTTTCGCAGTGGTTCCACGAATCCAGCCGAGGGTCTGAACGTGCCAGATTGGAAGCGATCAGCACGAATCGCGAATGGGGTTCGAACTGGCCATCGCTACAAGATCACGAAAAAGAGTTCGGATTCGTGGAAGCGGAAGGCCAAGCCCCCAAGTCAGTAGTTTTGCAAGCCAATCTTAGCGACGGAATTGCATCGCTCAACTGGCGAGCTGCAAACGGTAGTTGGAAAATCACCAATTTGGAATTGCCAGATCCCGATTTTGAAACCATCGCGGCCGCCTGGGTGACGGCCTGGAATACATCTGATTTTGATAGGTTGAGTCACTTCTTCCTCAACAATGAAAAGATGAAACGCAGTCTGCGCAGTATGGCAGATCGACGCGACTGGGTAAGTCTGCCTGTAGTCCGCAAGCAAACCATAGACGACAGCCGGGATGGCTACCGATCGGTCTACCTGCAAACGGATCAAGGTGAAATCCTGGTGGGTTGGACTTTGGATTTGGATCAGTGGACGGCAAGTAAAATCAAGCCACCGAAGCGTTGAGCCAATCAAACGCGCCGCTGGTGGGTTGCCGGGCATGTAACGAAAAAATGCCAAAGAGCGCTCGTTTTTGCCCTAAATGCGGGACCACCACGCTTACTCACCGAAGAGAGGTGCAGAGCGAACTCTATGAGCAAGGTGCTGATGCGCGACGGGCGGCCTGGGCGCTGGCAATCCTATTTCTTGGCACCACCGCGGCCCTTTTACTCCCAGGCGAAGAAGCACTTTTTGTCAATTGGTATCAAGACTTAGCCACCATTGCGGTGTGCTTTTTTGCGTTGTTCATCCTAGGGCGCGGCCACATACGCACAAGTTTTGCTCAACTCTGCAGTGCAACTCAGTTAGGACTCAGCGTAGGCGTAGGATTCGTGGCTTTCGCCATCTCATGGGCATATGTCAGCGGTTTGGAGCTACTGGGGGCTACCCAAGGAACTATAGAATTAGCAGGACTTTCTTTATTATCGATAGTCATTGTTACACCTCTCATCGAAGAATGGACCTACCGAGGAGTAGCCTGGAAAGCTGCGCAAGCCATCGGTGGTGAACGCTTTACTTTGATCCTTACAGCGGCAATTTTCGCCTTGGCCCACGGTTTAAATGGCGGCTTAGTTTTGGAGTTCCCCCACCGATTTATAGACGGATTACTATTCGGCTGGTTGCGGCTAAAAAGCGATTCGCTCTTGCCTGGCATAGTGGCGCATGCACTGCTGAACGGTTTGGCAGTAAATTTCTAAGGGCGGCAAATCGAAAACTGGCCGTTACGGGTGAGCGTCGAACCAAGCGGCGTAAAAACGAGCGGTGCAATGCAATGCGATGGCGTCATATCCTTCTTGACCGAAGTGGATGCCGTCCAGCATTAAGGTGTGCGGACCGGGTTTCGTCGGATCTCCTCCAAGCGCGGGCCTATAGCCATTATGAGCATTACCGGGCAAGGGCGTGGTTCGCGGATCTAGGCCACGCGATGGGTAGCCGTAAGCCCAATGCATCAAGCCAGCATGGTTCAAAATATGAACTGTAGGATCTGCGGCTAAATGATGAAAAATAGTCGCCGACGACTGGAATAATGCTGTGTTTATTTGAGCTGGACTAGGGCCGCCCAAAAGGATCCACATCAAAAAAGTAAAGGGGTCCTGCCAGCGCATTTCCTCCAAATTGACGTAGTCGTATCCATTCAACACAATTTGAATGTTGGGATCCACACTATGAACGAACTGCACCAACACCTCAATGTCTAAAGCAATTTGCTGAAACAATGCCTGCTCTTGGGCGGTCGACATTCCAGTGTTCCAAGCCCCAAGGAAATCATTCCCACCGATATTTAGATGGATCACATCAATACTCGGGTAGGCCATTAACTCTTGCTGAATCAAAGCCTGGTATGCCGCCGTTTTCCATTGCGCCGCGGTAGTGCCGCCAATCGCCGTCACATCGCCGACGGCAATTTTGTCGCCGTGCCCGGCATAGTTCAGAGCCTTATCCACCGATCCGTAAACCCAAGTAAGCTCCGCCCATGAATCGCCAACGATCAGTACTCGTTCCGTGGTTTGGGCTGTGGCTGCTGCAGATAGCGTAGCGATTGTCGCAATGAACAAGAGCAAGCGGCAAATTCTCATGGTTGCAAGTTTAATAGACTGAGTGTGCATCGCGGTTTGATTATCGTAAGATTCTGCAACCATTTACTTCAGAATGTCCCGCCCTTTCGTCATCCCCCTAATCAACCGCCTTGGCGCGGGCATGCAAGCCATTGGCCTTGATCCGGCCCCGCTATTGCCGCAAAAATTGCAAAATTCCGCGTGCCGACGAACCGGTTTGCGCGATTTTGGTGCTACCGATTACCAACAGGGTTTGCAAGTTTTGTGCGAATCGGCCAATGTCTCCGGCAAGCTCAATTTCATTGGCCAAATGGCCCTGTCGCGTCAGATTAGATCCGCATTGATCACCCGCCTGCAGATGGTTGAACTGCGCAAAACCCAACCGCAAATCTTTGAACACACTGATTTGGCGCCCTTGGTGGTTGTAGGCATGCCGCGCTCGGGCACTACTTATTTGCACCGACTGCTGTCTTTGGACCCTGCCCTGCGCCATTTGAAATTTTGGGAGGTTGCCAATCCATTGCCGCTGAGGAATGGCCGAAAAGATCGACGTCGGCAGCAGACGATGCAGGATTTGAAATGGATTAAACGCATCGCCCCAGAGCTAGATGCCAAACATTATCTTCACGCCGACGAAGCGGAAGAATGCTTGTTTTTGTTGAACCCCACCTTTAAGTCGTTGGCATTTTGGGTATCGAGTCCGGTTTATGGCTATTTAGAATGGTTGCACGATCAAGATTGCAGCGAGGCTTATGAGTTTTACCGTGATTTGCTGATGTATTTTCAGCGACAAAGCCCGGATCGCCAGCTAGTGCTGAAATCTCCAGTGCATTTGGGTTATTTGCGCGAATTCCGCGCTGCCATCCCCAAGGCACGATTCATTTTTACCCATCGCGACGCAATCGCAGTTCAAGGCAGCGCCAATAGTTTGTTCCGCACTCTGTTCGGCATCGTCAGTAAAAATCTGGATGTTCCGCGCATGGCACGCACTAATTTTGACTTGCTTAGCATCGCCGCAGAACGCGCCTTGGAAGCGCGGAGGCTAATCCCTAATGCCGCGTTTTTAGACCTTAGCTACCCCGACCTACTCGCCCACCCCGTTCGTTGCGTGCAGAACATTTACCGCCATTTTGGCCTCGAGTTCACGGCGTCTTTTCAGCGTGAATTGCAAACCTACATCGCATCGCGGCCGCAGCATAAATTCGGCGTACACCAATATACCCTAAAGGAATTTGGACTCAGTGAGGCAGAGGTCGAAGAACGATTCCGGCACTTTGCGCAACTTGCGCCCAGTAAGATAGAGGCGTGAGCCGAAATCGCCTCGCCATCGCAATTGCGGCCCTGATGTTGGGCGCGGTGACCGTGGTCTTGCTTGAGCCATTGGGCCAATCCCCTACTGACCTAACCGGGACTGAATCTTCATCCGCAGACCCGGATTTGGCCAATGCAAACGGTCCGCCATCGCCCCAAAATGGCAAGGCCGATCTCAACGGCTTTGGCCGAATGGAAGATCAAAACGATTCTGCAACTGGAGGCAAGGTTGCACTGAAGCCGCAAGAGCTCGGTATTCCTTCGTTCCAAGGCAAGGTCATCGACCCGCAAAATCTAGCCGTCGCCAAGGCTCAAGTCACGGCTTATGGCATGCCCGGGCGGGCGCGTGGATTTGATCCTAATCAGCCCCAACTACGCCCTTTCGCCGAATTGCGAGCCACCACCGACTCCCGCGGCCGATTTCAATTGGCGGAAAGTCCACATGAGGGACTGCGCTGGTTATTACGCATCGAACACCCGGATTATCCGCTTTTTGAGCTAGCCGATTTAAGCTCTATTCCAGGTCGCAGTAACGATCTTGGGCTGTTGCAATTGCACGCCCCGGCCAGCCTACAGGGCCAAGTCACCGACCCCGACGGCTACCCGTTGCTGAGCGCCAAGGTAATCGCGATGCGAGGCGCAACCGGGTTGCGGTTGTCGAATTGGCTGGAGGCTGACCGCTTCCCGTTGCCTGGAGCAACCGCCATGACTGCTCGGGATGGTGACTTCCGCATCGGTAAGCTTCCGCCTGGACCGATCCGCCTGCAAGCCAGTGCACCCGGTTTCGTAGCAGCCATTTCGGCGGAAGCTCAACTGCAAACGGGCCAAGAATTGCGCGGCCTACAATTGGTTTTGCAGCGTTCATTGCCTTTGCGCGGAGTAGTGATGTCTGTGGACGGCGGAGCTATTGCCGGCGCCAAGGTTTGGGCAAATTTCCACCCCCCCGCCAATGCTGAAACCTGGACCGATGCGGGCGGTCATTTTGCTTTGGAATTACCGGCCAACGCAACTCGCATTCGACTCGAAGCTAGCGCACCAAATTTCGGCCACTACCAACAGAGTTTCAAAAAGGACCCACGTGGCCAGAGCCTAGAGATTCGCTTGGCGCAAATCATGCCGCTGCATGGCCGTGTGCTCGATGCCAATGGCAATGGCATAGCCTCTGCCCATGTAGGCCTATTCGAGCAATCGCGTATGCGTTTGGCTCGTGTTGCGCCGCAGCGGTCGTCGCCAGTTGCGCAGACCGTATGCAACGAAGATGGCTCCTTCCAAATTGGGGTCGATCCGACCGCAAGTGCCGATCCGCGCATGCGTTTGGTGGCATGGGCTGAAGGCTACCACGCTGCAGCCTCGAACACGCTGCGCTTCGAGCAACGCAATGGCAAGGTGCCGCTGGCGTTGGAAGAGGAAATCATTTTGCGACTGCCGGAGGGCAGCACCTTGAGCGGCATTGTAACCGATGAAGTCGGCAATGCCAGCGCCGGCGCGCGCGTACATTTACGTCGCCATGGTGGCATCGGCAATTCGTCAGGCTTGGCGGCTAGTTTGGCGGCACGCGATGGCGAAATCACCGCGGTGACTACGGCAAATTCGCTTGGAGGGTATTCCATCCCCGACTTGGCGCCGGGTGTTTATCACTTGGAAGCCATTAAAGCCGGATACTCGCCCGGGCGCTGCGATGAATTTCATTTGGAAGCGGAACAATCGCTGCAAGTTGATTTGCAACTCAGCACAGCTGCCGGCATTCGCGGCCAGATTTTTGGCGACGCCTCGCGCATGGGCAAACTGCGATTACTTGCTATCAGCGAAGACGGTCGTATTTACCACGCCGAAATTCAAGCCAGCGGTTCTGCCGCCACCAGCAATTATCAAATTGAAGAATTACCACCCGGCACCTTTCGCTTGGAACTTTATGCGTCGACCGCTACCGCACAAGGAGCCTGGGGTCGGCCGCTTGGTCCCAAACTATGTGATCCTGTTTTGGTTTTGGTCTCGGCTGGGCAAATCACGGCGCAAGATTTGCATCTGGACTTTGAGCAATTGGCGGCGATTCACGGCAGCGTATTGGTCAACGGCTACCCTTCGCCGGATTACCGTATCTTCCTCATTCCAGCCGGCATGGAAGGCAGCGAGGACAAGGAACAACGTCGTCAAATCATGGATCGGGTGCGCTCCACCAACAGCAATTTTGATGGCAAATATTCCTTCGAGGGGCTCGCCGCCGACGAATTTTGGTTAGTGCTGGCGCCACCGCTTCAGAGCGCCAATGCAAACGTTGGCGTGACCGCGCTGACCGGCTCCGTTGGCGGCTGGATTAGTGACGATGGCCCACGCGGCTTGGCCCGCACCCGCCTGGCGCTGGACGGCGGCGAACTTGCGCGACATGACTTTTACCTAGTAACTTCGGCGTTGGCGGGCACCGCGGTTCGGGCCACCCGCAACGGCGTGCTGCCACTCAAGTCTGGTATTGGCTCTCTCAGCCCTGGCCCAGAACTTCAAGGATTGCGACGTTTTACTTTCGCCATACGCGCCGACGGAAGCTTCCAAGTTCCAGCCATTCCGGCGGGCAATTGGTTGCTGGAATTGCGCAGCGGCAGTTACCAATTGAAACGCCAAACCCTAACCCTGACACCAGGCGGCTTGGTCAAACGAGAGTTCGTGCTCAATCGCGTTAAGGAAAAAGACCAGGAAAAGAAGTAGGCTGCACCCATGAAGCAATGGCTGCTCCGCCGCACTCGCGCGTTGTTGACCCTCGTGGTGGTGGCTGTGGTCGCCCTGATGGTGGGCCATTACGCGGCAAGTCCGAACTTGGAGCCGCCGCGCAACCACTTCGACGAAATTCTGCTGCGCCCACATATTGAAGCGCCACAATTCCTCGAAGTTGAGGTGCTCTTGCCGTCGCAAGCTCCAGCTGTGCACGCTTTGGTAGTCATGTTGGAGCCAGAATTGTCGTCGGGTTTCACCGACGCTAGCGGCAAAGTCCGCATTGCGCATTTTCAAAACGGCAAAATCCGCTTGCAAGCCTATTTGCCACAACATGACTTATTGCTGATCGGCCCGATGGACCCCGAATCCTTGCAGCCGCTAGTTTTGCAGGAGCGCGAAATCAAAGCCCTACCACTGCTTACACCGCAAGTTTTGGTGCGTTTTGACCTCAAACTTGTGGATCAACAAAACCGCCCTATAGCCGATGCATTGCTCAGTGTAGTTGAGAAACCGGCCCAAATTGCCACACCGACGCCAACCCTTGCACCTTGGGTTTCGCTGGCCGACGACGGCGGCTGGGCGCGGGTAGAGGGCGTGCCCGAAACTGACTTATTGATTCGAGCTTATGCCCCGACCTTGCCGCTTGATCCTGCATGGTTGTTAGCGCAACGCAGCCTTATCCCGCGCGACGAAGCCGACGTTCATTGGCAAATTCCGGTTGCCAGCATTCAATTCCATGGCTTAGCGGTCGGGCAATTGATGTACGGTGAGCGACTCCAGCCTGCGGCTAAATTGCCGATGGTGCGCGTACCCACAAACGGCCAGGTGAATTACCCGGTCCTGCCGCCCGGCGATTACTTATTTCGTATCGATGACAAAGAAGTAATAGTTCATGCGGTGGTCGGCTTGAACCAAGCAAGCTTGGATTGATTCGAGCACTTGCAACGGAATCGTGATCCGCTCAAGAACACCCGCCGCCGCGTTTTTGTTTTTTGGCTGGCGGAGCTGCACCCTTTTTCGGCGGTGGCGGCGGTGGTGCGCCTTCTGCAAGTGGGCTGTTGCCGGTCATCATCATGCGGTAGACGTTTGCCTCTGGTGAATTTGCTTTTGGATCCAAAATTCGCACCTGCCATGCTTGTGCACCACCGTTTAAAACCATTGCGTTAAAGTTCAATTCGCGCAGTACGCGTGCCACCGCCCGAGCTTCGCCTGGTTGGTGGGATTCAATCAGCACCACTGGCCGATCCTTTGGCAGAACTGGGCGAGTCCGGGAGTTCAACAAGACGTCGGCGTGGGTTTGCCATGCGCCCGGAATGATTCCGGCACTATCGATGCCGCGCAGATCAATCAAAAAATAATCCTGACGTCCTTCGATGATCCAACCGGCCAATTCTTCAGCGCTGACGCTGGCTTCTTCGGCAAACAAAGTAGTGTTATCCGGTGAAACTGCAGAGTCCATTGCGCGCGCGTCGCCAGGCCCGGCGAACTGAATGGCTGCGACTAACAAGCCACCCAAGATCGCAGTGCTCATTCCAGCCATCGCCCGGCGCGGCAAACGAACGGGGAGCTTCGCAAAGTGACGCTCGCCCCAACCGACCGCGGTGAAAGCCGCGACTGCCATGGCCACCACCAACAGCACCACCCAACCGGTGGAAATCCCCATCCAATCGGACAAGCTGACGCGACCCATTTCGCCCCAATCTTGTAGGCCGACGAAGTAGGAATAGCCTTCTTCAAACACGCCGATGCCGAGCAAAATTCCAAGCATGACAAAGGCGGCGTCGAGCTTGCCACTAACCAAACCGACCATGGAAGTACCTGGGCAATACCCTGCCGTCACAAAGCCGGCACCCAACAACAAACCGCCGACGATTTGGCCGCCCAAAAAAGTCGGGCGGAAGTCGATCAATTCCATGTTGATCAGACCCAAACCTTGGCTAGCGTATAGACCGAGCATCGCAGTGACGATGGCGGTGAACATGACTTTGAGCACGCGCCAATCCTTGCCGTAAAAG
>JACNIZ010000235.1 GCA_014382805.1 Planctomycetota bacterium
AAGGGGGGAGGGAAATTCCTGATGGGGCTGCAGGGGGCGGCGCCGGCCTTCGTAATGGCACCGGGGGGGGGCCCCCGCGAGTCCCCCGGATTGACCTGCGCCGTAAAAACCCCGCCAATAGCCTTCCAGCAAATCGTCGCGCAATTCGGGCGGCAAGGCGTCGGCGAAGGGCTGCCAAATCTCGGGCTGGATCCAACCCATTTCGTACAACCACCAATGGATCTCCTTCTCCCGCAACAGCCAAATCCCGCGCAAAGTCAAGCTAAGAATGCGATCGGCATGGGCTTGGGCATAAAGCATCGATAGGGTGCTACCCCAGGATCCGCCGAAAACATGCCAATGCTCAATGCCACGGTCGACGCGCACGGTTTCTATGTCCGCAACTAAATGCTCAGGGTCATTGCGAGTTAATTCGCCCGCTGGAGTCGACCGACCACTGCCGCGTTGATCAAACAGAATGATGCGGAAGACTTCCGGATCAAAAAAGCGGCGATCGTTTGGGCCGCAGCCCGCGCCCGGTCCGCCATGCAAAAACACAATCGGGACGCCATCGGGATTGCCGCACTCTTCCCAGTACAGGGTATGCAAATCGTCAACGGTCAGCATGCCAGTCTGGCGTGCTTCTAAGGGGGGATATAAGTGGTGGTTCAAGGCAGGGCGAGTCTAGCACCCGCCTGCCCTCAGCCTGCTTGGCGATGGCGATTGATCGGATGGCCATCTTCGTAATCCACCCGTTCAATTTCAGCGGTGTAGCCCTTGCCAGCCTTAGGATGGTACAAGCGGGCACCGCCACCATTGGGGTCACGATTTTCATTCGGTGCCATACCTGGCTTCCAGGTCACACGATTGAATTTCAGCGGACCAAAGCGCCAGTGCCGGATTTCGCCGACGGGAACAAAACCCATGCGTTGATGCAGACGCCATGATCGTCGGTCTTTGTGGCGAACTGTCGCATAAGCCCGTTCAAAACCTTCGGCGCGACGTAATTTATTACCGCTGTTGGTGCCCAAGATTCCGATCATCAAACCGCGATAATCTGGGTCTACCCAGCCGTCGAATTGCAAAAAGTCGCGACCTGTTTCCAGATTCAACGTATAACCGTAAACGGGATCTTTCATATTGTAGGCCGAGTGCAACATATAGCACCACGGTGGCCCGTTGTCGCGCATGCGTACAACCATGTCCACTTCGGGATGGTCAATATGCGTGTGTAAAAGGCGGACTTTTTCGGCTGGGAAAATTCCCGTCAGTGTTTCTACTTGAGCATGAGTTGCATGTTCAATAACAAAAGTCTCATCCTCTTTGATTGGGGAATGGCGTCCGCTAGGCAACGGCACATCGCCGCCACTGAGGTCATGGCAGAGGATCCAAAAATCCACGCGCTTCAGCCAACGACCAAGAGTGGACCGCCAGGTTTTGCCGAGAAATTTTTTAACCGGAACCGGAAGGATGCGGAGGACAGGATTCATCTTGCATGGGTGCAATGACCCCCATTTTAACGCATTTCGCCGCGTAAGAAACAAAAACTCTGTAGCCTATTTGTAGTGCAATGTATCTATCGGCGAATGGATACAAATTCTTTATTGGTTCGATACAGGCAAGGACACCGTGATGACCGCGCCACCAAGCTCCTCGTCTTCGGCAACGGTCAATTCGCCGTTATGGCTTTCCACGATTCGTGCGACGATGGCCAAGCCCAGCCCGTTATGGTGGCTACTCCTTTCTAATTGCACAAAGGGCTGAAAAATTCGCTCGCGCTTATCTTCGGGAATGCCGGGACCGTCGTCGGCTATAGAAATACTGATGACGTCGCCAGTGACCTTGGCTCGAAGCACAACTTTTTGCTCGGCAAAGCGAGTGGCATTGGCAAGCAGATTGTCGAAGGCTCGAGTCAATTCACGCGAGTTAGCTGGTATGGAAGGCAAGCCATCCGCTGGCAATTGCACGGTAATCGATTTGCCTAATTCCTCGATAAAGGCGAAGCGTTCTACCACGCCATGCAATAAGTCTGCCAGGTTTACCGGGCTTTCATCAAGCGGCGCATTCTTTTGATCTGCGAGCCTAGTGTATTGAAGTAACTCTTCAACTAAGTGATCCAATTGTTGAATGGATAGATCTATCCGTTCAGAAATCCGCCGACGATCTTTAGGCTCCGTGTTTTCGTCGCTAAGTAATTCCAGGCCAAAGCGCACCCTGGCAAGCGGCGTGCGAAGTTCGTGCGAAACATCTTGCAGCAACTGGCGATGGCTAACCAGAAGCTGCTCAACTTGGGCAGTCATGCGGTTAAAAGCCTCGACCACTTTGGGCGAGTGCGGCACGGCATTGGCTTTGATTCGAGTGCCGTAATAGCCCGCGGAAATATCCTTGGCTGCGGCACTCAAAACTTTGCTTTGGCGCACCAGCGGCCGGACCATGAAAAGCAGAATGAAAAATCCGCCAATCACCAGCAGTCCAAACGAAATGTAATAACTCGTTTTTCCGGTGAGCTTGACCGGCGGTAGTGGACCATATTTAATCAGTCGTTTGTCGTCGTACTTTAGATAAGTAGTAATCCCGCCATTGCCATTTGGCTCCAACCAAACTCGGTTGCCGGCGTATTTGCTGCGCAACCAAAAAGGCGCGCCCTTGCCGCCGAAGTTAAGCAACTCAACCGGGTGTTCGAATAGCCTTTGGATGCGTAAGATTTCTAATTCAGGGTCGTCGGCCGTTTCTAGGTGCCGTTTCGTTACCTTTAGCGGACCGCTGTAATGACTTTGCAAAACATTAGAGGCTTCTTTCCAATACAGGAAGCTGGTGTAGTGCGGAACCGCCAAGCCCAGCCCCATGACAAATAGGAGCAAAATGTAGAGCGTGGCAACGAGGCGAATCATGAGGAGGCAAGCAAATAACCGACCCCACGCACGGACTTAATCAGCTTGGGGCGACTGGGGTGATCCTCAATTTTGGCACGCAAACGCGAAACACGCAAATCGATTGAGCGGTCAAGGCCGTCGTACTTAACGCCGCGCAATTCTTCATAAAGCTGAGAGCGGCTGACGATTTCGCCTGCGTGACTGGCCAAGTATTCCAACAAATCAAATTCTGACGATGTCAGGTTGAGCACCAAACCCTTAAAGCGGGCTTCGCGTCGGCCGGCGTTGACGTCTAGATCGCCGACGCTGATTTTGCTTTGATTTGAGGCCGTCTGGGTATAGCGGCGTAGTAAAGCACGCATGTGGGCGAGCAATACACGCGGACTGACTGGCTTGGCCAGGAAGTCGTCGGCACCGATTTCTAGGCATGCGACCTCGTCAACCTCATCGCCTTGAGCGGTCATGACCAGAATGAAACCGTTATAGCTTTCCCGAACGCGTCGGCAAACTTCGAAGCCATCTAAGCCGGGTAGGCCGAGGTCGAGGATGACCAGCAGTGGGTTTTCGGCGGTGATGCGCTCCACCGCGCGATCTCCGTGGCCTTCAATCCTTACTTCGAATCCGTGAGTAGTTAAATAGCTCTGGACCATCTCGGCCAGGACTTCATCATCTTCAACAAGGAGGACAGGGCGATCCAAATTCATCGGGTAGTATCGTGCCAGCGTGGTGGGGGATTGCCTAGGCTGGCTTTGAATCCTAGTGTTTCGAAACGTAACGAAAGTGGGGGCTCAAAGGGCTAGGCATTGGTGATTCAGCCTTACGTTGCGGTCCTGCAAATGCTTGCGGATCTGCTTGAACAGCCCCGTTTTGCGCCCGACGATTTCGCCCGGGCTGACTCCGGGTTTGTTCCAGCTGCCATCCAAAATGGCTTCGGCCATCGCGGTGCAGGTGTAACCGGTAGTGCGCGCCATCGAGGAAGTTGCACTGCTTTGTTCGGTGTAATCGAGCAAATCCCAAACATGTTTGACAGGTTTCCCATTTTCTTCGCCTTCGACAGAAACGCGCATTACGGTGAATTCGGGCTCGTTGGGTTGCAGCTTCCAACGGTCAAACAAAATCGCCGAAGTAAATTGGCGCGGGGTGACATCTTGGCCGTTGACTTGGACCGGATCGTCACTCAAAAAACCGGCTTCGCGCATAGCTAGCATTAAGTCACGATGGCCGGGATAGCGCAGCGTTTTTTCGCGCATATCTGAGATGTGCGGCATGGTGCGAATCAGTGAACGCAAGCCGTCGGTATTGAAGGCTTCCAGCGTGCCAATTCCATCGAAATGGATGTATTCCGGTTCGGATAACGCAGGCATGACGACCTCCCTGCCGTTTTCCACCAGGCGGGCAGGCCGCAGATATTCTTCCACCACGTCCATCGGCGAAAACGGGGCTTTGTATTCGAATGGGAAATCGCGCTGCACGGGTAAGCCGCCGACTAGGCATTCGAAGCGGTTGACGGTCATTGATGCGTCGTGGTAGCCGAGGATCAGGTTGTCCAATCCGGGCGCCACGCCAATGTCCGTGACGACGGTCACGCCGCGTTCCTGGGCGAGGCGATCCAGGTCGAGCGCCTCTTCGGGGAAAAATGAAATATCGGCGACGTTTTTACCAGCCTCGATGAGCGTACGCAGGGTTTCAAAACCCAGGAACCCAGGTACCGCGCAAACTACCATATCGACGTCGGCGACGGCGCGGGTGACGGCTGCAGAATCGCTGCAATCCAGTGTTTGAGTGGTGATGGACGGGTTGCAGTCGAATGGGGTCAACTGCGGCGCGCTGAAGTCGGTTGCGATCACCTCGTGGCGCTCCGCCAAATCGCGGATCATCGCGCTGCCGACCATGCCGGCTCCAAGTACCAGGATCTGTGCCATGGCGCAGATTCTAGCCGCGCGGTTGATTTGCCCTTTACCCGCCGGTGATCCAGAATGCGGGCATGCTCCCTGCAATTCTGCTCGCCGTTGCGCTTACTTCGCTGTCTTCCCTCCCTGCCGCCCAGCAAAGCGATTATCCGATCCAGCCGGTGCCGTTCCACCAGGTGAAAATCCAAGGCGGATTCTGGGGCCCGCGCCTGGAGACCAATCGCAATGTCACTCTTTGGGCCAACTTGGACAAGTGCGAGGAGACCGGTCGGCTGGCCAACTTTGCGGTCGCCGGTGGGCGGATTGAGGGTGGATTTGAGGGCATCTATTTCAACGATTCCGACGTCTTTAAGGTGATCGAAGGCGCGTCTTACACCCTGGCCCAAGGCTACGACGCGAAGGTGGATCAAAAGTTGGATCAGATCATTGCCGATATCGCGTTGGCGCAGGAGGACGACGGCTATTTGTACACCGCGCGGACTTGCCTTGATTCACTTGAGGCAAGTGGCGAAGCAAGTGATGAGGCAAGTTATGATTTCCCTGGCAAGGAAGCGCGCTGGAGTCATTTGGCGCACGGCCATGAGTTGTATAACGTCGGCCATTTGTATGAGGCGGCGGTGGCGCATTTTCAGGCGACGGGTAAACGATCGTTGTTGGACGTGGCATTGAAAAATGCCGATTTGATTGTGCGGACTTTCGGCTCGGGCGCGGGGCAGCGTTACGACACGCCGGGGCATGAGGAAATTGAAATTGGTTTGGTGAAGTTATATCGCTTGACGGGGGAGCAGAAATATTTGGACCAGGCTGGATTCTTCCTGGAGTCGCGCGGGCAGAAGGATAAGCGCGAACAGCTTTACGGCAAGTACGTGCAAGATCATCTACCGGTGTTGCAGCAAACCGAAGCCGTCGGCCATGCGGTGCGGGCCGGTTATTTGTATAGCGGTATGGCCGACGTCGCCGCGCTGACGGGGAATAAGGAATATGTGAAGGTGCTGGATGCGTTGTGGCAGGACGTAGTTTCGTCGAAGATGTATCTGACCGGCGGAATTGGTTCGAGTCGCAGCGGCGAGGCGTTTGGTGAGGCCTATGACCTGCCAAACTTGACCGCTTACAACGAAACTTGCGCGGCGATTGCCAACGCGATGTGGAATCACCGCATGTTTTTGCTGCACGGCGACGCCAAGTATTTGGATGTGTTGGAGCGCATTCTTTACAACGGTTTTCTTTCCGGCATCTCTCTTGAAGGCGACAAGTTCTTCTACCCCAATCCACTAGAAAGCGACGGCAAATACGCATTCAATCAAGGCAGTACCGAACGCAAGGGTTGGTTTAATTGCTCTTGCTGCCCAGTGAACATCGTGCGATTCATGCCGTCGTTGGCAGGCATGATTTACGCAACGAAAGACGACACTTGTTACGTCAATCTTTACGTCAACGGAACCGCCGACGTCGAGGTGGGTGGGCAAACGGTTTCGCTGAAGCAAACGACTAATTACCCGTGGGATGGCGAAATTGCATTCGAGGTCAACCCAGTAACCGAAGCTGAATTCGAAATGCGATTTCGGATTCCGGGTTGGGCGAATAACCAGCCGGTTCCTAGCGATCTCTATGAATTTGATGATGGCGGAGAGCCCTTTTACAAAATCTACATCAATGGGGTTGAGGAAGAAGTGACTCTAGTACGTGGATTTGCCACTGTGAGGCGTAAATGGAAGCCGGGTGATCATGTAAACGTTTTGTTATGGACCACAGTTCGTCGCGTCGTTTGCAACCCGATAGTTGAAGCGAATCACAACTTGGTTGCTTTGCAGCGTGGACCCATCGTTTATTGCTTGGAAGGTGTCGATAATGGCCACCTGCACGACATTGCGGTTCCGTCACACACTTCTGGCGGATGCGTATTTACTCCAAATACTCTACATGAGAAATGGAAGCCAAAACTACTCAATGGCATTATTCAAATTTCCGGAGAATTAGTGCGGCTTCCAGATCCAAGCGCGCCTATGCCGCCCAGTTATTTTGGATCGCCATTTCCATACCCGCTTCAACCCATGGCGGCGATTCCCTACTTTGCTTGGGGACATCGAGGTGCTAATCAGATGAGGGTTTGGGTGCCTGGGGACATTTATGAGACCCCACTACCCACCCCCGAGCGCAATTTCACTGTTTCAGCCTCCTACTGTTATCCAAATGACTCCGTATTTGCCATTCAGGACGGAGAATTGCCGAAGAGGTCGAATGATCACTCCATTCCGCGCTTGACTTGGTGGGATCACAAAGGCACAACGGAGTGGGTGGAGTATGCCTTTGACAAAAAACGAAGGGTTTCGGGCAGTGAAATTTATTGGTTCGATGACACGGGTCGTGGTTCATGCCGTATTCCCCAAAAATGGAATATGTATTACAGAGATGGTGATTTTTGGATTCATGTTCCTGTGCCACTGAAGGGGCCACTGCCAATCACTAAAGATGAATTCAACCGCCTGGAGTTCCCGGAGGTGGTTACCGATGCGTTGCGCCTAGAAGTCGTTCTACAGGATGACTACTCCGGCGGGATTCTGGAGTGGAAAGTGGACTCAAAGCCAGTAGCGATTCACAATCTGCCAACGCAGGCAAGTTTCGATTTCGAAAAACAAGTCATTCCCAAAAAGACGGAAGAGTGGGTTGCCAAAAACGGGCGGCCGAACATCGTCGTGATTTATGCCGACGATCATTCCGAAGCGGCGATCAGTTCTTATGGGTCCAAGATAAATCAAACACCCAACATAGATAAGTTGGCGGCGCAAGGCATGCGCTTTACGCAAAGCTTTGTGGCTAATTCCATCTGTGGTCCGGCGCGGGCGACTTTGCTGACCGGAACGCACTCGCATACGAACGGTCGCGTCAACAATGTTTCAGCATTCAAAACTGAACTGCCTACATGGGCGCGTGAAATGCGCAAAGAGGGATATCGGACTGCGATGATTGGAAAGTGGCATTTGCCGGGCAATCCGCTGGAGGAAGACTTCGATTTCTGGGCGAGGACTCACGGTTATTACGCCAAGGGATTGCAGACGTCGGAAGGCAAGATTGAGCGCGATGGCTACACCGTCGACTTGATCACCGATCTAGGATTGGAGTGGATTGAAAAAGAAGAGGACGAAAAACCCTTCGTGTTATGGCTGAGTCACAACGCTGTACACCGCACTTGGATGGCCGGACCCAAGCAGCTCGACCTCTACCGCGGCCAAAAAATTCCTGAGCCCAAAACTCTGTTCGACGATTACAGCGGGCGCAACCCTGGCGCGGCGCTGGCGCAAATGCGAATTTCGCAAGATCTGTTCCCGGCTTACGATCTCAAGCTGCCCATCACCGGTGAGCAAATTCTCGATAACGCTGCCAAGGGTCGACTGCAGCCGATGTCGCCTGAGGTGCGCAAAGCATGGGACGCCGCTTACGGTTCAGAAAATGAATCTTTTGCTGCGGCGCAACTCAGGGGCGATGAATTAACGAGCTGGAATTACCAACGCTACATCCAGGACTACCTGCGCTGCGTTTCGGCGCTAGACGATTCCGTCGGTCGGGTCATGCAGTACTTGGACGACAACGATCTGGCGGACAACACCATCGTGATCTACACCTCCGACCAAGGTTTTTACCTCGGCGAACACGGCTGGTACGACAAGCGCTGGATGTACGAACCATCGCTGCGCACGCCGATGATCATTCATTGGCCGGGCGTCACCGAACCGGGTTCCACCAGCGATTTGATGGTGCAAAACATCGACATGGCGCCGACGCTTTTGGAGATGGCCGGGCAAGAAGTTCCGGCGACCATGCAAGGCGCGTCGCTGTTGCCGCTGCTGAGCAATTCCTTAGATGAACTGTGGCGCAGCGCGATCTACTACCACTATCAAGAATACAACGAAGGTCGCACTTCCCACCGCGTCGCCGAGCACTACGGCATTCGCACCGAGCGCTATAAGTTGATGTACATTTACCGCCACGACGCTTGGGAGTTCTACGATTTACACAACGATCCCGATGAAATGCATAATTTGATCGATGATCCCGTGCAGGCCAATGAGATCAAGTACATGAAGCAGCGCTTGAAGGACCTGCGCGAGCAATTCGGCGACACCATGGGACGCGAATTTGTGATCGAGTAGCCTTAGCTTTTCGAACTAGCTTGCGGCGGCACTACCGTTAAACCCAGCGGACGGAAAACGCTGTTTTTGGGCACCGAATCACCCAAAAACGGCGACAGCTTGATCGCCTGTTTGGCTGCATCCATCGGCGTTTTGCGATGCATGAACATCATCGATAAAAAGGTGAAATCACCCAATGCGCTGGCGTCCCAAGCGACGGTTTGTTTGTAGCCGGAAATTGGGAATTGCGCACCGCCTTCAAGGATTTTCTGAATTTGCAACGGCACATCGCCAGCCATCATGTCGCAGCCGGATAAGTGCAACAGCTTGACGTTATGGGCGTGCTTCAAAGCAGGGGCAAAATCCTGCGCGGTTACCGTTTTGCCGCCGACCTGAATTCCGGCTTGCGAGCCATGCGTCGAAATCAATAACACCACTGGTTCGGCCAAAAAAGTGACCTCACGGCAAAACCGTCGCAGATCGGCGTCGTCGTGGAAAAAGCGGTGGCGCACGGCAATGTGCTGCGCCTCGGACATCTTGAAATAACTACGCAGCATGTCGCCGAAGGAATATTCGTCCTCGGACAAGCCGGTTTCCCAATGCGCCTCAAGCACCACCAACCAGGTGCGGTTTTTAATCGGCTCCACCCTGCGCCCGGTCCATTTTTGCCAACGTTCAGTGCCTTTGGGACGCCAGCGGCCGTCCAAACCGCTGCCATCTTCGGCGAGTTTGAACCAACCTTCACCTTGTGTTTGAGGCTCGATGTACTTGAAATGCAGCTTGCCGTCATCGCCAATTTCGCCCTCAATGCGCGAAACATTGCCATAGGCGTAGGTGCCAGTGGCGTTTTTGCCGTCGATTTCCAGGCGCATGCGGCCGTAGGACGTCGTCCACAGCCCTGAAAAATTCGAGGCCGATTGGGAACTTGCTTCCGCGACCTCGGCAGTTTTGGCCTCTGTGGGTTCTACAACGGTTTCTTGGGTGTATCCGCTGGTGCTCAGGCAAAGCAGAGTGGCAAGTAGGCAAGTGGCGAGTTTTGAACGCATAGTGAGTGGTAGGGGAGGCATTTAAAGATAGCCGAAGCATTGCGTTTCAGGGTGATTTCGGATCCAATCCATCCATGTTCCTCTCTCTTGGCAGCCTCCTCCTACTTTGCAGCCAGCAACTTGCTCCCGCCCCAAGCCATCCATTTGCCGGTCCCGCCAAAGCGGAGGTCGATTGGCTGATCCTGCCACCCGCCATCAAAGCCGACGTCGTTCAAAGCACTGACGGCCGCGAGCTGATGATGAGCAATGGGCTTATTGCCCGGACTTGGCGTTTGGTGCCCAATGCGGCATGTGTGGCTTTTGATAATTTGATCACCGGCAAGTCCATGCTGCGTTCGGTGCGGCCGGAGGCGCGGATCACTTTGAACGGCGTGGCGTATGACGTAGGCGGCTTGGTGGGGCAGCCGAATCATGCTTATTTGACGCCGGAGTGGCTTGAGGCGATGGCTGCCGATCCGAAATCGATGCAGTTGGTTGGATATGAAATTGGTGAGCCGAAGGAGCGATTGAAGTGGAAGCGAGTGCGTCATCATGCGCCCGACGCGGTGTGGCCGCCTGAGGGTGTGGCGCTGCGTTTTGATTATCAGCTTCCGCATGTACATCCGGTGGAGTTGGCGGAAGAGAAGTTCCATGAGGTGCTTTTTCAGGATGATTTTTCCAAGGTGAACAACAGTTGGAAGGTGCATCAGTCGTCGGCACACGGGCGCAGTTCATTTGAAAACGAAGGCAAGTGGGGTGAAATTTATACGCCGGCAAATACCGCAGTTTTTGCGGAGCATAAGCTGCCGGAGCAAACTGAAATGGTATCGGCTACTTTCAGCCTCGGCACCGATCGCAGTGCCAGTTGGGGGCCGGGTTTGGCGCTGGTTTTTGAGAATAAGGTGATCAAATTCAACATTCGTCCAGGTGGCGACAGTTATTCCGGCAAACCGCAGCTCGGACTTTGGGACGGCCAGCAGGAGCGCCCGAATCTGAAGCATCGCTGGCCGATGGCGACGGATGTTGCTTGGACTTTGCGCATTCAATTAGCCGCGGATCGCTATTTCTTTGACGCCAAACCCGAAAATGGAGAATGGAAGACCTTTGCAGATTTGCCGCGCCTAGCCACGGATGGCAAACCGTCGGCAGTGCGAGTAGGCAAAATGGATAAGTTCGGCGGCAATGGCGACTTTTCCGAAGCGGGAGATTTGGTGCGACTGAAGGTCGAGAATTTTGTTTGTTATGGCGGCTTAATGGCCGGGGCGTTGCAAGCGCAAAAGTACCGTATTGAGCAGCAGAGCGGCATCACTATTTCGCTGCACTATGAAATGTACGACGGAATTCCGGTGATGGCGAAGTGGTTGACCATCGACAACCAGGCCGAGATGGAGTTGGAATTGGATCGCTTCACGCTGGAAGAATTAGCCGTAGTCGAACACGCCAACTGGGTGGAGTCGCGCGACGGCGTGACTATTCCACGACCGGAATATTTGCATGTCGAAACGGATTTTTCCTTTGGTGGATTTCAATCGGCAAACGCAAACCGCCACGTCGTTCATTGGCGCGAAGATCCGATTTATTCCACACAGGTGAACTACCTGCGCAAGACTCCGTGTTTGTTAGTGGTCGAGCCAACTTATGGCCCGGCGCAAACCATTGAGCCGAATGACCAATTCCAATCCTTCCACGTATTCGAGCTGGCGTACGACAGCACCGACCGCGAACGCAAGGGTTTGGCGCTGCGCCGCATGTACCGCACCATCGCGCCATGGGTGACCGAAAACCCGCTGATGCACCACCTGCTAGCCAACAAGCCCGACGTCATCCGCAAAGCGATTGATCAGGCGGTGGAAGTTGGTTTTGAAATGATCATTCTGTCGTTTGGTAGTGGTTTCAATATCGAAAGCGAAGACCCGGCTTACATACAGCAATGGAAGGACATCGCCGATTACGCGGAATCGAAGGGCATTGACATCGGTGGTTATTCGCTGCTCTCGTCGCGGCGCATCGGCGGTGGTAATGACGTCGTCAGTCCAGAAGGGCAGCGGCCGACACATGGAAATTGCCCAGCGCTGACCAGTGAGTGGGGGTTGCGCTACTTCAACAAGCTTTACAATTTTTATGAAACCACCGGCATGGATTTGCTTGAGCACGATGGGTCGTATCCAGGGGACGTTGATGTTACTGAGCGGCCTCCGTTGCAAAAAGGCGAAAAAGATTCGCGCTGGGTGCAGTGGACGATAATTTCGAGTTTTTACGAGTGGTGCCGCGAGCAGGGCATCTATTTAAATGTGCCGGATTACTATTATTTGAGTGGCACGAATAAGTGCGGCATGGGTTACCGCGAGGTGAATTGGTCGCTGCCGCGCGAGCATCAGTTGATTCATACGCGGCAGAATATTTACGATGGCACTTGGCGCAAGACTCCGTCGATGGGTTGGATGTTTGTGCCGTTGACGCAATATCACGGCGGTGGTGCGGCGGCGACGATTGAGCCGTTGAACGAGCATTTGGATCACTACCGCGGCATGTTGCTGGGTAATTTGGGGCTGGGCGTGCAGGCCTGTTATCGCGGGCCGCGGCTTTACGATACCGACCGCACGCGCGGCATGCTGAAGGCACAGATTGCGTGGTTTAAAAAGTATCGCGACATCCTCGAGTCCGACGTCATTCACGGTCGCCGCGCGGATGGTCGGGATTTGGATTGGATGCTGCACGTCAATCCGCAGCTGGTCGATAAGGGAATGTTGGTGGTTTACAACCCGCTGCAAACCGAAGTTCGTAAAACCATCAACGTTGACCTTTACTACACCGGTTTGACCGACGTGGCGAAGGTTTCCTCTTCCTCAAGATCTTCATTCGCCGACGGCGCAGGAGATGAAACATCCACTCTTGAAACTCCAGCCGCCCCGCATCAACTTGCGCGCGATTACAGCATTAATCTCGACGTCATTGTTCCAGCTGGCGGCATGCGTTGGTTCGTGATTCGATAGGATTCCAACGCGCCGCGGCTCATTACGACGCGCAATCCTGCAACACAGCATCTCACCCCGCACCACCCAGCAACGCGGCTTCCAGAAGCACGCCACTTCTAATGAAAAATTTCCCCGCCTTTGCCCGTCGTTGGCATCGCCGACTTTCGGTGGTGATTGGAATCCAACTATTGCTGTGGACCCTCTCGGGATTGATTTTTGCGCTGCTGCCGATTGAAGAGGTGCGTGGCGAACACCTGATGGCCAAAGATGAACCGCAGCTGCGTGCCAGCGCGACTGATCCAATTGATGACTCCACCGAACTTCCTCCCATGACCGAGGAACAAGCCGTCGCTGCCGCAAAACTAGCCTTAATCAACCCTCCCGAATTCCTAAGCGCCGACCTCATCCAAACCGCTCCCAACGAATATCGCAGCGGCAAATTACCTGCCTGGAAAATCGATTTCGCCGACGCCACCACGCTATACCTGGATCCACAAACCGCCAAAGTCCACGCCGTCCGCACCACCAAATGGCGCATCTTCGACTTCTTCTGGATGCTCCACATCATGGACTACGACGAACGCGACGACTTCAACAGCCCACTGCTCATCATCGCCGCCGCCTTCGGCGTACTGACATCCATCAGCGGGTTGGCCCTTGCGTTCGCAATCTACCGCCGACGTTTTCGTAGCCGTACTCAATAACGCAATTGAATGCGATTGCTCTTATTGCAAGTCGAAACGTCGATTGCTTGCAGCCAAACCAATCCAGCAGCTTCTACGGGTACACGTCTTGGTCCAGGACCAATCGTGGCGGAACCGGAGGCGTCGGTGTTAACGACCGCAACTTTTCCCATGTTGGAGTTGAGATCCATCAGCCGACCGGGGCATGGCAGTCCGGGAGGGATAGGAGTGGGGCCGCCTTCACCTTTGGCCCACATCAGCATGACTTGGCTGTTGGGTGTGGCGCCGGTCATCTTTGCACCCATGTAATGTCCGGCAGTTCCGTCAAGCCACAGCGCGAAGTTTGGAGTTGGACCTTCACGAAAGACTGCTTCACCCCAGTATCCGAAGGGGCTGATCCAATCAACTGGATTGCGTAAACCGGAATCACGGTCCATCATCCAAAGGGCATCGTCGATGAAGTAAAGAGCGCCATTGTCATCGAAGCACATGGACGCTGTGGGGCCACGTCGACCTCGGAAGTTAAGATTCACATCAGTGCCTAGCCCGGTGGCGAGATCGATTTTGGATAACCCTCTGCCGGCACTATGGCCGAATAGGTCTGGACCGAATGAATCCATTGCCAGCATGGCGCCAATTCCGGTGCTGCCTATGAGAGTTTCTAAACCGCTTGCCAAGTCAAGGGTATATAAATCGTAAATCCCGCCACCTGCTGGAAATTTGGGGTCATTGCCAATGTAGAGCACATCTCCTGGTCCAAAAGCCATGCAGCCAATCCCTGTGAAGCTAGTGGCAAGTACGAAAGTTCCGGTACCAGTTGTAGGGTTAATTTCGTAAATGGAATAGCCCGGCAACCAATCTCCGTAGGCGGCAAATAACTGTCCTTGGCTGTTCTGAGCTAGGCCATTCCACAGGTAAGTGTGATGGCCGGTTGATCCAATATAAGTGCCTTCGCCAGTGGATGGGTCGATGGAGTGAAGGTCTCCGTTTGCTCCTAATATCGAAATCTCCTGCGCGGCTCCAAGCTGGGCGCATAGGAGGAGCCATGCAAATAGAAATTTGCAGCTAATCGAAGTGCCGAAGTGTTGAAATGCCATCTTACTTCTTGACATTTTATCATATTTTTTTGGGGCTTCAGGATTTCGTGTGGGTAGATCCTAGTCTCGGGTACATATCCAGCCCACCGCAATGAAAGTAAATCGCGTTCCGAAAACGCTCCCTGT
>JACNIZ010000316.1 GCA_014382805.1 Planctomycetota bacterium
CACATGCTTTCCGGCACACGGGCCAACATTGCGGTCAAAATTTTCGGCGATGACTTGCACCAACTGCGCCGTTTAGCGCATGAGGTTGAGGACCAAATGTCCGCCGTGCCCGGCGTCGTTGACCTGTCTGCCGAACAACAAGTCGACGTGCCTCAAGTTCGCGTAGAATTCCGACGGGCAGCCTTAGCGCGTTATGGTTTGCACATTTCCGAGGCTTCGGCCGCGCTCACGGCCGCCTTCCGTGGCAACCCGGTCAGTCAGGTACTCGAAGGGCAGCGTGTATACGACGTCACGGTGCGCTTGGCGGATAGCGAATACGCCGATAAAGACGACGTCGGTGAGGTTCTAGTGGATACGCCGGCGGGTTACAAAGTGCCGCTAAAAACTTTGGCCAACATCTTTGAGGATCGTGGTCCAAACTACATTAACCGCGAAAACGTGCAGCGCAAAATTGTGGTGATGTGCAACGTTGCCGACCGCGACATGGGCAGTGTGGTTGCCGAAATTCAAGCCAACGTGGAGGCCAACGTGGAAATGCCGCGTGGTTATTACGTTGAATACGGCGGCCAGTTTGAAACTGCCGCGGCGACCAATCAACGGCTAGCTTGGTTAGGTGCTTTGGTGATCGTGGCGATCGGCTTTTTGCTGCACTTGATGTTTGGATCGATGCGCTCGGCGCTATTGATCATGGTCAACTTGCCGTTAGCGTTGATTGGCGGCATCGCGGGGGTGTATTTTTCAGGTGGAGTGCTTTCTGTGGCGTCGATCATCGGCTTCATTTCGGTGTTCGGCATTGCAGCGCGAAACGGCATCATGCTGGTGTCCCACATCGGTCACTTGCAAACCCATGAAGGCGTTATCGATTTCAAAGAAGCGGTGCGGCGTGGCTCGATGGAACGCCTTGCGCCTATTTTGATGACCGCAATGGCCGCCGGTTTGGCGCTCATCCCGCTGGCCCTGCGCGGCGACGAACCCGGGACTGAAATCCTAACGCCTATGGCCATGGTCATTCTGTTTGGTTTGCTGTCGTCTACCATCCTCAACATGTTGGTCGTGCCCGCGCTTTACCTCCGCTTTGGCGAGCCACCGCGGCAGCGTGACACTTCATTCGACCCCAATGACGGCGATCAACCTTCTCCTCAAACATCTGCTTCATCCATGCCCGCAGCCGGGCTTAAGCCGTCAACTTTGGGAGCAATTTTTCTTCTGCCGTTACTTGCGCTAGCCTCCTGCGCACAAGTTGACCCGCAAGCAGACTTTGACCGCACCCGAGAGTTAACCCAACAGCAAACCGGTGTGGCGAGAGTTTTTGACCCCACTGCGCCTGCATTAGAATCAACCGAAATCGCTGCTTACTTCGGCGACGGCCTTAGCTTGCCGGAAGCGTTGGAATTGGCGCTGCTCAACAATCGCCAGTTGCAAGCCGACTTCCAGCAGGTTGGCATTGCGCACGCGGATTGGGTGCAAGCGCAGTTGCTCAGTAATCCGTCATTGGATGTCATGTTGCGCGCTCCATCCGGAGCTGGCTCCACTATATTGGAAGCGGCATTAGGCATGCAAATTCTTGAGCTATGGCGAATTCCAGCACGCAAAAAAGCAGCGCAATTGGATTTGCAAGCAACGGTGCTGCAAATTGCGCGGCGGGCCTCGCTTTTGGTGGGCGAGGTTCAGGACGCCTACATGACTGCCGTAGTCGAGGCCAAGTTATTGCAATTCGCCAACCATGACTTGGTTGTGGTGGAAGAAATTTTGAAGGCAACCGGAGATTTGCTACAAGCCGGCCTGAGCTTTGAGAGGGCGTTTAATGATACCAAAAGAGTCCCGCTAAGATAATTCAGATGAGTTCTAATAGAAAGAAAACTGAAGTGTTTTTGTCACTCCTGATGGCGAATCAGAGACGGATCAATTCCTATGTTCTTTCCGTTGTGCCGAACCTGAGTGATGCGGACGATATTATGCAGGAAACCATCACTGTACTGTGGAGGAAGTTTGACAAATTTCAGGTCGGGACCGACTTTGCCAGTTGGGGTATGAAAGTCGCCTATTATTGCATCCTTGATTTTCGCAAAAAGAAAGCAAAAGACAAACTTGTTTTCAGCGAGGATCTTTTTCAGCAAATCCATGAAATCGCAGCAGAAAAGCAGCACGGAACCGAGGAGCGAATCGAGTATCTTCGTCGATGTATTGGAAAACTCCAACCCGACGATCAGCGATTGTTGAAAGCTCGTTACGAACTGACCTATAGCGCCCAAAAACTGGCTGTTCAACTGGACCGATCCGTTCAGTATGTTTACAAGCATTTGGCGAGGATTCATCATACGGTTCATCTCTGTGTGAAACGGGCATTCAGTGAAGTGGAGGCCATGTAATGGACGAGCGACAGTGCATAAGGATTTCAGAGTTGCTGCTGCTCAGCTATGACGGGTCGGCTAGCCCCGAGGATATCGCGGAATTGGAAGCGCTGCTGACCCGGGATCGGCAAGCTCTGGAGTACTATGTGGAAACGTCAATAAACCTGAATTATTTCCATTGTCTCAGGCAGATCCCTTTGTCGCAACCGGAAGTCGCCATGAAGAGATTGGATGGGGACTTCGTGAGTGGAATAAGTCCGGAGCAGCAATTGGTGTTATTGAGAGATTTTGCCGAATACGAAAAATGTGCCCCGACGATAGAAATTGACAGATCCGAGGAGGCAAAGGAACGGCAGCCCATTAAAAAAATCGAATATAAACGGCCTGTTCGAACCGTGAACCGATTTTCTTTGATCACGGCTGTTCTTTCTACGGCGGCTCTTTTATTGATGGTCCTTTATGTCCGCCTGGCTCCTCCTGTTGCCACTGAAGTGGCGACGGTTTCCGATTCCATAAACGCACAGTGGTCATCGGGTCTTCCGATCGAACCGGGCACACGAATTCTTTCTGATTCC
>JACNIZ010000133.1 GCA_014382805.1 Planctomycetota bacterium
TGTCGGAACCGCTGCCTAGGTTGCCTAGGACTTTGGGGAATAGGCCTTCTTTTGCTAGCGCGAAGTAGACGCGCGGCGTGGTAAGGATTTGGGAATTGGCGATGCCGAAGGCGGAGATACACAAAGCCGCGGCGGTGAGAACACGGCCGGTAGATGGCAGGCGTGTGCCGATGGCGTCGGCGGCGACGGTTGAAGAATGGGCGACTTGATCGAAGGGAAGTAGGGAGAAGTACGCCCAGTTCGCAGCCATGTAACTGGCGATGACCAGCAGCACGCCGATGATGATTGCGCGTGGTAGCGTGCGTTGTGGATCTTTGATTTCACCGCCGACCCAGGTCAGTTGGTGGAAGCCGCCGTAGCTGAAAAGGGTGGCGGCAAGTCCGGCGATCCAAGGGGCGGTTGCCTTCGCCTTCGGCTGCACGATTTCGGTCGTGGTGGCTGGATCGTTCAACAACGCGTGCAAACCGAACAAGGTCAGGCACCCGAGGATGAGCAGTTTGAACGCCGACGTCGACGTCTGCATCCACGCTGAGTTTTTTACTCCGAGTAGATTTAGTCCTGCCAATCCTGCAATCGCAGCAGTCGCAACCATCGAAATTTCAGTACTTCCCCATTCCAATCCCAACGCCACCCCCAAATTCTGAGCGGCGAACAAACTGATGATCACCAGCACTCCGGTATTGATCGCGGTCAGCAGCGACCAGCCAAACAAAAACGCCGGCAGCGGACCCAACAACTTCTGCAGCGCAACAATTTCACCGCCACTAGTCGGAAAACGCGAACCCACTTCCGCCATGCACAACGCACCCGCCATTGCCAGCACGCCGCCGACAAACCACAGCAACAACGCCTGCCCCGGACTACCGGCAATCGTCGCAACGTCGGACGGGGTGATGAAAATTCCGACCCCGATAATCGCCCCCAACACTATTCCCACGCCATGCATGCCGCCTAAATCGCGACGTAGATGAGGAGTGGAATCGGAGTCAGTCAAGGGTGGTGGGGGAATCGGGGCTACGCTGTTGTATCCTGTTTCACGGCTGACAGTCGAGCTTTAAGGCTGCGGCCAGGTCGGCGATGAGTTTTCAGCTACAAGCAAAAAATTGGGATGGCAAAGAGGTTGCAGCTCTGCGCGAGATGTACGCCGAATGTTGCGATGAGGAACATTTCCTCAGCCAAGCCATCGATGCATGTTATCAATCTGGCAATATTCAGATCGCCGGTGCATGGATGGTCAAAAAACATTTGGACGACGGCGGCTTCTTGGATGAGCTCGAAATCGAACGCTGGATCGCCAGTTTTCAAAACGCCGACGTCTGGGTTTCTTTCCTGCTCATGCTGCAAGCGCTGCCGCATGTACCCATCCCGCCGCAGTCGCGCAGCTTGGCCGAGGTTTTTATACGCCGAAGTTTGGAAAAGGAAAATAAGTTCATCCGCGCCGCCGCGTACAGCAGCTTTTTTACTCTGTCTCGTCAATATCCCGATCTCATAAAAGAGGCCGACTCCCTGATGGAAGTCGGCCTGGAAACCGAAGCACCGGCGGTGTGCGCCGCTATTCGGAAGGCACGCCGAAAGACTCAGGCTTAAAGCGCAGGCTCTCGACCAGGAAGGCCCATTGGTCAGCGTAGCTATCCAAAATCATGCTGGTTGGCTTGCCGCCGCCGTGACCGCCCCGCGTTTCGATGCGAATCAAAATCGGCGCTTCGCCACCTTGCGCACGCTGCATTGCGGCCGCGAATTTGTACGAGTGCGCCGGCACTACACGGTCGTCGTGATCGCCAGTGGTGATCAACGTCGGCGGGTAATGCATGCCGGGTTGGGTGTTGTGAACGGGCGAGTATTTACGCAGCGTTGCAAATTGCGCTTCGTCGTCAGCGGTGCCGTAATCGCTCGCCCAAGCCCAACCAATGGTGAACTTGTGATAGCGCAACATATCCATCACGCCGACGGCCGGCAGTGCGGCCGCAAACATATCTGGACGTTGCGTAATACAAGCGCCAACCAGCAAACCTCCATTGGAACCGCCACGAATCGCCAGTAGGTCATTGCGCGTCCAACCTTTGGTCGTCAAGTAATTCGCCGCCGCCATGAAGTCATCAAACACGTTTTGCTTTTCATGCACGGTTCCGGCCTCGTGCCATTCGGCTCCAAACTCACCACCACCGCGCAGGTTCGGCATCGCAAACACGCCGCCCATTTCCAGCCACACCAAGTTGGCCGGGCTGAAGCTCGGCGTCAGCGAAATGTTGAATCCGCCGTAACCGTAAAGCAGAGTTGGGTTGGTGAAATCAGCCTTAATGCGATTGGCGCGGACCACGAACATCGGCACTTTGGTGCCATCTTTGCTGGTGTACCAAACTTGCTCGGCGGTGAAATCTTCAGGGTTAAAATCGACTTCGGGCTGGCGGTAAATGGTGCTGTCCCCAGATGCCAGATCAAGTTGGTAGATGGTTGTTGGGAAGGTGAAGCTGGTGAAGGAATACCAAGCGTCGGCAGAATCCCACTCGCCGCTGATGCCGCCGACGGTGCCGACGGTGGGCAGATCCATTTCATACTTCATGCCGCCATCCAAACCGTGCACGCTGACTTTGCTGTATGCGTTGTGCAACCAGCGAGCGACCAGCGAATGGTTGAGGTACGACAGCGACTGCAACACGTCACCGCTTTCAGCAATCAACTCACGCTCGTTCTTAGGCCCATCGGCAGTCAAATCGACGGCAATCGCTTTGCCCTTCGGCGCATCGCGCGTGGTGCGCAAGTACATCACGTTTTCATTCACTCCGACGACGTCGTACGCAGCGTCAAAGTCGGTATAAACGTCCATGAATTTACCGCTGCTGTCAATCGGCCGCGCCCACAAACGATTCTTGCGCTCTGTGCCTTCACTGCCTACAACGATCAGCCATTTACCGTCTTGAGAAACGCCGGCGCCAAATCCCCAGCGTGGATGCTCTGGCCGTCGGTAAACCACCGAGTCCGCCGATTGTTCATTGCCAACGCGGTGGAAGTAAACGGTAGAGTTTTCATTTAACTCCTCCAGCGCATCGCCTTTTGGTGCCGGGTAGCCGGTGTAATAAAAACCGCTGCTATCTGGGTGCCAATCGGCACCGGTGAATTTAGTCCACTGCAAATGGTCGCTCAGGTCTGAACCGCTATCAATATCCCGCACGTGCCACTCCATCCAATCAGAACCGCCTTGCGAAACGGCGTATGCCAAATATTTACCATCCTTACTCGGGCTCCAGCTCGCCAGCGACACAGTGCCGTCGCTGGAAAGGGTGTTGGGGTCAAGCAAAACGCGCGGTTCGGAGTTGCCACGATCAACTACATACAGCACCGATTGGTTTTGTAAGCCATCATTGCGGCTGAAGAAAATCCGTCCGCCCTCGCGCACTGGGGTGCCGAATTTTTCATAGTTCCACAACTTCTCCAGGCGGGCGCGGATGGCCGGCCGCTCCCTAATTCGGCCCAAATAATCAAAAGTCAGTTCGTTCTGCGCCTCTACCCATTTGCGCGTTTCTATTCCGTCCAAATCTTCCAGCCAGCGGTAGGGGTCGGCAACATAAGTGCCGAAAAAATTATCAACCTGGTTTGAACTAGGCGTCGCCGGATAAACCATGCCGCCCGACGAAATGCCAGGCTGGGCGCAGGATCCGAGCAGGGTTGCGCCAGCCAAAATTGCTGCTGGCATGAGGCGCGACCACAAGGTCGCCGCCAATTGTTGGGGAAGGTTCGGGGCCATGCCGTTGATGATATCCCCGCCTCGGATTTACGACAGCGCCACCCCCCTCTGGCGACGACTTATTCCCCGGAAATCCGCTTCTTGCGCACAAAATTGCTGATCAGGCGGAACACCGACAAATCCAGCACCTCGCGCGCCGCTTGGCCGCCCTTGCTCCAATACTTTTCCTTGTGACTAACGCGCCATTCTTCGTAGCTCATTCCCATGTGATCCATCGCAAACGCCTGGCGGTGCTCGGGTTTTTTCAGCCACGGCGCATTGCCGAGCCCTTGTTCTTCGAAGTGGTTGACCGAATCCAAAATCACGCCGTGCCCGGCCGGGAACCAAACCGCCAAATTGCCTTCGCCCCAACGGTCGGCGCACTGCGCGCTGTCGACCAAAACTTCACAACGTTCGGGGTCCATCACGTCAATGAGGTGCGCGCCGATGAGGGAATAAATCGGCTGCACGCCGTCGGGGAAAACGCCGAGCAAAAACGAACCTTGATGCTGGCACGGGCTAGCCATCACCGTATCCATGACTTCGCCGGGTGCGTTAAATTTGCGCACCACGCCCGGATAAACGCGTTCGATGGTTTCGTGCAGCGCCCAACATGAACCGAGCAAGTAACCCCCAGTGCGCACAAACCAACCGATGCGGTCTATATCCTTAGCATCAATTTCGCCGGTGCAATTGACGATGTAAACGGCCCGCGGATGAAGTTCCGCTTCGTTCAGTTTGCCGTACGCAGTTTTTTGATGCTGAATATGCAGCGCTTCCAAAACATGCTCCATGTGGTCGCCGCGACTTTCGAACACCACGACGTCCTGATTTTTGAACAAAGTTGCCGTATCTTGATCAGCCAATCCGGCATAACCATACATTTTGCTGCGCCGCTCAAGTTCTTGCGGATCAAATAACTGGTAGGAACGCTTCACCTGATCCCACCATGCCGTCCAAGCTTCCACCTCGGGATCAATTTGTTGCTTGGCCAACGCAATCAAATGCTGATGCGCAGTTTTGCGCACGGTAGCGTCGACGTCGTCCAAACCGGAAATGAGGGGCGGCACCGCGTCTTTAAGGTAGCTGCGCGATAATCCGGTTAGAGCCGCGCCGCGCATGCGCCAATCTTCGTGCTGCAGCAGTTCAGTCAACGGTTTGACCGCCTTGTTGTCTTGGGTCATGCCTAAAGAAACCGCCGCGACGACGGCTACCCATAGATCTTGATCCTGCAAGGCGGCGATGAGCGCGGGTGCCGCCAAAGCTTGGCCTTTAACTCCCAGCGCGACTGCCGCATCTTCATGTACGCGCGAAGCCTGATCCTTTTGCAGCACATCAATCAAGGCTTCGGCGCAGGTCGGGTGAGTGACCGGAACAGCTCGCACTAAACTGCGCAATGCCGCTGCTCTTACTCGCGGTACGGCGTCGGTGCGCAAGGTTTGCACCAAAGCTTTAACGACGTCGGCGTCGGCGGGGGGAGCTTGCTCCGTGCCATCGTTTTTGTTGCTTTTGCCCAAAAACCCAAGAGCACTGCTGGCGCCTTGATCTGATTCGGACGGACCGCCTCTGAGTTTGCTCAAACTATCGCAAATTGCAGCGCGCAGGTCACGCTGTTTAAGGTCACCGCTATACTCTAAAATTGCGATGAACTTGTCGCGAGTGGAGTCAGCAGCGAGGACTTCTCGCCTACAGGCTTCGGCGATGAGACGAATTAAGCTGGGCCCACCTATGAGCGGGTCCGCTCCTTCTAAAGCTGTCCATAACTGTTGCGCCGACCTGCCGGCGTTATCGCTGGACGTCAACAGTTGCAGGATCGCTGTGGAGGCGCGGCGCTTGATAACGTCGGAATTTTTGCTGGCCAGGATTTGAATCAGAATTGGAAGACAGCTTGAATCTCCAGCTTTTGCTACCGCGTCGATGGCCAGCGCGGTTGCCTCCACGGCCTGCGAAGCCACGATAGTTTGCAGCACCTCCGAGCGCGTTTCGCCGGCAAGCAAAACCATGACCTGCGCTGCAAGGGGCTTGATCTCTTTCTCTTTACCCTTCCACAATTTTTCAACCGCTTTCAGTTCCGCTATGCCATCCATCAAAGGCCAAAACGCAATCGCCGCTCGACACGCCTCCAGCGCGGTTTTGCCGCCGATTTTCTTTTCCAACGCCTGCCAACCATCCACCCCATGGGCTTGAGCCAAGGAGGCTGCGGCAACGCTCCGTATGCGCAACGTCGATCCGTCTAGGGCAAGTTTTAACAAGGCCGCTGCCGACGACTTGCCACCCACCTTGCCCAAGGCGGACGCTGCCGCTTCGATCACTTCCCAATCTTTATCCTTCAGGGCGGCCACCAAGAGTTTTTCGGCCTGAGCATGCTCGACCACTGCCAAATTTTGCACCGCGGCCAATCGCACGCTGTAATCCTTGGACTTCATATCCTTCGCCGGATCACCCTGCGGCAAAATCAGGGGGGCAAGCAGGGTCAGGAGCAGCGCAATTTGCATGGCCTAAGTTTAGGGAATCAGCGCTTCATTAGCTCTATACTGATCTCTTCCCGCCATTGGAAATGTTAGCCTCACTTTTCGCCGCCCTACCCTTGGTGTTCAGCAACTTTCACGTGCCGCACGACAATGCGCACGGAGTTGCCACCGCTCATTTGCCGAACGGTCAAACCGAAACTATTATCGCTACCCAGCGAGAGTGCAAAGTTTTGCGCACCCGGGACGAGGGTTTGTCGTGGCAACCGGTCGCTGGCGGCGGCTTAGAATTGGGTCGAGCTGACGTCGTGGTTTGGGATTCTCACCCCATCGCCCAGCGGTTTTTTATTGGCACCGATGAAGGGATTTTTAGTTACGACCCAATGACCGGGGAAGTCATGCCGTTCAACAACGGCTTGCCGGACGACGAGGGAAGTCGCTATGCGTGTCAGATGTACTTGCCCAAGTCCACTGCTTCACCGCCGTTATTCATGGTGAATGAATTGGGCCAGGCATGGAGTTTGAATCGCGCCAAGCAGAGGTGGGAGTTACTGTTGGATTCTGGCTACGCCGAAGCCCGTGGGCAAATTGCGGCAGTGCCGCGTTTTCATGGTTCCGCTCCGGTGGGTCCACAGCGCGCGCTGGCGGCCGCTTTTCAAGGTGTATTGTTTTTGAGCATTGATGGCGGTGAAAGTTGGAATATACACTCGCAGTTTTCACTGCCAGCGTTGGATGCGGATGACCCGTTGATCACTGCAATTGAGTTCGCCGAAGATTTTGTTACTTCAGGCAACATGGTGGTCGCCACGTCAGTGGCGAACCCGAATAATTTCACCGGCGACGAGGGGAGTATTTGGCATTCC
Organism: Planctomycetota bacterium; assembly: GCA_014382805.1. GTDB lineage: Bacteria > Planctomycetota > UBA1135 > UBA1135 > UBA1135 > JACNIZ01. Next base: position 7,053 of record JACNIZ010000133.1, read on the forward strand.
AGTGATTACGGCACGACCTTTCAAAAGGTTCACGATGAAGGATCATCGATCCGGATGATTGTTAGCACCCCGCAAGGGCCGAGTGGAAAACGCTGGCTGATGGCGTCGGTATTGCGGCATCCGTTTCACCCGGCGAAGGGCCGTAGCACTGGAATTTTGCGCAGCGCCGACGGCGGCGCGACGTGGAGTGATTACGGTACAGCTCAAGATTTTGGATTGGAATCGGATTCTTCGTTCACCATCGGTCATGGTCGAGAGCTGATTCATGACTTTGAGGTCTGCACGGATTTTGACGTCACGGGTACAGTGATTTTTTGCCGATCGGAAGGGCTTTATTATTCGAAAAACGAAGGCTTGAATTGGCGCCGACGTAGTTTTCGGCCAACGACTCAAGTGAGGGGTTTGGATTGCTTCGTCGACTTAAATGGCGATTTGGTAGCCGCCGCAGGTAGTTACGGATCAGGGACATGGTTCCAAAACAGGACCAGCCTGGACGTAACCCAGCTCAAATACGGTGCAAATTGTTACGTCGATGAAGTTGCGCTTTCGCCGCAATTTAGTCAGGACGGAATGATGTTAGTAGGCGGCGCACGCGGCTTGGCGTTTTGGTTCGACCCCGTTTTGAGAGCGCCTAATCCGCATCAAACCTACGGCTGGAAACCGGTACCGATTAGTCGCGACGTCGGCTATGTGCGCACTTTTGCTTTTTCGCCGCATTTCGACGCTCGCGGTTTGCCGGCAACGGATCAGACCTTTTTCTTTTCGACCTCAAGTGCGTTGCAAACTAATTTTGTGACCCACGACGGCGGCTTATCGTTCATGCGTTTAGACAAAATGATCGACGACAGCGATGCACCCTTCATGCGCCACGTCGCCGTCGCGCCTACCTACGATTCCAATCAAACTACAGGTCCGATCGACGTCTATGCCGCACGCAGTAGTAGCTTATTCCGCCTGAGTGGCCGCAAATGGGAACACGTTTATGCCTTTGGCACCATGGTGACGTCCATCGCCGTCGCTCCAGACTTTGACCGTGATCCGCTTACTGCAGCCAAACCGCGCCTGTTTATCTCCACACTCAAGCCTCCATACTTGGTTGAGTTTGTGGATGAAATTGGAAACCCCGAAGTCAACGATTTGAACAATGGCTTAGGCGACGCGGCGGTGGTCAAGGTGGTGTGCCCGCCTGATTTTGCTACTAGTCAAAGTATTTACCTAGCTACATTTTCATCCGGCATTCGCAAACTAGACCTCAACCAAACAGTTCCTACCTGGACCCAAGTCGGTCAAAATTTTCCTAACTACTGGGTGACTACCATGGTCTTGTCTCCCGATTTTGAACAAGACAAAACCATCGTGGTTGGCTGCCAAGCCGGCTTGGTCATAGGTGCCGATCAGCCCGGCGCAAATTGGAATATCCGCAAGCCGCCAATTTTGCGCGACAACGAAGCTGCCGAATTTCACTTCTTTCAACCCGGCAAGCCCAATAACCCCGACGCCAATCGCGTCTGGCCATGGGATTCCGTTTTTAGCCAACCGTTAGATACTCCGGATGGTTTGGCTTTCATCGACATCTATGTAAATTACACTGACCATGATGGTTCTTATGTGGAGTGCTTTGAATATGCCGCGGGTGTGACCTTGCACACATTTCGCGGCCCTAGTGGCGGTGAGGTGGACGTCCGAGTTGAAAATTATTGGACTGGCCAATTATTGGCACAAAAAACACAAGACTTGCACGCACCACAATGGGCGAATCAGAAAGTTCAATTAGACTTTCTGAATCAACCTGTACGAATTGTAGTCACTGCGAATTTAGACCCGGGCGAAAATTTGAGCTTTGATGGAATGACATTCTGGCAAAAATGAATCTGCGTCTATACTGCATGCCCCGCAGTTGAAGATTAAGAATGTCCCCTCTTTTCGCACTTTTCATTCTGCTACTCCCCAAATTGCACGTTCCTCACGACGACGCCCACGGAGTAGCCACCGCACAATTAGCGAACGGTCAAATCGAAACTTTGATCGTGACTCAACAGGAAAGCAAAGTTCTACGCACACGCGACGAAGGGCTTTCATGGGAACCCGTATCGGGCGATGGTTTGGAATTAGGTCGCCCCGACGCGGTGGTATGGGATCCCCACCCAAACGGACAACATTTTGTTATTGGCACCGATGAAGGTATTTGGAGTTACGATCCGTACAGCGGAGAGGTTCAAGCCTTAAATGATGGCTTGCCAGGAAATGGAGCGGCGCGATGGGCGTGTCAATTTCACCTACCCAAATCTGGAGTTGCAGGTCCGCTGTTCATGGTGAACAAACTTGGACAGGCGTGGACCTTTGATCGTAGGGCCAGGGAATGGAGAATTTTATTCGACACTGGTTATGCCGATGAACGCGCCCAAATCGCCGCCGTGCCGCATTTCGCAAATCGAGGGAATTCGGCGACCAGCAACACGATCGCTATTGCGTCGCAGGGCGTTTTGTTTTTGAGTTACGACGCCGGTGAATCATGGCGTCGGCATCCGCAGTTTGCGGAGCCGGCGGCAGGTGTTACCGATCCATTGATCACCGCAATTTGCTTTGCCGACGATTACGCAACTTCTGGAAATATGGTGCTTGCCACCTCGGTTGCTAACCCTTCCAACTTCACCGGCGACGAAGGCACACTTTGGCATTCGTCGAATTTTGCGACCAACTTTCAAAGCGTGCTGCAATCCGATTCGTCGATTCGCGACGTCGTCAGCACTCCACAGGGACCGAGCGGAGAGCGTTGGTTTTTGGCTTCGGTATTGGAGCACCCGCACTACGAATACCTTGAAGTCGCCGTCGGTATCTTGCGCAGTTCAGACGGCGGTGCAACTTGGCACGACTTCGGCAACGCGCAGGATTTTGTAATGGAGGTGGACTCAAGCTCCACCATCAACCACCGGCGCGAGCTGATTCATGATTTTGAAGTTTCGCCGGATTTTGCCAACAACGGCGAGATCATTTTTGGGCGGTCTGAAGGACTTTATTATTCCCGCGACGAAGGCTTGCAATGGCGTCGGCGTAGTTTTCGGCCCACCTCGCAAGTGCGCAGCTTAGATTCTTACATCAATGCCGCTGGCGACCTAATCGCCTTCGCCGGAAGTTACGGTTCTGGAACTTACGCCCACAATGTAACCACCGGTGATTCGCATTTGCTTTTAGGCGGCTCCAACAGCTACGTAGATGAACTCATGCTGTCGCCGCGGTTTGATTTGGACGGACAGTTGTTGGTTGGCGGCTCCAGCGGACTTTCACTCTGGTTCGACCCCTTGCTCGGTGCTCCAAATCCCTTCCAAACTCTCGGCTGGCTATCAGTGCCGTTGGAACTCAGATTGGGATATGTGCGCGCCTTCGGCTATTCGCCCAATTTCGACGCCCGCGGTTTGCCCGGCACTGACCAGGTTTTCTTTTTCACGACGTCGTCGGAATCGGAAACGAATTACGTGACTCGCGATGGCGGCCTGACCTTAGAAAAATTGGACAAGTTGTCGAATGGCGACGACGCCCCGTACCTGCGCTATTTAGTCGTTGCGCCTACTTTTGACCCTAACGTGCTCGTCGGTCCGCAAGATGTTTATGCCGCACGTGGCCCTTTTGTTTATCAGTTGGATAGCGGCCGTTGGAAGCCCATTTATTATGCGCGGACTTTAATTATGTCTTTAGAGATCGCGACCGACTTTGACCGCGATCCGCTCACTCCAGGTTTGCCGCGCATTTTTATCACTACATTCAAAGCCCCTTTTGTCACTGAAATCATCGATGACGTAGGCGGCGTGGTAGCGAACGAATACCCCGACGGCCTCGGCGATTCTGCTGTCGTCCGCCTTGCTTGCCCGTCAGATTTTGGAGCAACCCAAACTTTATACCTGTCCACCTTCGCATCGGGAGTGCGTAAAATCGATCTTTCGTTGCCCAATCCTAGCTGGATCCAAGTGGGGGATAATTTCCCCAATCTATGGGCGACGACCATGGTCCTGTCGCCAAACTTCGCCCAGGATCACACCATCATTGTTGGCTCGCAAGCCGGTTTAATTATTGGCCAAGATGTGCCAGGCATGACCTGGGAATCACGTCGGCCGCCCATAGTGCGCGATAACTACGCGGCAGAATTTCATTATTATCAACCGAGCAACCCCGACGTGCCTGATCCGACGCGCACTTGGCGTTGGGATACAGCGCTAACCCAGCCATTGGCATTAACCACGGACTTTGATTTCATCGATTTGTGGTTGGATTACACCGAAAGCGACGGTTCCTATCTTGAGTGCTTCGAATACGCCGGCGGCATTGCGGTGCATACCTTCACTGGCCCCGATTCGGGCGCTATTGAAATCATCGCTGAAAATTATTGGACCGGACAACTGGTGGCGCAGACGACGGTGGACCTCTCTGCACCAGGTTGGGCCAACAAAACCGTGCCGCTTGCATTTGATTTGCAGCCAGTGCGAATCAAAGTAACTGCAAAACTTGATGCAAACGAACGCTTTTATTTTGACGGCATGACTTTCAATCAAAAATAGTAGCTAGAATCGAGGGATGCTTCTTTCCCTCGCAATTTGCCTACCGCTGGCTTTGGTTCAGCTGCCCGAAGATCCCGGGCCATACCCAGCTGGTTGGCAAGACGTCATCTTTACCGACGCCAATTATGGTCAAGGCAGCGTCCGCGCGCGCATCCACTACCCAGCGCTGAGCGCCGGACAAAACGCCGTCGCAGATTCGGCAAACGGGCCTTTTCCAATGACCGCGCTGATGCACGGCTGGCTAGGCTCCGCCGACGGCTTGGATACCATTGCCAATCATTTTGCTTCGCACGGTTATTTGGTGGCTTCCATTGATACCGAAAAAGGACTGTTTCCAAATGTAGAAGCATATGCCTGGGATACGCGCGCGATGCTGCAATGGACGGAAGATCAAAGTCAGAATCCTCTGACTTGGTTGGCTGGAATGGCGCGCCCTGGCGATTGGGCAGCAATCGGTCATTCCATGGGCGGAGGAACACTTTCCCTGCTTGTCGGCATTGAGCCACGCGTTCGTTCCATTGTTGGCATGCAAGCCGCCGACGCTGATCCGCCTGGTCCAGGCAACATGGCCAACTTTTCGGGAGCTGGCATGTGGATTGCCGGCAGCGTGGATTGGGTGGTGCCACCAGCCACCGTTCGCAAGTGGTATCAGCGCGCAGTTGAGACCAACCGCCGCAGTTATTTTGTGGTGCAGGGTATGGGGCACACCGGATGCATAGACAATCCGGCCAATAACGAACCCATGCCCGGCGCCCAGCAGCAGCTAGTGCACATGCGTTTGATTACCTCATTCCTCGACGCCGAACTCAACGGCAACGACACCGCATACGAGTACATCTACGGCAGCGAGTACGCCTCCAATCCGCCATGGAGCATTGAGCAATCCTGCTCGCGCCCAATTTTATGGGGCGGTAAGGCGGCGACCTCAAATCAATCCGAATTCGGCGTACACGGTGTGCCTAACGCTAATGGCGTATTTGCTTGGTCCACCCAGCTCGGTAGTACTCAAACCCCCTTTGGGCCGTCGGCTTTGGATTTGAGTTACGGCGGCAACACCAACGCGCTACCACTAAGCATCGAAGGCTGGGGAAGTGCTCCATTCGCGTTTTCGCCGCTTTGGTCGGGCACCATCGTGCACTTCCAAGCTGCCGCCTACCTCGGTAGCAACGGCGCGCTTACTCAGCCGATCAGCCTGCAAATACCCTAAAGCCTTTGGCAAAAAACACCTCTCTGCTGCTCATCGCTTTGGCTGCCGTCGTTGGCATAGCTTTGGGTTATTTACTGGGAGCTACACCGAATTCGGCGGCGGGGAAGACGTCGGAATCGTTGAATACCGAGTTGCTGCGGCAAATGGTGCGCGAAGAAATAAGCACAGCTTTGCGCGAGCATGAGGTCAGACTTGGTGCGGTCGCGTCGACTCCGGCGACGTCGAACCAAGCTGGGAGCGGGGCGGCAAACGTCGGCTTGCGTACGCCGTCTTGGGAGTTGTTGCTTGGGGATTTGGAGCAGGCGATTCAACGCATCAACTCTGCGGTGAGCGCGTTGGATAAAAGGTCATCGTCGTCGGTGCCGGATCAGTTGAAGTTGGCCCAGTCAGGCCTGTATCCGCAAAATTCGAGGCGCGTGCGCGATTTCTGCAAGCGCTGGGAAGAGGATCCGGAGGACGAAGAAATCAAGCGCAAGGAATTGATGTTCCTAACTCCAACCGATATTTTGCAGCGCTTCGGTGAGCCGAATGACATCACGCTTGAGATTGGCTCTCTTTATTGGGAGTACAAGCGCGAGTGGGACGTTGCCGACGGCGATACGTATTGGTGGTATATGGATCTGACCTTCACCGGCGGCGCGGTGATGGATGTCAGCTGCAGTTGGTACGAAGGCTGACATCCATTTTTGGACCGAAGCCCGCCTAGACGGCGGCACGTGCGTCGGACGAAGCCCGCCTAGACGGCGGCACGTGCGTCGGACGAAGCCCGCCTAGACGGCGGCACGTGCGTCGGACGAAGCCCGCCTAGACGGCGGCACGTGCGTCGGACGAAGCCCGCCTAGACGGCGGCACGTGCGTCGGACGAAGCCCGCCTAGACGGCGGCTTCGTTCCTCAGCGAATTCAGGGCCGAACCTGACTTCCACCAGTCGATTTGCTCGTCGTTCAAGGTGTGCTTTAGGGCGACGCGATCGTTGCTGCCGTCAGCGTGGTTGAAGACGGCGTAGACTTCGCTGCCCGGGGCTAGCGTGGCCAAACCTTCCAGCGAGACGGTGTCATCTTCGCGCACGACTTCCCAACTGGCGGCGTCGGCGAAGGTGAAACCTAATACACCTTGCTTCTTCAAGTTGGTTTCGTGAATGCGGGCGAAGCTACGCACGATGACGGCGGCGGCACCAAGGAAGCGTGGGCACATTGCGGCATGCTCACGGCTGGAACCTTCACCGTAGTTTTCATCGCCGACGACGACCCAGTTTTGACCGGCGGCTTTCAGCTCACGCGCCACTCCTGGAACGGGCAAGCCGCGCTGACCATTCAGCGGATTGCGCGTGGTACCCGGATCGCCACCGAAAGCGTTGATCGCGCCAATGAACATGTTGTTGGAAATGTTGTCCAAGTGGCCGCGGAAGCGCAGCCATTTGCCTGCCGGAGAAATGTGGTCGGTGGTGGTCTTGCCGCGCGTCTTCAGCAATAACGGCATCGCCTGGTACTGCTCAGCGGGCAGCGGCTCGAACGGAGTCAGCAACTCGATGCGCTCGCTGTTCGGGTCAACGATGACCTCAGTTTTGGTGCCGATTTCGGTCGGGCCTTCGTAGCCCGCAGACGAGAAGACGAAGCCATTGGCCGGGATTTCGGGTGCTGGCTGGGGCGGCTCGAGCTTCCATTTGCCGTTCCGCCCGTCTATTTCGTCTTCGAGCGGGTTGAAGCTGATTCTGCCACTAATCGCGAGCGCCATGACCAACTCGGGCGAGCCTATGAAGCCCAAGGCCTCTACGTTGGCCTCGTTGCGTCCGCCGAAGTTACGGTTGCAGCGGGGTGTGACGGGATTTCGGTACCCCCGCTTGGT
>JACNIZ010000145.1 GCA_014382805.1 Planctomycetota bacterium
TTTTTGCGTAGCAGCCAAAATTACTTGGCGATTGTGCGCCTCTTCGCGCAGTCGGACGGCTAGCGAATCATCTGTCAGTGACTCCTCCGTGCCTGCCCATTCGACGATATCGGCTTTGGGCTCGACGCAAGCAGGCCGGGCGCCACCATTCGATTTGGAGTTCGCATCAGCAAACTCCAAATACTGGGCGTGAACTTCCGGCAGGAGTTCAACCTCTTGCTCAGTCGCGTCGAACTGACAGGAGGCCAATACCAGGAGAACTGGTAAGGGAGAAAGCCTCATGGAGTGGGGATGGAGAGAAAGGGCTTTCCGTCGGCTAGTTGCCGGCCACCATGTCGACGATGCTTTTCGTCAACCCAGTAGAGCGTGCTTCGAGGGCAGCAAACACGAATGCAGTACCCCAAACCATCACTAGGGTCGTGACGATGGTCACCATCAACATGGCTGGGGATTCAGCTTCCACTTCCTCCTTTTGCGCCAATGCGGAGCGCGATGACTGTGGACGGCTGGCACCGCGCGTGCGCGCAGGAGCTGACTCTTCTTCCATTTCGACCTCTTCCAGGCCGAAGTCTTCGTCGAGCAGAGTGTCCTCTTCGCTGAGCTGGGTGGTCACCATGCCGTCGTCGGCGTCGAAGGAAACCTCTTCTACTTCCAATACCTGACCGGCATCGCCCTCATCGACCACGCCCAAATCAGAAGCAACGCGGCTGACGTCTTCCGCACGCAGGCGCATCTTTGAGCCGTCACGGAAGGCGCGAATTTCACCGGCGGAGATCAGCCTTTTCAGGTCATCTTCGTCGAGGGAAAGCTTGTTGAGGGCTTTGTCGAATGAGTAGAAGTCGCTGTCGCTCAAGGGACTGTCCTAGTGTTCTCTTGGGAGGGTTCCGGTCAAGCCGGGTGAGGGGGGCAGGCTTGCCCCGGGTTCGGGAGTAAAGCCATGGCCTAGCATAGTGTAGACCTGCCGAAGAATGCTATCGAATCTTGGCGGCTAGCGAGGGATTACATTGCGACGTTGCAACAGTTCCTTCAATTCCTGGTAGGAATATTCGGAATCATCGTTGAAGCCGTCCAGCTGGCTATCCAAGCCGATGTTGCGCACCCCCACCAAGCTAATCTTGCGCGAATTGGCTGCTCCGCCCTTGCCTTCGTAGGCCAAAAGGCGATTGTTAACCTGATCCAGCACATAAAGCAGCGAAACGCCGTCCTGATAAGGACCGCTCACCGCCACAAAACGACGTCCGCCGTCGGCAGACTGGGCTTGCACGGGCTCTGGAGTGGTCAGGCGGACTAAGGCCGCCCCAAAAAGGGCAGCCAGTAACAGCGGCAGGTGTTTTTTGATTTCAAGCATGCTTGTTAGAGCAGTAAAAATGAGGAATGGTGACTAGGATGGCCGCCGTTGCCCTCGGGCTGGGTGAGGCTCGCTAGGTAGCAACAAGGATAGCGTGAACTCCAAATCCAGTAATCCCTCATATTTGCCAGGGCTGCCGACCAAAGCAAAGGACGCGCCATGAGCCCGCATTTGCACTAGTGCTTCTGCCAAATCCAAATCAGGGCTGAATTGAGGAAGGTCGAGAGAGATATCGGCGATGTTTTGATGCGCCGGTGTATGAACTAGGTGAGTACCCAGTAACAAACCTGGAGCTTTACCTATGCGATCCACCAAGCCCAAAGTATCTCGGGTCTGCGCCAAAATAGCGCGGGCGGCTCCGCCACTAAGGCGCGGCGAAAGGAGTGGAAAATCGGTCCGTAAATAAGGTCGCAGCCCCTTGCCTTGGGATTCTAGAGCACGCAAAGCCGCCAACAAAACTGGCGCCTCGCCATGGCCGCTGCGGCCACCCTCTAACAGCAATGCGGCCAAATGGCGCCGTCCGATCACGGCTTGGGCATCCTCGCGGTTGAGCAAACTGGAAATCAATCCAATCGGATAAGTTACCGGTAACAGCAAAATTCGAAATACAAATAATAAAGGCGTGGCCCGCAACAGACTGCGCTGCGGGTCACCGAGTACAAATTGCTTGGGACCAACCTCGCCGAATAAAAAGACGATTGGGGTGAGTAATAGCGTCGACCAAAGTTCCGGATTGCTCAGGTTCCACCCTGCCAACAGGCCCACCGAAGCAGCAACGGCCAAATTGTTGGCCAAGTTATTTCCAACCAGTAACATGATTAAAAATGCGCCGGCCGGTCGAATGGTGCGCGAGCAAAGGGCGGCCAAACGGTTGTCACCGGCAAGCAACTTCAACTTCAGCGGATTGAGCGCGTAATAACCGGTTTCCGATCCAGCAAAAAGCGCACTTCCGGCTAGGGCGAGCAGCAATAGGAAAAAATCGGTCATTGCCCTTCCTCGGCGGTTTCATTGCTTGAATCTAGGCAACGTAACTCTAAGCGGGTTGGATAATCCCCTTCAACTTCCAAGACTTTGAGCTCGTAGCGATGCTCCTCCACCTGCCATCCGAAATGGTCGCCGAGGCGCGCCAAGCGACCGAGGCGCTGTTGCAGCAAGCCGGATACAGTTTCAGTTCGAACGTCCAATTCGCCAGGGTCGCCGAAGCGATCCTTAAAATCATGAATGGGTAAATTGGCGTTGATATGAAATAGGTTTTCAGCTATGCGCTTAATGACTTCGCCCGCGCTGCCAACGTTGGGCGACCGCAATCGATCTAACAATGTGTCCGACCAACGCCCCCGCTCGATAATGCCAGTGCCATGTCCATATTCATCTACCAGCAATACAAATGGTGCGCCGCTTCGCTGCAGCAGCGGCACCCCGGCGGCAACTGGCGCCAATTCCGGCAGGATGGGAACCGGAATCATGACGTCGCCAACTCGCCGACCACGCGGTTGACGGCAGAGATCCAAAATGCCGATGACGTTCTCCTGTTCATCTTGCACTGCTGCCCATGCCACATTTTCTTCGCGCAATTGGGAGTAGGCTTGGCGCAGCGGCAGTTGCGGAGAAATTTTCACTACCCGTTGCAACGGCCGACGAATTGCGCCCGCCCGCAAACTGCCCAATTCCAAAATCTGGCTAAGAAGTCGATGCTCTTCCACGCCCAAAACACCGCGCTCTTCTCCAGCAATGAGCCCGTCGACATCCTCCGAATCCAAAAATTTCGCTGGCGCAGCTTTGGCAGCCCAATGTTGCCCCAACCAGTATGCCGGCCGATGGAAGATGCGCAATAAAATCAAGATCGGCGGCAGCAAAACGCGACCGAAACCATCTGGGAATCGATGCGCCATGGTTTTAGGCATGATTTCGCCGAGCACCACAATTAAGAACAGCGCAGTAATTTGAATACTGGCGGCTTCTCTACCGTCCACCTGTCGCGCCCAAGCCGTTGCAGCCGCAAAATATGCCAAGTTAACAATTAAGTTGCCCAGCAAAATGATCGTTAACGAGGCAACCGATTCTAGTAACAGCGGGCGTACCCAAATCGGTACTCGATCCAATCCGCGGCTACCCAACGTAAACAACGCCGCCTCCGAGCCGGAAAAAACTGCCGACATGGCCAGCAACGCGAACATCATCCAGAAGAAGTCCATTACTGCTCCTCACTCAGCGGCACGCGCATTTGAATGACGAAACCACTGGGCTGCATGTTTTTCGCTTCCAGATTCCCGCCGAGCTGGCGCACCGTTGCATACGCCAACGCCAACCCCAATCCAGTGCCCTTGCCTACGTCCTTGGTGGTAACAAACGGTTCGAACAAGTGCGGCAGTAAATCTTCGCTTACGCCCGGACCTTGATCTTCAATGCAAATCTCCACCTGGCTTCCTTCAATCGGTTTGCACCGGATCGTGACATTGCCTTGAGCCGCGGCAGAATCCATCGCGTCGCAAGCGTTTTGAACCAAGTTCAATATGACCGGAAAGAAGTCGCCTGGGGCCGCGGCAACGGCTAGGTCGGGTGACGACATTTCTAACATTAATGGATGGGTTTGAAGACGCGCCGCTAGGAACACCTGCACATCTTCCATCGTCTGTTGCAGCACGCAATGGCCGCTTTCCAATCGCGCCGGGGCCAACCGCAATAAGCGTTGCACAAGCTCTTGGATACGGTGTAAAGCCTCGGCGGTGAGATCGCCATGTTGCTTGGCGCGCGAAGAATGGGCTTCCGCCCGCAACGTTTCTAGGCCGTGCAGGGCTCCGGCAAGCGGGCTGTTGACTTCATGGGCCAAACCGGCAGCCAAGGTACCCATTGCCGCCAACCGTTCTTGACGCGCGGCCCGCAATTGTGCTTTAGCAGCTTCATTGGTGGCCAATTTCACTTCGCTCTCCAATTCACTTTGGAAACCTTGAATGCGTTCCATCATGGTGCCAAAGGAATGGAACAGGCCGTGAATTTCTGGCACTTTTGGGTCGTGATAAATTTGCGGCTTTTCGCCGCGACCAAAATCTTCTGCCGCCGACGCCAATTGCTCGACCGGTCGTAGCACAGTGCGGCCGAGAAAGATGTAAGTCACAGCAGCTGAAATAAAGGTCGCCAAAATCGCGGCGAGCACCACACCTTCGGTAACAGACAAGTGCAAGGGAGCAGACTTGAGGCGCAGAAATACACCGCCCCAAATTTCGCGCGGGCCGCTGGAATAGCGTTCATGAACCACTAATGGCAATGCCATGCCCCCGGCAATCGTCACCGGCCTTAGAGTTCGACTGGCCTGATTGATGGCATTGGTTAACTGATCCAAAGGAAAGTCGGGTCCACGATGGCGACTGCCAATGGGATTCAAAAATGCACCCACTGGAACGACTTTGCCATCCCATTCCAAGACTCGGTTGTCGACCAGCAAAGCCTCTTCAAAATCACTCCAACCTGGCCAGGCTAAAATTTCGCGTAAACCCGAGTTTTGCAAATCTCCAAAGTGGCCTGACAATCGTTCCGCCAGCAATTCGGCGTAATTTTGAACTCGGCTTTGGGCTTGCAGATCGCGTGAGGTCTCGTCGGTACCAGCCCACCAAGCAAGTCCACCCAAGACCACTACATTGACAAGCAGCAGGACCAGGGTGAACCGTATTCTTAGACTCATCAGGCGTTCTGACCGAACTGCTTCAGCAGCTCGAACAGTGGCAGGAAGAGAGCCAACGCGATGACGCCCACCACGACAGCCATTAAGACCAGCATGATCGGCTCAAGCAACTTCAAGGCCAAGTCAATGGCTCGTTTGAAGTTGTCTTCATAATTCTTGCCAACCCGTAGGCACATGCGATCGAGTTCGCCAGTTTCTTCGCCGACCTCAACCATCGACACCATAATTTCATCAAAGCACTCGGTTTGCTCCAGCGATGAAGCGATGCCTTCCCCCTCGCGAACTTCCTCGCGCACATCATCTACCGCTTCGCGATAAATTTCCGACGTTAACGCACCGCGCACAATTTCGAATGCGCGCAAGTGAGGAACACCGCTATTGACGAGCGTGCCGAAGGTGGTCGCAAAACGCGAAACTTGGCTCAGTTTGACCAAACTGCCGATGATAGGCAATTTGAGGTGCATTCCATGATTCCAACGACGGAATCCGTAAGAACGCAAATATGCCATTTGATAGAGCGTGAAAGTGATGATTGGTAGGCCAATATATAGGTACCAATAAGCGACCACATTATTACTGGTGGCGATCAAAAACTGGGTCAACCCTGGCAACTCTAAGCCCATTTCCTTAAACAGGGAATCGAACTTTGGAATCACCATCAGCATCAATGCGGCAATAACCGCAAAGGCAACGACAACGATGACAATCGGGTAGGTCAGGGCACTGCGGGTACGCTCGCGCAGTTCTTGCGAACGCTCTTGGAAATCCGCCAAACGGTCGAGCACCCGATCCAAAACACCGCCGACTTCACCGGCTTTGACCATGTTGATGTATAACTCGTCAAATACGTCCGGACTTTGGCTCAGCGCCTCGGAAAGAGGTTGGCCCTCCTCCACCATGTCGGCTGCGTCCATGATCGCGTTACGGAATTTTCCAGCTGGCCATTGGTCAGCCAAAATGCGCAAGTTGCGCAAGACTGGCAGGCCGGCTTCAGTCAACGTCGCCAGCATGCGGGTGAAGCGCACCACGTGCTTGAGTGGCACCTTGCGCTTGACCTTGCGCGTAGAGGTTGACTCAGCGCCGCCGGATGTGCGGGCGCTTTGGCGTGAGGTGGATGCAACCTTGCGCTGAATGCGGGCCATGTTTCGTGCTAAAAATTATCGACCTGGGTCTCGCGAAGAACTTCATCGAGCGTGGTCTTGCCATTGAGGGCAAGTTCGATGGCGCGCTCGCGCAGGGTCATCATCTTGCGCTCGCGGGCCAGCTCGCGCAAAGCAATGGTGCTTGGATTCCGCAGGAATTGCTCACGCAAGGCGTCGTCCATCGGCAAGATCTCGTAGATCGCGCTGCGGCCTTTGTAACCAGTGAAGTGGCAAATTTCGCAACCTTTGCCACGAAATACTTGCTGATCGGCGGTTAAGCCAGCCTTTTTCAGCATATCTTCCGGCGCTTGCCAAGGGATGCGACATTCCTGGCAAACAGAGCGCAATAAGCGCTGGGCGACGATGCCTTCAATTGTTGCAGCCAATAAAAACGGCTCTACGCCGAGGTCTATCATTCGCGTGATCGTTGACGGGGCATCGTTGGTGTGCAGAGTGGACAGCACTAGGTGGCCGGTCAGCGAGGCTTCCACCGCGATTTGTGCGGTCTCTGGGTCGCGAATTTCACCGACCAGGATGATGTCGGGGTCTTGACGCAGCATGGTGCGCAAAACCCGCGAGTAATTCACGCCGATGTCCTCGTTGGTCGGTACCTGCACGATGCCATCCAAGTCGTATTCCACCGGGTCTTCCACCGTTAGAATCTTGGTCTTCGGCTCGTTGACTCGGTTCAGCAGCGAATAAAGGGTGGTGGTTTTTCCTGAGCCGGTTGGCCCAGTTACCAGCACGATGCCGTGCGGCAACCGAATGAACTCATCGAGTTGATCGACCTCTCGCTCCAATAGGCCTAGGTCGGTCAATTCCAAGCGCAGAGATTTGCGGTCCAATACACGTAGCACCGTGCTTTCGCCGCCTTGGATCGGAACGGTAGAAACTCGGAAGTCGATCTTGCGGCCGTCGACGGTCATTTCGATGCGTCCGTCCTGCGGCATGCGAGTTTCCGAAATATCCAGGTTTGCCAACACTTTCACGCGCGAGATCAATGCCGTCGCCAGGTGTTGCGGCGGTGGATCCACTTCGTAAAGCACCCCGTCGACGCGCATTCGAATTCGGAATTCACCTTGGTAGGGCTCGAAATGAATATCAGCCGCGCCATCGCGTACTGCGCGCGTCAGCAACGACTCCAGCAAGCGCACAATCGGCGCTGCCTCGCCAGCCTGCACTTCGGCCTTCACCTGCGCTTCATTGCGCTGGATATAGCACCTCTCGACGGCCTCCCGCAAGGCGCCATCTTCAGCCAACACCACCTGCATCGGGAATCCGGTCAAGGCCTCTAGGTCACCGAGCAACGGCAGTACGTCGGGATCGGAAACGGCGATACGGAGTTGCCCTTTCACCACCTCCAGTGGCAACGCGCCGAATGCCCGTGCGGTGCCGGCATCTACCAATCCAAGGGCTTCGTCGCTGGCCTTCAATGCCGCTGCCGGCAACCAATCCATGCCTTTTTGCATGGCCAATGCTCGCGACAGGTCCTCCTCGTTGATCATTTCGCGCTCCAGCAATATTTGGCCTAAACGCCCGCCACTGCGCCGCTGCTCAGCCAATGCAGCCTGTAACTGGCCTTGCCGAATCACGCCAAGATCGATAAAGATCTTGCCAATTTGCCTAGTGTCTACCGGAGCCATTTTGATTTACATGCCCAGGCGTTGGGCGAGGTCGCCGGGATACTGAGCCGAATTCAGCGCTTCTTCGCGCGAAATGGTTTCGGACTGCACAAGTTCCAACAAGTGTTCATCAAGTAGCTGCATGCCTAGGCGCCGCTGAGTTTGCATCACCGACGGAATCTTGAAAGTTTCACCCTTACGAATGTGATTTTCAATCGCCGAGTTGCGCACCATAATTTCGAAGGCCGCAACCCGACCTTGTCCATCCATTCGTGGCAACAACACCTGCGAAACTACTGCCTGCAGTGATACCGACAACTGCGCTCGTACTTGATCCTGTTGGTTTTCAGGATACTGGTCAATGATTCGGTCTACCGTTCGAGCCGCACCGGTGGTGTGCAGCGTTCCCAATACCAAGTGGCCGGTTTCTGCAGCAGTAATGGCCGCACCGGTGGTTTCCAGGTCGCGCATTTCACCAAGCATGATCACGTCGGGGTCTTGCCGTAAAACTCGCCGCAAACCTTCAGCAAAATCGGAAACGTCGTCACCGATTTCGCGTTGATTGATTACCGCTTTTCGCGAGTCGTGATAAAATTCGATCGGGTCCTCCATCGTCATGATGTGACATGCGCGAGAAATATTCACCTCGTGAATCAACGCCGCCAAAGTGGTGGTTTTACCCGAACCAGTAGGCCCAGTCACAAGGATCATGCCCCGCGGCAAGTGCGCTAAATTACGCAAAACCGCTGGCGCTCCAATCTCGTCAAAGCTGAGCCGGTTTTGAGGAATCCGGCGCAAAACCAGGGCGAAAGAACCCTTTTGCTTAAATGCACTGGCTCGGTATCGGTCTTCTTCAAAGCCAAAGCCAAAGTCAGCGCTGCCGAGTTCCTTTAATTCGCGCTGGCGATGTTCAGGCGTCAATTCCAAACAAATCGCTTGGATTTGATCTGCGGTTAACTCTTCAGGTGCAATGTGAACCAATTCACCACTGGAACGCATCGCAGGTGGACGCCCGGCACCGAGGTGAAGGTCGGACGCGTCAGCAGACGCGATAATTCGAAGCCACTCTTGCAGTGGTGCAGGAACAAAACTCATGAGGGTTAGGTTGTGGTCTCAGAGGTTGGGGGGGCGGCCACTACTTCAGTAGCGGCAGTTTCCAAATCGGGCTCCGTTGCTGACATCGAGGTCACACGCAGCATTTCCTGAACAGTGGTTGTGCCTTCCAGAACTTTTTCGCGGACGTCGTGATCGAGCGATTTCCAGGAGTTACTTTTTTTCGCGGCGGCAACAAAAGTGGCACCGTCGGCGGATTGGAACAGAGATTCTCTCATGTCCTCGGTCATGCCCAGCCATTCGAAAGCACCAAGGCGGCCACGATAGCCGCTGCGCGAACACGAATTGCATCCACGCGGGTGGTAAAGCTTGGCGTCGGCGGGCAACTTGAGTAGACGTATTTCCAAAGGCGTGGCAGCTTCTTCCACTTTGCAGTCTACACACAACTTGCGCACCAATCGTTGCGCGAGTACGCCCTGCAAAGATGTGGCGACCAGAAATGGCGGCACGCCCATGTCCAGCAATCGAGTCGCAGCCGACGGTGCGTCGTTGGTGTGAACTGTGCTAAAAACCAAGTGCCCGGTCAGCGAAGCTTGAATGGCGACCTCAGCAGTTTCGCGGTCGCGGATTTCGCCGACTAGCACCACGTTAGGTGCTTGCCGCAAAAAGGCTTTTAAGACCCGCGCAAAGTCCAAACCAATGCGCGGTTGCACCTGCACTTGGTTGATGCCTTTGATTCGGTATTCGACCGGATCTTCAACCGTCAAGATTTTACGATCGGCACGATTCAAAGTTTGCAGTGCGGCATACAAGGTGGTAGTTTTCCCCGAACCCGTCGGGCCCGTGACCAGGAAAATGCCGTTTGGCCTATCGATAATTTCTTTAAACCAATCCAACGCGCTTTTGCTCATGCCCAGCGCTTCAAGCGAAATCAGGTTCGCCTCGCGGTCAAGCAAACGCATAACCACGGACTCGCCGTGATTGGTGGGTAGCACCGACACCCGAACGTCCAACTCGCGGCCACCGGCACGGTGTTCAATTCGACCATCCTGCGGCTTGCGCTTTTCGGCAATGTCCAATCCCGCACTCACCTTAATGTGACTGATTAATGCTGAATGCAAATCAATCGGGTGTTCAGCAGCGAGTTGCAGGCCACCATCCACGCGATAGCGCACTTGGACTGCATTTGAAAAAGGTTCGATGTGGATATCCGAAGCACGCATGCCCACCGCTTCTTCAAACATGCGGTTGACCAAGCGCACCACCGGAGCCTCTTCGTGATCGCCGCGATCGGCATCATCGCCTACGTCAGGGCCGACGTCGGGCGGTCCATAAACTCGTTCCAAGGCAGCACGCAGAGACGCTGGCGGGCAAATGGCTAAGGAAACAGGCCCGTCCAGCAAAAATCCAAGGGTGTCCACTACTACCGCTTTTTCTGGATCCGACACCGCCACGATGGTGGTGCCATTTTTCTCCGCAACCGGAATCGCTTCCAACTCCCAAGCCGATCCAGCATTCAACAGCTCGGTCAGCCGCGACGGCGGCGTTTTACCTTCCAAGTCCACGAAAGGCAAACGCGCTTGCAGCGCCAACGCCCGATGAATGGTTCGTTCATCTGTGGCTCCCTGCGAAATCAAGACTTGGCCGATTAATTGGCTGCGAGTTTGCTGAGCAGCCAAGGCGGCGCGCAACTGTTCATCAGTGATTGCGCCCTGCCCAATCAGGATTTCGCCGAGGCGTTTTCTCACGGAGCTTTGCGTACCAGTGCGCTGACTTTTACTTCATGTGGGGTAATGCCGGTTCCTTCAGGGAAGCTGATTTTTAACTTACCGCCGTGGCGACCAATTGCCGCCTCCGACGAAAGCGTGAATCGCACGGCCCATTCGCGGCCCGGCTCTTTTTCTTGCAACTTCCACTCAAACACATCAGGACCTATAAAGTCCACCGTCGGAGTCGGCAAGGTTTCTTCGCCAGAGGTAGAGATGATCTTGACCACTCGTTTGATCGCCATGCCTTGATTGACAGCACCAAACTTCAGGAAATCCTGCGGCGCATAGCGCACCGGCCCGACAATATTGCCGTTAATATGGATTTCTAAATCGCGCCCGACCGAGGTACTTGCCAACAAGCTCTGACTGACCATTCCGGCCCCATGCTGCTCATTGATCGAAATCTCGATCCAACTAACGTGGCGGCCGTCCTCGGCGACTTCGCGCTCGTCCAAAACTTTGACGTCGATACCGGATGGCAAGCGCTTCCACGCCTTAATTTCCATCTCTTCCGACGACATAATTTTGACCTTTTTGGTGTACGGGCTGGTTGCCAAGCTGCGCGCCGAAACCTGTCCGAAACGCACCGCACTAGGGCTCAATTCAAAGTGTCGGCGAATAAACGCCTGCAGATTCAATACCGCTGGTAGTTTTAAACCATTGCCACGAATGGTAATGGTGGAAGCCTTGACGTTTTGATACTGCGCCGAAGTAAACGTCCCCACGATCGCGCCCTTGCTTCCCCCTGGAATCGGAGTATTCAGCGGCCATTCCTGGCCCTCCACACTCAAGCCGACGTCGGTACAACCGCAAGATGCCTTCAAATGGGAAATGGTGATGGGGTCGTCCCCCTTCACCACAAACGGAAAGGAAATATCGACGTTGGTCTCTTGGAATAATTCACCCAAATCCAAATCCAGGTACTCAAAATTGAGTTCGCTGGTGGACGGTTGGGAGGTTTCATCCGAGGTCAGAGTCGAAGTGGTTTCCAACGTGGTCGGCCGGGACGTGCCCTGCCCCGTATCGGCTCCGGTGGAGTTGGAGTTGGAAGTGGTCCCGGCTTCCGAATCAGAGCCGCACGAAGCCAGCGCCAACATCAGTAGACAGGGTAGAAGATGGACTTTTTTCATCAATTGCACAAATGGAGAATCATTTAGGGGCGGTCACTACCCCTAAAACTTGGACCACACGCTCGAGGGAATGCACCTGACCTTCGTCATGGTGCTGCAACTGCACGATAATTTTGCCCGCCACCGGGCCTGCTGCCAAGTCAGAAGGCAAAACTACCTGAATTTGGTAATGCTTGAGATCCTCAAGAGTTACGACACTTATTTCGGCTCCTTTGATGCCTTCGATGTGAACTTCTGGTTTCGGAAGCGTGCCTTGACCAACCCCAACCTCCATAACCGACTTAGATACAACATCTTGTGGTATCGCACCCAATAAAAGCCGACGTCCGGGTTTGAGCCAAAGGGGGCCAGCAATTTCATACTGAATAGGCAAAGTAAGTGGATACTGGTGATCGCTGCGGATCTGTAAAAAACCTCTATGTTCCCCTTCTTCGCCTAAGCCTTTGGGCAAAACTACTTCGAATTGCTGCTCCAACCCGGCCTGAGCCGACGCCACGGCTCTGATTTCTAAGGGTGGCATGCCCGCCATGATGTCCAACAAGCGAAAGGCCTCAGGGCCACGCGCGACCACGGTGCGGACCTCATCCTTGGTGCCGTCTACCATGCCAAAATTCAAAATTGGTGGCTGCAATTCGAACCACGGTTCGAGCGTGCCGGTGAATTTAAGTGTTTGCGGCAAACCCGGCCCTTCACCCAAAATCTGCACGGTGGATGGTTTTTCACCCAAAAATCCCGCAGTTTTCCATTCAATTAGCAGTTGGCCGCGAGCATCTTCAGGAAGTTCTTCATGCAACGGAAAAGCCTTGCCCTCGATTACAAAGCGCACATTTAAGCAGCCGCACGAAGTTTGAAAACGATGCGGAATGACTCCGCTGCCGCGGATTTCGAAGTCAAAAGCCAACTCGCGCACCTCACCGCTGATCAAAGTGCCCAATTCCTGTCTAGGTTGTGGGAAGAACAAACCTTTTGCGGCGAATCCGTCGGCAGATGCTGGGCCGCATTGGATCAGCATGAAAGCCGAACTAATTGCTAGCGCTACTCGAAACAGGTGTTGCATCGTCATTTGCTGATGCCCAATATACGCTCCATGCAGCTGCGTTCCCTGATCCGTACCCCAAAAGCTTGGGCGATTGTCTTGTTCTTCTTAATTGCGCCCACCAGCTGCCAAACCATGACGCCGGAAAGTTGGGCGTCGGCGCTGCGTCCCGACTTCTCCAGCCCGGAGGAAGGCGGACGCAGTTTTTTTGCGGCTTGGAGCGCGGTACGGCCGACCACCGAATACCGCTGTCTGGCCGAAAGCCTCAAAAAGCAGGTAGGTGCCACTCTGGACGCCTATATGATTTTTAGACCGGAATTGGAGCGCCAAATAGGCTGGGTGGGCCGCCACGCCTATAAATTGCAGGTCACGGGGCGAAATAAATTGCTGAACGGCCGGGTTGTGGTTTGGTGGGGACGCGGCGACAAAACTTACTTGGGCCTAGAAATGCAAGCCCAAGACTTTTTTGAATTCCATGAAGCAGGCGGAAAATTGCGGCATGCTGGCGGTTTCCTGGATCAACCGTTGGCCGAGCACTTTGAATTTTCCGGTAAAGAGCTCAGTATTTACCTAGAGAATTCAGCAGTACGGACCGCCCGCACTATGGGCAGCCTTGCTAAATTCGAGATCGGCACCGAATGGAAGATTTCGGCCCTTATTCCGGCAGAGGAGGAACCTGAGCCGGAAAACCCTGAGGAAATACAGCCTTAAATCTGCGAAACGCCTTCGCTGAGGGCGCGAGCCAAAAAATCGCGGGCGCCGGACAGAGAGGAATCTGGGCTCACTATGGAGTGGGTCGTCCACTCCACCGAGTCACCAACCAAATCGTGCAATCCTAAGCTGTTCAAGCCATCATGAACACGTTTGGCAAACAATGCAGCCCCACCAGGTCCGGTATGAGGAAGCAGCGCCAAGAAGGTCTGGTCGTCGAAACGGGTCACGACATCAACGTCGCGGGTATCGAGCAAAATGATGCTGGAGACATCTAGCAATTTGTCGTCAGAAACGAGCCCGTCCACCCGGAAAGTGACCAAGCCAAGCGGGAAGCGGAACCGATTGGAACGCTTGAACTCCTCTTCGAGGCGGTGCTCCCAATAATCGACGGTGAACAATCCGGTTTCACTGTCGGTAATGGATTGCACAAATCCCTCGCGGCCGGTGGCATCGTTTTGGCCGAAAATCGCGCCCAGTTGGGCTCCAAGATTTTCCTCAAGGGTGGCCTGATCGACCACTGGCATCATCGGACGCGGGATGCCGCCGGGCGTTCCAAACGGCGACGACAGGCGGCTTGCCAATTCGTCAGCATCTAGGGGCAGTGGCAGGGCACCTTGTGCTCCCACAAACCGCGCCAAGCCGTCAGCGTCTTGGGCGGTACCGTTGGAAAGCAAAAATAGCAGCACCTTATGCTTGCGCAAGAAGGCGATTGCCCACTCATGCATGCTGAGTTCGCCCAAAGCGGAAGGCTCCACCACCACCAGGCCCTCCAATTCACCTGCGGCCTGCAATTCCTGCAAGTTGGCGTAAACGGTTACTTCAGAGATCGCGTCGCCAGCGCAAGCAGCAGCTTTCTCGCACTGTGAGCGGACTTCAGGATTGGCGGCGAGGATGGTGAATGGGCGCTTAGGCATCAGACAAATTCGGCGTTGTGGTGAACTGCCTGGACGTCATCGTCATCTTCGATCATGTCGACCAGGATGTTGATCTTTTCGGCATCTTCAGGGCCGACCTCAACAGTGTTATCAGGAATGTAGCGAATCGACGCATCCAATTGCTCCCAACCCTTGCCATCAAAAGCAGCTTGGAGGGTCAAAAAATCAGATGGTTCGGCTTCGACACCGTAGATGCCCTCCTCTTC
>JACNIZ010000197.1 GCA_014382805.1 Planctomycetota bacterium
AACTTTAGTTACTAAATCTTGGAAAATTTTGGGCCACTAAAAGGGGCCAGTTTCCGGCACCGGCGCCCCATAAAAAGTTACGTCGGCTGTGGTCAGCCGAGGTAAATGTGGATGATTTGGTTGGGAAATTGCACGTCGCCCTCAATGCTAACAAGCTTGGGCGATGTCCAACTAATGGCAACTATCGAATTCGTGTCATAGTGGCTCGATAAAGCCCTTCCACCTTGTGACCGGTTTCGGTGTAAGCGCGATCCATCCAAACCTTAAAGCTGTTTTTGGTGATGTGGGTGTAATAAACCGTGTCCTTAAAAGCCCCGTATTGGTCGGTACCGGTGGAGTATTCAACCATTTTTCCATCCTTCTTTTTGCCGACAATCTCAAAAACTGCATCCTGCCCTTTAGGCATCCAGCGGATATCCCACTGCTCTGAATCAGGGTTGTAAACGCGACGGCTTTGGCCGGCGAACTCGCCCAATCCCTCCAAATTCAAAGTCATGTCTTCCACCAAAGTGACGCCATCATCAGCAAAATGAACTTTGATTTCACCGCCACCTTTGGTCCATGTCTGGTCCGGCTTCATCGCCTCGGCCTCAATCATCCAGCTGCCCAGCATGAACACATATTGACGCGTTTGCGGCGGGGCGTTTTTGCTCAGCCCAGCAATGGCTTTGCTTTGGCCGGCCTTCTTTGGCTGCTCATTTTGGGCCTTCACCTTGTCCTTAATATTGTTCTGGAATCGTTTGTATTCCATCACCGCTTCGGTGTTCCAGGTCTTGCCGCCATCCTTCGAAGTCATCCAATCTGCCATGAAGTGATTTTTATAGATGTCCCGCAAAATCCACTTACCGATGTCTCCTGGACGATCACGCAGCACCTTCTGATTCATGACCATCTGACCCTTGTCGTCCATGTTGCCCACCAAAATGTCGTGGTGCCCGGCAGTGCTGGTCCATGTCATATTCCACTGTCCGGACGTCGGATCGAAAACCGCCAAGGTCATCGACTGTGGCCCAGATTGCAAAATGGAAGCACCATCCAATGTGCTTTTCACGCTTTGCCGACTCATGAACTCACCGTTCATGTACATTTCCCATTCGCCAATCCAAAAATCAAAACGCCGCTCTGCAGGCAGTTTGGCTAGGGAAATCGCTTTGCCCTTTTTCAGGCCGTCGTCGGCTTTGTCGGTGGCGCTAGGTAGCGGAGCTTCCTTTACTACCTGCGGTTTATTCGCATTGGGGTCCAACTTCATCATCAGCTTGGCCCAGCGCTTGTCCTTATGTAGCGAGGTCAGATCGGCGTCGCCGCTGAATTGGGCCGCTGGAATCGGCCGTGCAGCCAATGCCTGATTTAGATAATCAAAAGCCTTGTCAACATCGCCCTTTAAGGCATGCACGCAGCCAACGTTGTAGAGCGCGGTACTTTTAAACTGCTCAAAGGTAGCCGCTTTCAGGTGAACCTGCAGCGCGCGATCGAGGTCGCCATTGGCATGCAAGCAGTAGCCCAAATTCATCCAGGCGACGCCATTTTCTTGGTCGCTCAAAACAATGAGGCCGAAGGCGATCGAGGCTTCTTCCCACTTTGCTTCGCGCATAAGTTGGGTGGCTTCGGCCAGGGTCGGCACGGATTGCGCTTGAGGGGCCGGGGCGGGATCCTGGCTATACAAGGGCGCGGAAAGAGCGGTACCAAGGGCGGCCGCGACGAGCAGTACAGGGATGCGAATGAAGTTCATGATTTCAGGAGGTCCGGCATGAGGGATTTGCCGCATCAAAATACGTGATTGACCCGGCGCAGTAGTGAAATGTTTGGTTAAACCGCAGATTCCGATTCTGAGCGAAAACCATCCATTTCGGGTATGGTGGGTATATGCCCCTATTACGATCCGTTGTCGCGTTGATGGGCTTGCTCGGGCTGGTGCTTGCATCCTGTTCCGGGCCAGACTTAATCCAAGGGCCGCCGCCAACCTATATCCCTGTGCCAATGGGAGTTGCAAACGGTTATTGGCTAGCCATTGATCAAGATGGAGATGGTCATTACACAGAAGCCGACGGCAGCTTGGACGGCGCGGTGCCTCTGTATTTGGATGAGTACGTAGGCGACTATTACGGCGACACCTACTCGGACGGTTATTACTCCTACCATTACAGCTACTGGGATCCGTTCTGGAGCCCGTGGTGGGATCCATGGTGGTACGGACCTTACGGTGGATATGGCCCGTGGCCGTGGTGGTATTGGTACTGGGATTGCGGCAATGACGGCGACAATGGCTCTGGTTCCGGCGGCGGCTCCGATGATGGAGGCGACGGTGGCGGCGGCGGTGGTGGAGATGACGACGGTGGCGGCGGTCCGCCCGATCCACGCAAAATCATGGCGAAAAACGTCGTGAATCTAGGTGACGGTCCCGGTTCGGGCGACGGCCCAGCCACCGGTATTTCACCTAGCGACGGCGACATTTCTGTAGACGACAATGGTGCGGTGATTTTTTTGAATGGTTCTGGCGCTACGAGCAATGGTGGCAGCAGTGCCGGTGGCAATGCAGGAGCGGGTTCGAAGGGCTCAAACTCGAATAGTTACGGCGGACGGGTTTATAACGCCTACAGCCGGCCTACTGCTTCGGAGCGCTTGCGCCAGCCGGGTGGTTCATTTGGTCGCCCAACCGCGTCCGAACGTGCGCAGCCGCTGAACCGCAGTTCGAATACTGGGACCTATGGCATACGTGGCACGGCTGAAAAGCACGCTGCACCGCCGCGGCCGACCAAAACCATGGATCGTTGGGATTCCAGTCGCAATGGTTCGGCCAAACCGCGACCTACGCCAAAGTCTAATGCGCGCCCGTCGCAGCAGGCTCAACGGCCGAAGTCTTCTTCGCGCCCGTCGCAGCAGGCTCAAAGGCCGAAGTCTTCTTC
>JACNIZ010000035.1 GCA_014382805.1 Planctomycetota bacterium
GGTGTTGCTGGGTCCGGTTGCGAACTCCACCGAAAACGATGCGCGGACGATCACCGCCCCAAGCGTCGGACTCGAGGAATGATTGAGTCATGGTGTTTGAGATGGTCATCAAATCACCAAAGCCATACTCAATGTTGATGGTCTCTCCGCTTTCAGGGTCTATGACCTGCACATTGTGAGAGCAGGAAGCGGCCGCCAAAGTAAGCAGTCCAAAAGTAATTGCAGTGAAGCGAGACATGTTATTACGGAGCAGGGCTTACAGGGTGTTGCGGGTGGAACGAACGCGGATTTCAATTTGAACGGCGTGGTCGGTCGGCGATTGAAGGGTAATTTTCTTCTTTTCACCAGAGGCTAGGACGACAAAAAGTTCGGCACTTTCAGCAGTGCCCTTGCGCAAGACCATGCTATCTGAATCCATCCAATCCCAAGTGATGTGCAGGCGCTTCGGCGACGAATCGTCGTTCTCTAGTTCAAACTGCGCAGTGACGCGGCCATCGAGGTGGCGCACCAAAGTGTGATCCACTTCGATGTCATCAACCTCAGAAACCACATCGGCGCTGAATTCAACCTCTTCGCCATCAACGGTCATGGTGCCGCTGGCAGAAGTCGTCGCACACGAGCACAGGCCTAAGGCCAGGATTGCGAACATGAAATGTAATTGCTTCATTTTGATCACCTAGCGCACGCTGTCTTGAGGTTCACGGATTTGAATTTCACAACGGACCGCCTTCATGGATGGCGCCACAGATCGCACCGCGCGATGACTGCCTGGCTGGATGTTCATGCGTATCCAAGCGGCCGACGGATTCCTGATTTCAATGCCGCCTTCATCGAACCACCAAGCGTGGTATTCCACCCAAGCTTGGTCGTTGTCTTGGTTAATTAAGGTCACTTGATAGACGGCCAAATCAGAATCGTCAAAGCGGATGACGCCATCAGTCATCTCGATGTTGTCTACTGATCCGAGCTGACGGGCAGTACCGGATAGTGGGCCATTTTCGGCATCTACAGTGCTGCAAGCCGCCAAGGGTAGCGCAGCTAGGAGCAAAAGGGTCAGGATTCGATTCATGGTTGAATGGTGTCTGAAGCGGCCGTGGGGCCGATTTGAGTGTACACCCTTTGGCGGAGTGTACGGACGGTTATGAGTACGGGCTTGCCGGGCTTGAATGAGTGTTTTCCTAGCATGACGTTTTCGCCACCTGGAATTTGCAGGCTAATTTCATGCTCGCCGGCGGCCACTGGCACGCGCAAAACTTCAATGCTTTGCGGCAATGAAATCCAAGAACGTAGATCGGCGCGTTCGGTGGCAAATTGCAGCAAACTGCCGACCACCGAAACCAAAAAGCCCATGCCGTCGCCGCGAGTTTTTTTGACATTTTTCGCCGCTTTGTCGATCAAAATCGTTTTCGCCGCAGCACGGCCGACGGACTTCGCCAGCGTCCAAGCCATGCGGTCATCCAAGTTCGCGCGCGCCACGTGCAAGACGTTCTCCAATAGCACCGTATTGCCGACGTGATCTTGATCGACGCTTACCTGCACACCCAAAAAGGCCGGCGGTGGATACCCAAATTTCGGAACTGAGATTCGCCCACTGCTGCGGCCAGTGTGATAGCGATGTTCGACGGCAATTTTACCCGGCATGCGTGACACTTCGTGAACCACAATGAGTTGAGCCAATTCGCGCTCAACGGCGCCGTCGGCGCTTTGCAGGCGTTTGACCCGCTCCAGAGAATAATCTACCGAAGGATGGCCGGGTATGTCTTGCGCGAGGATGCTTAAGTCGAGTTCCGCTTCGTCGAAATTGGCGTCTACTTCTTGCACTATTGCGGCAACAAAACGCGCAAAGCGATTCATTCCATATTGAGTGTCATAGCGTTCTTCCGCCACTTCCTCGATGTGATAACCGCGCAGCACCTCGACCATTGCGTCATCCAGGCTGCCCATGCGCAGATAGTCCCACGCCATCAACCCGTGCAATAAAGCGACTTCAAAATCTTCGCCGTCATAAGGGATCGCTTTGTCGTTCAGCATCATCGACTCCAAACCTTCGGTGATCGAGCGACCACTGATGGTTGGGCGGTCGTCGAAACTCTTCAGTTTTTTGTCAGCCAATAGCCACGCTTGCACCGCTCGCTCTGGTTGATTTGCTACATGCCAAACCATGCCGGTTTCAGCGTATGCGAGGAAGGCGTCGTCCTCGTCCAGTTCCTGAATGCGGCCAAACTGTTTTGCCGCGGCGTCAAAACGACCTTGTTCCCATGCGCGCACACCAGCCATCGCAGTATCTGGATAATCGCGAAAGGTGCTGCTCGAGCATGCCGAAGCCAACACAAGTAGTGCTGGGGCAAGGACTAGGCGCATGTTTTCCAACGGGGGTAATACGGGTTCCGCTGCCCCAGGATAGGTATTCCTTGCAGCAATCGCGACCCAGCCAGCAAGGCTAGAATGCCGCCGACCCATCCTTGCAGACCCGTGGCCTCCCGTATACCCGCTCAAAAACGACCCGAAGAAACGCCGATGATGCGGCAATTTTGGGCTGCCAAAAAGGAGCAGCCCGACGCTTTGCTGTTTTTCCGGATGGGAGATTTTTACGAAATGTTCGGCGACGACGCCCAGGTTGCGTCTGAGGAATTGGGCATTACCCTGACGTCGCGGTCTAAGGAAAAAGAACTGCCAATGGCCGGTGTTCCGGTTAAATCGATGGAGGGATACCTGGTTCGCTTGGTGCGCAAGGGCTACACCGTGGCGATTTGCGAACAGCTCCAGGATCCGCGCGAGGTCAAGGGAATCGTCGATCGTGGCGTGGTGCGGGTGGTTTCGCCAGGAACCTTGATCGAGGACGAAAACCTAGACGGCGGGCAGCCACTTTTTGTACTGGCTGTTCACGTTGAGGCTCCTAA
>JACNIZ010000217.1 GCA_014382805.1 Planctomycetota bacterium
GGGTCATGTCGGGCTGGGTGGGTGTGGGCTGCCCGAACCGTCAATTGAAGGCTGGCCTTGCATCCGGCCCCAGCCGCCGTTATGGTTGGCGGGCATGGTGAATTGGTCAATGTCTTGGTGGCAAGCCTTGCAATCGTCAGTCGGTGCAAGACCATCACTGTGCTCGTGGCAGTTGATGCATTGATCCATCGAAATATGCCAATCCCAGTCGACTTGATCAGCCTGATCAACGCCGATGTGGCAATCCAAGCAGTCGGTGCCAGCTTCTAGGTGAGTTTGGTGAGAGAAATTCGAGTCGATAGCTGCTCGAGTGACTGTAGACCAGGTGGCTTCTACGTCACTAGGCAATACAAAGCCGACGAGTTGAGCCTCAAGCGGCTTGTCTTTTTGGGTTGCCTCTTCATGGCAAGCCCAGCACATATCCAAGGTAGGCATACCAGCCATTGGGCCGTCTTCGGCATCCATGTGGCATTCGATGCAATCGAGCGCGACTTCATCATCGACGTGTACGTCGTGGGGGAAACTTGCGACCCGGCCTTCGACTACCGGAGGGGCGCTGGGCATCAAGAATGCACATGCCGTTAGCACTAATGTTGCGGCGAAGGCGGCAAGGAGCTGCTTAGGGTTCATGCTCATCTTAAAACTCCAAGGTAAAGGCGACTTGCAACAGAAGGTCAGTGCCAAACTGGGACTTATCCCTGGCAATGCGGAGGCGTAGGGCTGTGCTTTCCGAAATCGGATAGCTCATCCGACCGTAGATTTGCCGGTCATCCAGGTATTCACGTCCAGTGAACACGTCGAAGCGGTACATGGAGAATTCGCTTCCGACTTCAAACCGTTCGCCGCGATAAGGCTCGTAAGCTGCGAAAGCGCCACCGGCGACGATGTCGGCGTCATCTGAGTACCAGAGGTCGGCACGAACTCCAGCTTCTACATCAGAGCGGATGACATTCTGGCCGGTTAGAGTTGCAAACCAACGGCTGTATTCGCGGTTGAAGACACCAATGTCTGCCTCCTCAAGAACCTGCCGTCCTTGGTAGCCAATTCCCAAATCAACATCATCAGTGAGGCTGCGATGGAATTCTAAGCCTCCACTCCAATAAGGGGCTATGTCGGAGAAGGTGACGGCGAATGGGGAAAGGTCGGTGGAAACAACTTCGCCGTAATCATTTTGACGGCGAATGTGGAGGCGCGACCACCAACCTCGCTCTGGATAATTGAGATAGACGGAAAGTTCGGCGCGGCGGGGTTCTCCATCTAACCAGGAGGCTGATCCACGCAGCATGGTGTGTTGATCACGATTCCAGTCGGCCGAGAATATGCTGAGGTCATTGCGGACCGTAATACTGGGATCTGCTGGGGGATTTTGATCCCTGAAAAACATCTGGTCATAGCCCAGGCTTAGATTGCGCTCAATTCTCCATTTCAGGCCGGCACCAAGTAGAAGGTCGCCTGAGCGGGAAGACTCATAAAACCGTACAGGTATACCAGCGTAGGCTACGCCACTTAAGGAGTTGAGTGGGCTGAATTCGACGCGCGCGCCATCGAAATAGAGGGCATTTTCTTTGTGAATCTCCTGGCGTCCGATTCTTACCATCAGGTCCTCGGACATCACTGGGGCTTCCACGTAGGCTCCGTAAAGGAACGCCCGGGTTGCGTGATCGCGAGTATCAGGTAGGCCATAAAAGGAATCGCCAGCGTCTTCAAGCCCGTTCAAATCATGGTTGACGAAACCTTCCAAGTGGAAACGGAAAATTTCGCTTTGGTCCTTATCTATTGCCGTCGCATCCATGTAGCCAGAAAGCAGTGCTTGGCTGTCGCTCTGATTAGAGCCGTTTTCGCTGCGATAACGCCAGCTAGCATCAAGTCGGCCAGCTATATCCCAAGTGGAACTGGATTGTGCGCTCAAGGGGGCAGTGAGCGCTGCTTGGAGGAACCAAGGGGTGAGAAGAACCGTTATTGGCTTGAGACTCTTCATTAGGCAATGTGGCGGGGCACCGCCGTAATCCAAGATGAATGGATTTTCAGAGATGATGTAAACCCCATTGGGCGCAGGACAATCCCCGTATCTGGATTAAAAAAGTTTGGCTATTCCTTCAGGGCGGGAGCGCTGCTTTTCCGGTTCCCATATTCTGTCAATGAAGCGAACGGAACCGGCTTGAGAGAGGATTTTTTGGGCACCGCTTGAAACGATGTAAGATATTTAATTATAATTGGTTATGGTGGGTTATCAGTGGAGTTTTATGGTTCCGGGAGGAAGGATGGACGCTGTGCCATCCGCCCAAACGAGATGTTGTCTCAATAACAATAGTTACAAGGTTTCATCGCTTGATCGCTCGGTTTTTTTGGCCTGCATTTATTCCCAGCTGGAGAGTCAATTTTGAGGCCGATCAGTTGCCCCATCGCACGCTATTCTTGTCGCAAGTAACTGAAACCATTGAAGTGCCGTGGATGCTCAGGAAGTGCGGAGCCCAACCATGCGATTGGCTTTATTTTTGGACGCGCGGAAGGCAACTTTCGTGTCCAACCTGAACCCAGAGGCCTCAAAACTTTCCACGGTGCGCAACGAGGCAGAAATTTTTGCGCCGGTCTCAGGTTTTCAGATTAGTTACTCCACATAAGGAAGGGGGTAAGGTGTACCACTTCCATTTTTCACCCAAGAAAGCATGGCAAAATCCCCCCAAATAGCCTACTGCGCCGCATTAGTGCTCGCATCTTGCCAATCCGGCCCTCAACTCAGTGACAGCTGGTCCACGTTAGAGGTCAGCAGCCAGTTTGACGTCGAATATGTCGGGGAATTGCGGGCTCAGCCTGCGGCTCGGATGATGTCGGTGGAGCCGCCGAAAGGGCTTGGCCTTGGCCACCCGAGCGGAATCTTGGATGCGGGCATGGCTAAGCCACCGCAGCAGTGGGCGGTGCATCTGGAGTTGGTGCAAATGTCCATTCAGGCGCTGAACAAACTACTGCCGGGAGCATTCCCGGGCGGTGGACCCGTTCAAGGAGGCAAGGTCAAGCAGGCCGAATTTCGCCAGGCGCTTGAAGCAATGACTTTGGCGCAAGATGGCATTCAGCTCAGTTCGCCGTCGGTGCTGTGCAACGGTGGCGAGCACGCGTGGGTGACGATGCTGCAGCAATCGGCGTTTTTGAATGGTTTCGAATACAAGCGCGGTTTGGGATCGCTAGTCGTGGATCCGGAGGTCGGTGTTTTTCATAGTGGCCTTGCCGTCGGCCTGTTGCCGGATCAGTCGGCGATTGCCGGTGAGGCGTCGTTGGAGTTCGACATCACGATGACGGATTTGCTGAAAATGAATGAAATCAGCGCGTCCTTCCCGGACCAGGCTGGACCGCTCGGAATCCAGGTCCCGGTGTATAGCCAGCAGGTGCTCAAAGGCAGCGTCAATTTGGCCGCGGATGAGGTCGCGTATTTGCCGTATCTGTACACCAACGAGGGCGAAATGATGATGGTATTCCTGCACGTGGAATCCGTCGGCGGGGTTCAGATCGGGCTTTAATTCGGCCGGTAAAGACGTCGGCCGACGTCAACCGGATCGCTACAATTTCGCCCCATGAAGGTGCTAGGCATTCGTTTTTGCGCGATCACGCCCGCGGCCGATCAACTGGTCGAATTCCTCGGTCTGGGTCTGGGCTTCCAGTGTGTGGCCAAAAACCTCAAATCCGACGACCCGGATTCGCCAAAGGGTGGCTTGTTTCCCGCTGGTGACAGCCGCATCGAAGTGTGGCCTGAAGGCGAAGGCATGCCGCCCGGAATCATGCTGCAAGTTCTCGTTGACGACGCCGACGAATACGCTGCGATTGCCCGTCAAAATGGCTTGCAACCGCGAGGGCCTATGCTCTCTCAGGGCGAGAGAATTTATTCGCTGCTCGCTCCGGGTGGCCTGGCGATGACCTTTCAGTCTGCGGTTTCGTCGGTAGATTCGGCCGATTCTTCCACTTGAATTTCATCCGTCCAAGCGTCCAGGTTTTGCAACCAAACATCCGCTTTGGCTGAACCGAAATAATAACCCCAATTGGCGTATTCATCGCCGCTGAATCGCGCCCAGCAGCCGCCTTCCACTTGCCATAATTCGGCGACGATTGCGGCGCCGTCGAATGAGGTCCAAGTAATGGTGCGAGTGGCGGCGGATTGGTAGCGTTCGGCCGACGCCAACTCGACGTTTTCGAAGTTAGTGAAACTGAGTGACGAAGTGATGGCAGTAAACGCGTTTACTGGCTTCCATTCACGCCCTTCGGGAACAGTGGCGTCGCAGGAAAAATCAGTTTCGGCGTCTGGGCGAAGAATAGTTGTGGGCAAATCGCCAGTGATGGCAACAGAAGCGACATCGGCAGCGGCCATGGAGACGACATTGGTATCCATCCAGCGCTTGGCGTCCTCCACTGGGCGCAATTGACCGGCTGCGGCCCAACACTGATCGTCACCATCCAGACGCACATAAACCCCTTGCGACGGTTGCCATTTACCGCGACCTATCCAAAGCGCCAATTCGGGCTCGGTGCCGTCGGTCCACAACTTCAACAAGGTCGACGGCTGCGGCGCGCCATAAGCGCGCGGGTCTTCCGCTGCTTCCACCACTGCTGCAAGTCCCAATTCAGCATGCCGACTTGGACTCGAAGTTTTCTTTTGCGCGTCCTTTAAGCTTGCAACTTGCAGCAAAAATTCACGCACACTATCGAAGCGCAGCGCATAGCCACCATAATCGGTTGCGGTCCAGCTACTGCCGTCGCTTTGTAGCCGTACCACGGCATCGCCTTTCATGAACTCAATGCGTCGCACGTCATTCAACTTGCCGCGCAATTCGGGCAAAAACCAACCCTCGCGATCGGACTCGACGGTATTGCCGGAGGTGCCACCAAAATTTTGGTAAGCAAACCAACCTCCGCCCAACGTGAGCGCAGCCACCAAAGCTGTTACTGCAAATTTATTCGCCATCATTCCATCTCCACTAAGCAGCCCGACGCCGTGTATTGCGCCGCAGGGTCCAAATCAAAGCCAGTACCGCCACCAACAACGGCGTACCAGCCACATTCCACAACATCAAGCGGTTACCCAACTTTTCGATGTCCTTGCTCAAGCCATGGCGAACCTCGCGTAACTCGGTGCGCGCCGACACCATTTTGTCTTGGAAAGAGGCCAATTCTTTTTCTTGTTCCGGCGACAAAATCATCATGCTCTCGCCGCTTTTTTCACGCTGCAATTCGTTGATGCGCATTTGGCTTTCTTGAATTTGCGCCTGCAGTTCTTGCTCGCGTTGCAAGTATTTTTCCTCAGCCTGCTGACGAATTTCGTTGACCAAATCAAAGGGGCGTTGGGCGTTGCCGCGACCGCGCAAACTCATCAACGCCTGCGATCCGGCCAGAGTTTCAAGCGCGTTTAAGGCAAAGCTACCGTTGTCGGCAATCATGCGCCAACCTAATGAAATCGGTCCCATGGTTTCTTCCATGATCCAATTCCGGTCAGCAAGTAGGTCGGCATCGGCGACTAAGAAAATGCCGCCGGCCTCGCCAGTTTCTTCGCTGTAAGCTGATTTCAAAGTGCCGCTGAGTTGAGCAGCCAATATGTAGGTATCACCGGTTGGGGTAAAGCCTTGCAGCAACGTCGCCGGGTCGCGCAGCATGGCCATTTGGGCGGTAGCCAGCGGCGCAGCTTGATCGGAAGATTGAATCAACGGCTGCAGTTTGCTGGTAGCACCTTCAGCGCTGTGAAAACTACCCACCGTTGCCAAGTTCAATTGATCCAAAGTACCGGTGATGGGACTGTCTGCATCTAAGCCCTCGGCGGTCATACCCAACCACGCAATGAAATCGGTGGTGCCCAACGTTCCGCCGCTGCGCACGCGTTGCGCCCATTGACGATCACCGATGAATTGAGTGGAGTCCCATTCCACGCCCCAGGCCGATAACAATGGTCCCAAATCACTAGGCACTGGCGACGGCGGAGCTTGCTGCGCATACGGGTTTCCCTCAGGGCGCGCCGCCGGATCACTTTCACAATGCGGATCAAGGAAGGCCAAGATATTGCCACCGCCGATTGCATAGGCGTCGATGGAATTGAGCATTTCTTCGGTTAATGCTTTGGGGTGCAGCAGCATCAACACTTGCAAGTCCGACGGTAATTCGGTGGCGTCGGGTTGGATGATTTCGACTTCAAACTGCTGCTGCATTTGAGTAACAATTTGCCAAGCAGGGACCATTTGCCCGCTTTGCTGGTCGAACGACGCGCTGATGGCCAAGCTGGAGAGCAAGCCTACCTTGGGTTTGTTTGTGGCTCCAAGCGTGTGGATCATACGCGTGACGTCGTACTCCAAAAATGCCTCTTTGGATGGATCGAAAAACGCAATGACTTCAGTTTCATCGACCGAGTTAGTACCGACCAAACCCAAGGTCAGCGAGGTCCCAGCACCGTCGACTTGCAGCGAGGCCAATCGATGCGAGGTCGCGGCGTCTTCGGCTTCGGAAAACGGTTCTGGGTCCAGAATATTTAGCTCTAGCATGCCGCCGCTCATTTGCACCAGCTCTTGTAAAAACTCGCGCACGCGCTGGGCGTAAGTGCGGATTTGCGGGATGTCCGCGCCAGCACTTTCGGACCAATACAGATCCAGTTGAATGGTCTCGTCCAAGCTTGAGACGATTTCCTTGGTGCCCGATGACAGCGTGTAAAGCCCTTCGGCGGTCATGTCCAAACGGCAGCCGCGCAAGCCCAACGACAACACCAGGCTGGCGCCGATCAAAGTCAGCAAGCTAAGCCCAGTGCCGGTTAATGCAGTTGATTTTTTATCCATGGTTTTGCCTCCTTCGCTTTACGCGGCTTTTTTCCAGTCCAAAATTAAAGCGTTGATGTACAAAAACACGCCGGTGACTAGCGCGAAATAAAGCACGTCGCGCAGATCGATGACGCCTTTAGATAGAGCTTCGTAGTGAGTCAAAAAACTCAAAGAGGCAATCGCCTCGATGGCAAACGCTGGCAGCCAACCGCCGAAAAAATCCAGCACTAAAGGGAAGCCGCTAAACAACATGCCGAAGCAAACTACTACACACAAGACGAACGCAATGACCTGGTTTTTGGTCAAGGCCGACAGTGCCGAGCCGATCGCCAGAAATGCTCCAGCCATCAACAATGAGCCGAGGTACGACGTAATGATCACGCCGTGGTCGGGATTGCCGAGATAGCTCACCGTCAGCCAAATCGGGAAGGTCATCGCCAATGCGACGGCCAAAAACGCCCACGCCGCGAGGAATTTGCCCAGAACTAAATCGCGCATGTTGACCGGCAAGGTCATCAGCAATTCCACTGTGCCCAGGCGTCGCTCTTCGGCCCACAAGCGCATGGCGACGGCCGGTACCAAGAACAAGTACAGCCACGGATGGAAGTTGAAGAAGGGCCGTAGGTCGGCTTGGCCGCGGTCGAACAGTCCACCTAATTGAAATGTGAAAATCCCGCACATGAACAGGAAGATGACCAGGAAAACCGCCGCCAATGGGGTGTTGAAGTAACTCGCAAATTCGCGTTTAAAGATGATGCGGATCGCTTTCATTTTAGACCTCCCTGCATTTGCAAATCGGTGCTGGTGATGTCGCGGAACACCCATTCCAAGCGGTTACTGGTGACGTCGGCAGGAGCTTTGGCGTCGAGTTGTTGCGGGGTGCCATCGAATTCAACGCGGCCGCGGTTGATGATGACCGCGCGATCGCAAACGGCTTCGACCTCTTCCAAAATGTGGGTCGATAATACGATGGTTTTTTTTTGGCCGAGTTCCCGAATCAGCATGCGTACCTCGTGCTTTTGATTGGGATCCAAGCCGTCGGTAGGTTCATCCAAAATTAGCAGCGGCGGATCGTGCAACAGCGCGGCAGCCAAGCCGACGCGTCGTTTGAAGCCTTTGGACAAGGTTTCAATGGTCTGGTGGGCGACGGGCTCCAAATGCAGCAGCGAAAATCCGCGCTCCAGCGCCGATTTATGGGTGGCGCCGGTCAGCTCACGAATGCTCGCCAGAAAGCTCAAATATTCCATCACCGTCATGTCCGGATAGGCCGGTGCGCCCTCCGGCAAATAGCCGATATGACGCTTTGCCGCCAGTGGTTTGGCCAGCAAATCATCGCCACAAATTTCCACGCTGCCGGCGTCTGGCTCCAGGAATCCTGTCACTAGCTTCATGGTGGTGGATTTACCGGCTCCGTTCGGGCCGAGGAAACCGAGGACCTGTCCAGCCGGCACGACCAAATCGACGCCGTCCACTGCACGAATGTCTCCGAAGCTTTTACGCAGTCCGAGTGCTTTCAGGTTGTTGCTCATGGGCAGTTTGGGGTAAAGGACGGGATTCTAAAAAACTCCCACCGATTTTGGCAAGGGGATTTGGATTGCTGGAGGATTTGGTGTAAGAATGCGCAGGTCGGCGGTGTTTCTAAACGATGGAGCAAAATGGACATGAAACTGATTTGGCCGAGCTGCTTAAGCATTCTGGCTGGGTACAGAGCTTAGCCTATGCTTGCGTGGGAGATCATGCTTTGGCGGAAGATGTCTCCCAAGAGGTTTTAATCAAGGCTCTGGCGCAGCCACAGAGGTCTGGTGCCACGCTAAGGAAGTGGTTGGCAGTAGTGACGCGCAATGTCGCCAGCAATGAAATTCGTCGGCTAGTCCGGCGTCAGGCGCGCGAGGAGAAGGCTGCGCATTTAGCCAGCTCCATGGAATCGCAAGTGCAGCAGCAAATGATCGCAGCTCATTTGGAAGTGGCTACCGCTGTGGGGGCGTTATCTCCGCCGAACCGGCAGCTGATTTTGTGGCATTTCTACCAGGAGCAATCCTTTAAGCAAATTGCGGCTCAGCTGGGCATTAGTACCAATAACGTGCATGTACGGATGCACCGGGCATTGAAGGAGCTGCGAATATTGCTGCGCCGACAAAACGGCGATTGGCGTTCCAGTTGCTTGTTAGTGCTGCCATCGGTATTTCGAAAAAAGCCCATTGCAAGTTTCTTGGCACCAAATGTAATGGCACTCCAGTCGATCGGACGGATGGCGGTATTGGTTTGTAGCCTTATTGCCGTGATTACATGCATCACGTGGATTTCGTTCGATTGGAATAGAGAACCGATTTTGACCGAAGCCGCCATAGCGGAGCATCCAATATTGTCTACTCTTGAAGGTGAGTCGACCGAGCAAGATCGAATGGAATTTGCAGCTACGGCGCGGAAGCCCATCACCGTTGCGGGGGAAGAATCGAACAATACTTCCTTGGCTATGGAATCATGCAACGGGCGTGTCTACAGAGACGGAATCCCTGTGCATGGAGCGCAAATAAAAATTTGGCAGAAAGGTGCATTTTTGACAACACAAAGCGATGGAGATGGACTCTTTGCAATTGACTTAATTGCGGATGAATTTGCCAGTGTTACGGCAATGGCTGCGGGCCGATCCGAGTGGGTAGGTTGGTATCCGGACGATCATGGTCCACTAGTCCTGCATTTAACCAAGGCGCCTGAGGAAGGGGATTTTGCACATGTTTATGACGCAATAACTGGCGCACCTTTAGCCAATGCAAATGCTCAAGTGTTCATCAATTGGAGTGGAGATAATTATCTAGGATCACTTTGCGAAAACGCATTGGAGTTGATTGCCGAAGGGACTACCAACTCAAATGGTGCCATAAGAATTCCCGAGAAGTACCACGGAATGAGATTCGCCACTTCGGCCCAGGCGGAAGGTTACGCCCGTAATTTGGCAATTGATGGATCTGTCAAGCTTTACCCTGGCGCATCCCTTCCTGTGCAATTAGTAGACCCAAGAGGCGCTCCAATGGCAAATTTGGATGTGCGCTTGGGGTATTTGGTACAACAAATTGATCGTACAGATGAACACGGTTTTCTTCCAACCGTCACAGAGTGGAATGCCACCTTCGATTGCGCCGACGTACTGGCATTGCCTGCTTGCGTATTTCTCCACTTGCCAGATGGCCGAGTTTGGTACCGTCAATCTTGGTTTGAAAATGTTGATGATGTCAGGGTTTTATCCGACCGCATTCAATACATCGTGGACACCACGCCAATTCAAGTTGAATTGGGAAATGTAAATGTGCCTACCGGATCGTGGGTAGAAGCGAAATGCATGGGTACCAGATTTCCAGCTCTGCTTCCCAAGGATCCAGATGAGATTTGGCAAAGATTGGAATTCGGCGAAATCACAGAATTGAGCCATGGATGGTTGGTTGAAGATGCCGTAGTTGTTTCCCGTATCATGCCTGGCGGCGCGCACTTGGGAAAACACAAAGTTGTGGACGGAAAGGCTATCGTTGACGGTGAGCTAGTTCCTTTACGGGTTCGACTTGAAGGCATTCCTGGTATAGAGATTCGAGATTTGGTTTTGATGCTTGCCAATAACAAAGTTGAGAATCAACAACTAAGCATCCCAATGATTGCTGGAGTCGCGGAATCGACGGTCCCTAAGTTCCAATTCCTCGCTTGGATTGTTGACCGTGGAATTGGTGAGGAAATATTGGTCCAAGGGAAACGCGGGAGACTTGAACGGAATTTTCAATTGGCCAGCCATGGCGGAAAAATTGACCACACTGTCACCGCCGTTGAGTTGGAAATGCGGGAAGTATTGATTCGCGTGGATGGGTTTCCAGTCATTGGCGGCCGTGTCAATTTCCAGTCGATTAATTTTAGCGGTTTAACGTCGGTGCCATTTGACTCCAACGGTCAGCCAAGAATCCAAAATGTATTTCTGCAAGTGCCAGCAAATTTGCACCACCGCGCTGGGGGGCCAATTCTTACTAGCTTGAGATTTTCTCCTGCAAGCCAGCTACCTGGGGCAATGAGTACCGAGCAGAGCGGTGCCGTCGTTTGGGATTTGCAACTAGCTTCAGTGATTTTGATTGTCCCGCCTTTAACCGGCCCATCTTGGAGTCGAAATCTTTCCATCGAAGACCCAGGAGTAGGCTTGAGATTGCAATGGCCGCCTTTAAACCGTGACCGATGGAGCAAAAACTTTGAAATTTCGGAAGGAAGTAACTGGATTGAGTTCCGCCTTCCTGCGGGGCCATATCGATTCAAAGTGGGCCGCGAAGTCAATTATGGTGGGGGCGAACCCATCTTGGTCCAGGCCGCTGCCGTAACCTCGCTGCAGCCTGACTAAGGCCCGGTTATTTGGGTCCATCGCAACGCTAAAATTGCGCCACCCATGGCCGCAGGTTCCAAGAAGATCATTTACGCCGCACTTGCCGGCAATGCGCTGATTTCGATCACGAAATTCATCGCATCGGCCATCACCGGCAGCTCGGCGATGATGTCGGAGGGTATACACTCGTTGGTGGACACCGGAAACCAGGTCCTGCTATTGTATGGCCTGAAGCGCGCCAAGCGTCCTGCAGACAAGAACTTCCCGTTCGGCCATGGCAAGGAGATCTACTTCTGGAGCTTTGTCGTCGCCATCCTGATTTTTGCGGTTGGCTCCGGCATTTCGATCTACGAGGGCATCTTGCACGTGGTCTACCCCGTGCCGGTGGAACGCCCGATAATCAACTACATCGTGCTCGGTTTAGCGATGATTTTTGAAGGCTGGGCGTGGTGGATGGCCCTGAAGGAGTTCCGCCGGCTGAAGGGGAATACTGGCTATTTTAAGGCGGTTAAGGAAGGTAAGGACCCGACCGTGTTCGTGGTGCTGTTCGAGGATTCGGCTGCCCTGCTGGGTCTGGCCGTCGCCGCGTTGGGCCTAGCCCTAGGCCAAATTACTGGGTTGGCAGTTTTCGATGGCATCGCGTCAATTTTGATCGGCTGCATCCTTGGCGGCACTGCGGTTTGGCTGGCTTATGAAACCAAGGGTCTGCTGATTGGCGAAGCGGCATCGCCCGAGGTGGTGGACGCCATCGGCGAAATGGCGGGGCGTTTGGTCACCGTCGAAACCGTCAACGAAGTCCTGACCCTGCACATGGGACCGGATTACGTGCTGGTGAACGTCAGCCTAGATTTCGTAGACGAGGCCAGCGCTGCCGACATTGAACACGCGGTGGAATGCTTGGACCGTGGAATTCGAAGTCGCTTTCCGCTGGTACGTCGAATTTTTATCGAGGCTGAATCTCCGGAACATGCAGGTGAAGCGCCACCGATTGAGTCCTAGATTTGGGAAATGGGCAGAGGATTAGTCACCTCGCCCTACTTTCGGAATGAATAGTTTTGTTGAGATAAGCTCATTCATTCTCTCGACACAGCGACTTGAGCATTGGCAGTGCGTTGCCAAATTGCTAACATTGAGAGCCTGATAGCTTGAATTCATGCTTGTTAACTTCATCCTCTACTCAGTATTAGTTTTTCAAAGTTCAGATCAGACCCTGTTTAAAGAAACCTGGGAGGACGGCACCGCGCGCCTGGAATATGAGGTCCAGCAAGAACCAGGAAAGGATCCTGTGCGTCATGGGGACTATAAGCGCTGGTATCAAAACGGAGAACTCGAGGAAAAGGGAAAATATCGCCATGGTATGAAGTCTGGAACTTGGTTTTTTTATTACCAAAATGGCAATGTGAAGTCTTCCGGCAAGTACAACAAGGATATTCAAAAAGGAACTTGGAAGTTTTTTTACCCTACAAAGCAACTAAAGGCAGAGGGGGAAATTGTAGACGGACAGCGACATGGCCGATGGCAAGAATGGCTAGAGGATGGAACTGAAAACCCTTTGCTTTCTGGTGATTATCAATTTCATCGCGCAAGTTATCCAAGCGGCAAGGCGCGCGCTGCAGGGACCCTTTTGGACTCCATTCAACAAGGGAAGTGGGGTTACTGGTGGGAGGACGGATCCCGCCAGATTGAGTGCGAATACCTGCGTGGAAGGATGCACGGAGAATGGAAGTTCTGGCACCAGGATGGAACACCCGATTACGAAATGCTGGCAGGCACATACGTCAACGGGAGGCGCTTGGCAACCTCCGGCGACGTCGAAATTTCTACCGCTGAACCACAAGAAAAAGAGTGGCGGAGCATGGATGCAACTGCCAGCAGTGCCGCCGAAACCCTAATTGCTCGCGGCAAAAGTGCAGTACCAGACATAATCGCCAGAATGCAGCAGCTTGATTTGAAAGTGCCGCGCTTTGCCAAAGAAGGCTACCTGGCTCACGTCATACTTCAGCGGATTTTCCACGGAACCGTGCACCTTTGGTCGGACGGTGTATCTGAGCAAAGTGTCAAGAACAACCAAATGGTGGTACGACGTTGGACCAGCCTTTGGAAATTGACTAAAGACGACGGCTTCTTTTGGCAAGTCACCTTGCCGGCTAATCCTCGAGTTTCCCAAGCCTTTTTATTAGAGCCGCCACTCCCTTTGAATGCAGCGGCGAAACCACCGGAGACATTCGCAAGTCGTTTCGAAAAGCGCAAAAATGATGAAGCTCAAGAATCGATTCGAGCTGGCTTGGAATGGTTGCGGGCTAATCAAGCCAAATCCGGAGCATGGGGCAGTGCCTCATTCGAACATAGAGAAAACGAAGTGGATAGGAATTTGATTGCCGATAAAGGCAAATCCTATTACGACGTCGGTGTAACCAGTTTGGCATTGCTTGCTTTTATGGCAGAGGGTAATTCCATGAGCGAAGGCTTTGATCGCGACGTCGTCCGTAGTGGTATTTTTTGGCTTTTGCAGCAGCAGGGACCGGCTGGACTTTTTGATCGAGGAATTGCTCCAATTGGAAAATCCGAAAAGGGGGGTGGCGATTGGAAGGTATACCATTGCCAAACCTGTGGCGGCCTCGGGGCAAAGGCATGCTCAATTTGTAATGAGGTCGGAAGGCTTGCAAATGGTGCCAGTTGTGATAACTGTTTGCTGGATTCTCCATCTTGTGGCCATTGCACTGGCACCGGTTTGATATGGAAACGGGTGGCGGTTGCTAAAGACGACAGTGTTTTTATTGAAACGCAGGCGGTGAAATTTACCTCACGTGTGAATGATCTTTATAATCAAACTTTGGCAACCATGGCATTATGCGAAGCGCTGTCCACTAGTTCCGATCCGCGGCTTCGAAGCGGTGCAGAAAAAGCGATTCAAGTTTTGATAAAAGCACAAAATCCATACAGTGCGTGGGGAACTTCGCTAGAGCCGGATGGAAAAAACCACACAGCCATTTCTGCCTGGATTGGGTGCACGCTGGTGACCGCCAGGAATGTTGGAATTGAAATACCTGATTCCCACTTCGCCGGAACCTTGGATTGGCTGAAAACAATGACCGACCATAAAACTGGGCGGACCGGATTTAGCCTTGGGGATGGTGGAGGACCAGGCGGTAGATCCATGAGGATCAGTGGGACGCATGAACGCTATCCCGTTGAAAAAGGTGAAGCGTTAACAGCCGGATCTCTTTGGTATAAGCTCTACTCCGAAAACTTTCCAAAAGTTAAGAAAGACCACGCCGACTATGAAATCTGGACGAGACAGGCCAGCCTAGTCTTTTCAACGCCACCGCTGTGGGATGATGAAGGAGGCAGCATTGACCTTTTTTACTGGTACTTCGGTAGCCTTGCCATGAACGCGTGGGGTGGGAGTGCATGGAAGGGGTGGG
>JACNIZ010000172.1 GCA_014382805.1 Planctomycetota bacterium
CCGTAGGTGCGCGGGAAAGCAGCGAGAAAACTAGCCGGGGTGACGGCGGCAACCAACGGGCCGACGCCGGTAGCGATCAAAGTGGCGACTGCACCGTCACAATTGCAATTATTGGCGTCGTGGCCTTCGATGGTGCCGGTCAATACTGAAGTAGTACCGCTGGCTGTCACCGCCAGTTGATAGCCGACGCTAAAACCTTCGGCGTAATTGCGGGCCAGATTCAAATCCACCACGACTTCACCGACGGCAGATACGCGCACTCCGTTTCCAGATTCGGAAGCACCGATAAAGTGGTTATCCGTGATTTCCAAAGTGTGAGTTAAACCTGCGCCGCCAGTTGCCACCCAAGTCAGGGCGTCGACCGCCATGTTAATCGCAGTATTGCGCAAAAACCGCAACTGCGCTTCGTCGCCCGCTGCTTCATGATTCAAAGCCTTTTGACCGCCCAGAAATACACAATCTGCAATCAATAAATCAGCCGGGTTGCCAGATACTTCGATGATGTTTACCTCGCCGTCGAAACGTAAAAATTGAATCACCGTCGGGTCGGCGTTACTGGCCACAACCAATAGCGGCACAAATACATTGGCTCCATCCAGAGTTGCGGTGCCGGTGCCGGTGATCGGACCAATCAGACTCACTCCATCTTTGACCACCACCGGAAAAGCTTCGCCGTTAAAAGAGTCGTAGGTTCCCGCGCCGACCTGAATCTGTTCGCCCGAGCCCGCAGCTTGCATCGCGCGGGTCACTGATCGCCAAGGGTTGCTGGCTGACCCGTCGCCTAGACTGTCGTCGCCAAACGGCGACACGAAATATTCTTGTCCGAATGCTCCCGGTGCTGCAAAAAGCACAACGAGAGTACAAATGGTGAGCAGCTTCATGGCTAGGCTTGGTCGGAGGGGAGCATTGGGGGGAGGTAAAGAATCAACCCGACTCAGCCTAAATCATAGTAGGCAAGCTAGCTATGGCGATGACTTTCTAGTCATCCGTCGCGAGTACCGCCAAAAATGCCTTTTGCGGCACTTCGACGTTGCCAATCGACTTCATACGCTTTTTGCCCTCTTTTTGCTTTTCTAGCAGCTTGCGTTTTCGCGTGATGTCACCGCCGTAGCACTTCGCCGTCACGTTCTTCGACAGGGCGCGAATATTTTCGCGCGCCATGATTTTGCCGCCCACTGCGGCCTGCAGAGGGATTTGAAATTGGTGACGCGGGATCTCTTTGAGCAGTTTTTGCAAGACTGCGCGGCCGCGACGCTGGCTGGAGTCGGCATGGCAAATGAGCGACAGTGCGTCGGCTTCAATGCCGTTGACCAGAATCCGAAGCTTGACCAAATTGCCAACTTCAAAGTGCGGCTCGTCGAAGTTCATCGTGCCGTAGCCTTTGGTGCCGGATTTCAGTCGGTCGTAGAAATCGTAAATGATCTCTGACAGCGGCATATCCCAGGTCAACATCACGCGCGATGCTGACAGGTGCTCCTGACGCATGAAAACTCCGCGGCGTTCAGTGCACAATTTCATGATCGGGCCGATGGATTCCGTCGGCACCAGAATATGCACGGTGACGACCGGCTCGCGGATTTCGGTAAACATCACCGGGTCGGGTAGTTCGCCGGGCGAGTGAATGACTTTGATGGTGCCGTCATTCATGATCACTTCGTACGGCACCGTTGGCGCGGTTTGCACGATATCAATTCCACCTTCGCGTTCCAGCCGCTCTTGCACGATTTCCATGTGCAGCAAACCCAGGAAACCACAGCGGAATCCGAAACCGAGGGCGTCACTGGATTCCGGGTCAAAAATGATGCTGGAGTCGTTCAGCTTGAGTGCTTTCAGCGCGGCACGCAGGTTTTCAAAATCGCCGCTGTTGGTGGGGTAGATGCCACACCAAACCATAGGCTGCGGTTCACGGTAGCCTACTAGCAATTCAGCCCGTTGGCCTTTCATCACCGTCACAGTGTCGCCGACGCGCACATCTTCCAGCCGCTTGATGTTGGAAATCAAATAACCAACCTCGCCGACGCACAG
This sequence comes from Planctomycetota bacterium, assembly GCA_014382805.1. Classification (GTDB taxonomy): domain Bacteria; phylum Planctomycetota; class UBA1135; order UBA1135; family UBA1135; genus JACNIZ01. Next base: position 2,026 of record JACNIZ010000172.1, read on the forward strand.
ATGTTGGTGTGGAACCGGCTTGGGCATGAATTTTCCGATTTCGATGGCTTCGTAATCGGCCTCGGCGCCAATCATGTGAATCCAATCGCCTTTATTCAATTTGCCGTCGACCATGCGCAAATAAACCACAATGCCACGGTATTCGTCGTACTTGGCGTCGAAAATCAACGCACGCAGCGGCTTATTCGGATCCCCTTCCGGTGGACCAATTTGCTCGACTATTGCTTCCAAAACGTCGGTAATTCCAGCGCCGGTTTTGGCCGAGCATTCTATTGCTGAATCGCGGTCGAGCAGCAGGGTGTTTTCCAGCTCGTCCTTGATTTCATCCGGCCGCGCGTGCGGCAAATCCATCTTGTTGAATACTGGGATCACCACCATATCTTGATCCATGGCAAGCATCGCATTAGCGACGGTTTGGGCCTGGATGCCTTGCGCTGCGTCAATCAACAACAGCGCGCCTTCACACGCTTGCAGAGATTTTTCAACCTCGTAAGCGAAGTCGACGTGACCCGGCGTATCGATCAAATTCAGCAGATACTCTTCGCCGTTGATGACATGGGTTAACGAAACGGCGGCAGCTTTAATGGTGATTCCCCGTTCCCGCTCCAGGTCCATCGAATCAAGCATTTGCGCCTGCTTTTTACGCATGTCCACCGCGCCTGTGATTTCCAGGAAGCGGTCAGCGAGCGTCGATTTGCCGTGGTCGATGTGCGCAATGATCGAAAAATTACGGATGCGCTCTGGAGGAAAGTTTTTAGTCATCGGTGGCTTGCGGCTGATCCAACAGGGATTTTATAGCCTGACGCAGTTTGCTGACGGCGATTCCGCGGTGGCTGACCTTTGCTTTTTGCTGCATGCTGAGTTGGGCAAAACAAACGCCGCTGAGCGGATGGAAAAAAAGCGGGTCATAGCCAAAGCCATCTTCGCCCTGAGGGGTGCGCAGGATTTGCCCGCGCACTTGGCCTTCGGCTTCAATCAGGATCTTACCGCGATGGGCGACGGCAATGACGCAATGAAAAGCGGCGCCGCGCTGCTCATTGTCGACGTGGTTCAGGCGCTTGAGCAACAAAGCGTTATTCGCCTCGTCATCGCCATGAATGCCGGCGAAGCGGGCCGAATGAACGCCCGGGGCTCCATCGAGGTAATCCACACTTAGGCCAGAGTCGTCGGCAAGAGCCCAGACATCGGGGCCTAGAAATTCTGCGGCAAAATCCGCGAATTCCAGCGCTTTTTTACGCGCGTTGGCGCTGAAAGTGTCGCCGTCTTCCACCACGTCGGGCAACTGAGCGTTGACGTCGGCGGGGGCGAATATTTCCACCGGCAGATCACTGCACAGAGCGCGCAATTCGTGCAGTTTTTTGGCGTTGCCGGATGCGACCAGGATGCGTTGCATGATTAAGCTGTTGCTTCAGCGGCAACGGCCCGCTTCTGTAAATCGGTCAATTCAACCGCACCCTTCAGACCCAAATCGACCATTTTGTGGAAGGATTCGCGACTAAATGGATCTCCTTCCGCGGTGCCCTGCACCTCGATGATCTTGCCGCCAGCGGTGGCAATAATGTTCATATCGACGTCGGCCGCAAAGTCTTCTTTGTAGTTCAAATCCAGCACTTCAATGCCATGAACCACGCCGACGGATACCGCTGCCGCCCAATCGCGGATCGGCCAATGCAGCAGCTTTTCGCGCGCCGCCAAGGTTTGCACTGCGTCGTGCAGCGCGATCATGGCGCCAGTGATGGAGGCACAACGAGTGCCGCCATCCGCTTGCAAGACGTCGCAATCCACCGCGAGGGTGAAATCCGGGAAAGCGCGCAAATCGACAACTGCGCGCAATGCGCGGCCGATTAAGCGCTGAATTTCCACGCTGCGACCGTCTCTATTCGTGAACTCGCGGCGCTTACGGCCTTTGACCGATCCCGGCAGCATCGAATACTCCGCGGTCAGCCACCCTTCGCCGCTGCCGCGCTTCCAGGACGGCACCCCTTGGGTGACCGAAACCGTGCACAGCACGCGGGTATGACCGACCTCGATCAGCACCGCACCCTCGGCAGTATCAATGAAATTGCGGGTGATGCGGGTAGGGCGAAGTTCGTCGTCTTTGCGGCCGTCGAAACGAGTCATGGTTATGGTTGGGGCGCGGGCAGGGCTTCGAGTGCTGGGATCCAACCCAGCGGGCGCGTCTTTGTGGAACCTTTCAAGCCCCAGGTCAGGCCGCGCTGAACCGAGAATTCTACCAAAGGACCGCCATCTCCGGTGGCCGGGTCCAAAACTCCGAGCGGTGCCCAGCGCTTCAGCAGCGGCAGAAAACTTTGTTCGAGCTGCAGGTGGCCGTTGGCCCGCGCCCAGCCCAGCCGTTTTTCCAAAGCCCACAGCCAAGCGGCCAAAAATCGGCTGCGGTCGACGTCCCTTTTATGGCTGACATCGCCTGTATGGCTGACATCGCCTGTATGGTCGATGACGGCAGTGGTGGGATAGGGGGCTGCGTCGGCGGGCGGGGCCACCAGAAAATTCATGCCTAAGCTCAGGATCGCAAAGGGTTGCCCGCGGCGCTCGCTCACTTCGACCAATACGCCACCGACTTTGGCACCCGCGAGCAATATGTCATTTGGCCACTTCAGGGCCACCGCCGGACCGGGCGCAGCGACTTGGGGCATGGCGCGGGCCGCTGCAAGAAGCGGATGAATAGCGTCAGCGACCGCACAGGCGGCGTGCAAGCCTAGGGTTTCCGGTGGCTGCACCGGCTCTAACAGCAAACTGGCCGCGATATTGCAGCGCGGCGGGCCGGACCACCAGTCTGGCCGACGTCGCCCTTTGCCGAATATTTGGCTTTCGGCGAGCATGAGCATGCTGGGGGGGGATTGAGGGCTGGCTGCCCCATCCTCTTCCACGCGCTGGCGCAGCAACTGATGGGTGCTGTGGCATTGCTCCAGCACAACGATCTCCCGAGCCAGCACGCGGTTGGCTGGCAGGCTGCTCAATAGCCGGTCCAGGGAGTATGCCTGATCAGATTTAGAAGCTATCGGCCGACCCCTTCAATCGTTCGCGCAGGCGGCGAATTACGTTGCCATGGATTTGGCAGACCCGCGATTCCGTCAACGCCATGCGTTCGCCGATTTCCCGCAGATTCAGCCCATCGATGTAATACATATACAGTATCGATCTTTCTTTTTCGCTCAGCGAGCGCGTGATGACCGCCATCAGGTCACGCCGATTGACCAAATCGAAGGGATTGTCTTCGACTGATTCGCTCAGAGTATCGATGGTGGAACGCCGTTCCGATGAATCTGGCCGCCTATCACTGAGGTTCAGCATCGAGCGAGCGTGAGCCTTATTCAGGTATTTGACTTCTAAATCCAGGTGTTCGGCCATTTCCGCATCGGTAGGTTCGCGGCCTTCTTCAGACATAAATTTCTGACGAACGCGCTCGGCTTTATTTGAGCGGGTGCGGGCTAGGCGCGGAACCCAGTCCTGGGTACGCAACGCATCCAAAATGGCACCACGGATACGGGTACTGCAATAAGTTTTGAACTTAATGCCGCGTTCCGGATCAAATTTTTCGATCGCGTCCATTAGGCCAAAATTGCCTTCTTGACTCAAATCATCAACGTCGACTGACTTTGGAAGCGACGCCGCCATACGTTCGGCGGTGTAGCGAACCAAAGCCTGGTAGCGGCGAATCAGTTCTTTTTTGATCTCGGCACAACCGTTCTGCTTGAACTCTTTCCAGAGATCTTCGGTGTCCTTTTCGGCTGGCGGATTGGCGTTGCCCTTTTCTGGCATCGGCTCATTCTAATCCGACGCCCATCAGATCAATCATCGAAACACAGCAAGTTATGGATTTCGAATCCGTGCAGCTTGGCGCGACCCTTCAAAGCTGCTAATTCGACCACAAAACAAGCGGCGACGACTTCGGCTCCGGTTTTGCGCACCAAATTGACAGCGGCATTTGCGGTTCCACCGGTTGCGAGCAGGTCATCCACCAAAACGACGCGGTCATTGGGGCCACAGGCGTCGGTGTGAATTTGCAACTCGTCCCGACCATATTCCAGTTGATAGGACTCCGAATAGGTCTTCCAAGGCAGCTTGCCCGGCTTGCGTACTGGGATAAAACCACCCTTCAAACGCTCGCACAGTCCGCCCGCGAAAATGAAACCGCGCGATTCGATGGCTGCGAAATGGGTAGGCCGCAGGTGCTCAACTTTGGCGGCCAACTCATCGATGGCAGCGGTGAACAGTTCGACATCATTGAGCAATGGGGTGATGTCTTTGAATAAAATACCCGGCTTCGGAAAGTCAGGTACGTCGCGAATTGCGGACAGGTAATCGGTCATTACATTTCCTCCGGAGTCGGTACGCCGAGCAGCATGAGGCCGTGTGCAAGGGTGTTGCGCAGGCCATCGATGGCGGCCAAACGGGCATTTTCTAGTACCGGATCGTCATTTCCTAGCACGCGCTTTTCGCGGTAAAACGAATTGCCAGCTGCGGCAATTTTGAGCAGCGTTTGGGCAAGCAGCATTGGCTCGCGCTTTTCTGCCGCTTCACGCACCGCCGCCGGGAAGCGGCCGAGGGCTACCCAAAGGTCGCGCGCATCGGCTAACAAGGCTGGGTCGACGTCGGTAATTTGGCGATCCGCTTTGCGCAAAATGGAGCAGCAGCGAGCGTGGGTGTATTGTAAATAAGGGCCGGTGTCGCCTTCAAACGAAAGCACCTCGTTCCAATTAAACACCACATCTTTTTGGCGTTGGTGCTTGAGATCGTGGAAAACTACTGCGCCAATGCCGACTTGCTCGGCGACCCAATCCTTATCGACATGATCCGGGTTTTTCGCTTCGACGATTTCCCGCGCCAATTCAACTGCACGATCCAGGACGTCTTGCAGACTTAAAACCCGACCTTCTCGCGTCGATAACTTGCCTTCGGTGAAACGCACCAAGCCGAATGGAATGTGTTCAATGCGATTCCACCAATCGGTGCCGCATCGTTTGAGTACCGCCTTAAATTGTTTGAAGTGCAGCGATTGCTCGGCACCGACCACGTATAAGCAACGATCGAAATGGAATTCGTCCCAGCGTGATTTTGCCGCGGCGAGATCGCGCGTGGCGTACAGCGTGGTGCCGCGTGAAGTCTTGACCAAACAAGGTGTGGAAATCCCTTCACTTTCCAGGTCCACGATGATCGCGCCGTCGTTCCATTCGAGCACGCCTGCGGCATCTAGCCATTGCACCAAATCTTCGAGTTTGTCTTCATACCATGACTCGCCGCGGATCAGGTCGAAGCGTGCATCCAAACGCTCGAAGGTGGTTTTGAATTCACCCAGGGACAGCTCGGTGAAGTGCTTCCAATCGCGTCGGGCATCGTTTTCTTCGCCGGATTCCAAAGCTAAAAACTCATCTTTGGCTGCGGCGTCCAAGCTCGGGTCTGTTTTTTCCTCGGCGTGGTAGCGCACGTAAAGCTCAAGTAAATGAGCAATCGGTTCAGCTTCTAATTTTTCATCCGACCCCCAACGCCGCCAAGCTGCGAGCAACTTGCCAAACTGCGAACCCCAGTCGCCGATGTGATTAATGCGCACCACATCGTGGCCGAGGAATTCAAAAATGCGAGCCAGCGCCGCGCCAATTACGGTGGTGCGCAAATGGCCAATGTGCATCGGCTTGGCAATGTTGGGTGAAGAGTACTCCACCAAGGTGCGTTCCGAACTTAGGCCTTTGCCGAAATCCTCGCGCCGCGCGTCGGCCGCCATTTGAGTGGCGAGTGCCAAATCATCAATGCGGAAATTGAGGAATGGGCCAATATTGCTGGCGGTGACGTCGGCGATGTTTAGGTCACTGACCAAGCGCCCGGCCAGTTCGGCGGGATTGCATTTTTGCACCTTGGCGAAACGGAAACACGGCATGGCAAATTCGCCATGTTCTTCGTTTCGCGGCCGCTCCAGCTGGATTTGATCGGCTGGCAGTTGCAAAGCGGCGGCCACCGCATCGGTAACGCGTTGGGCAAAAATGGCCAAGCCGTGTGGAGTGGATTCCGACATGATCAGGTTACTGGCTGGGTGTGGGGCAGGGTCGTGCCGATCGGCTGGCAATAGTGGGCGGGGTGGGGGCCGACGGGCTGCTAAAGGTTAAAGCTGAGTGCCATACAACGGGGCAAGGATTTGGGCGACGTCATAACCCAGCGCTGCGCTGATTTGCACGGCATGCTGGTCGGCCAATTCGGCGTGGCGATCCAGCCAGGCCGACGCACCATAGCGCTTGCGCAAATCTTCATGGCGAAACGCCAGGGGCACGATTTGCACGCCGGCAACGCTGGAATCAGCCAGTGAAATCACACTGTCGGCGAGTTGCCATTGCGGTGGATCCAAACAAGCTAGCACCTGCTCCAAAAACTCACCGGGGATTTTGCTTTGCAGCAATTCCTCACGGCTGCGGCCCTTGAGCCAATGCATGATGCAGCCACGGCCAGTAGCAGCGTGGCCCAATTTTTCCATGAGTTGAAAGCCTTCCCAACCATGCAAATAGCCGTGATTCACACTGCGGCCAATGTCATGCACCAACGATTGCGCTTCAATGGCGTCGGCGTCCACGTCACTCCCGACCTCAATCAGTGCGTCGGCAATGCACCGCGCGACGCGGGCAACTTGGCGGCAATGAATCGGCCAAGTTTCGCCTGCGGGTGAATGTGCTTGCAGCAATTCCAGTGCTGCGGCGGGATTCATATTCGGTTGGCGGCGCGAACCAGTGTGCGCTGCAGGGCGGGGAAGGGGACCAACTCTAATGCTTGCGCCAACGGCAACCAGCGCGCTTCAGTGTGCTCGGCCGAAATTTGCAACTGATCTGGATCGACGGGTTGCGCGCAGAGGAAATAAATCACTCGTTTCCAGACGTCGGCTTTGGGTTGGTACAGTGAGGTGTCGGCGAAATCGGGGAACAAATCGGTCGGGTTGAGTTGATAGCCAGTTTCTTCCACGGTCTCGCGGATGGCGCCTTGGAGCAGATCTTCGCCTGGCTCCAAATGGCCTTTACTCAGGCCCCAGCTTTGATGGCGGGCGTTGCGTAGCAGCAGGAAATGCGGTTCGTCTTGACCTTGGCACCACAAGACCACGCCCGCTGCAAGCACGGGATCGGAAACTGTGGCGGCTGAGGAAGTGCGCGGGGGAGACATGAGCCGATAGTTTACGAACCCAATGCGCCGCGGCCCCGCTCGCGATTAGAATTCGCGGCGATGGCACCCTCAACCGCCTCCGCTGCTACCCATACTGCTCAAGTCGTCGCCAGCCGACGTTGTGGTCCAGACGCGTTTGTGATGGAGTTGGAGGTCGATCGCGATCTGCCGGATTGCCGCCCTGGAGTTTTTGCGATGCTTTCCCCGGCCGACGGTAGCGGTCCGGTCTTGCCCCGGCCGTTCAGCCTGTATGACCTGTTGACGCCGACCCGGCTGAGCTTTTTGATCCAGGAGCTGGGCACCGGCACGCGGGCGTTGGGCAAAATGAGCGCGGGGGCTGAAATCGAAATGACCTTCCCATTGGGCAATGGCTTCACTTTGCCCGCAGCCGAGCGGCCGGTGGTTTTGCTGGCTGGCGGAGTCGGTTCTGCGCCGTTTTTGCACTATGCCCGCCAGCGCGTGGCCGCTGGAGCGGGGGACCGCACTTGCTACTTCATGGGCGGGCGCACCAAGGATCGCCTTTACGATCATCAAGCATTCCTGGACTGCGACATCACCACCCAGCTTTCCACCGATGACGGTAGCTACGGCTTCCATGGCAATGTCATCGCCAGCCTGGATTCCCAGCGCCTTGCCGGCAAAATCCCCGCCGACGCCCTGTATTGCGCTTGCGGCCCGGCCGGTTTGCTGCACGGGTTCGCCGATTACTCGCGCGAGCACAAACTCGACGCGCAGATCAGTTTGGAAACCTACATGGGCTGCGGCTTCGGCGTTTGCAATGCCTGTCCCGTGCCCACCCAACCCGACGGCCCGCTTGGCGCCTGGCCGTGGGCCCGCACCTGTCAGGATGGTCCAGTTTTCCCGTTGACGTCGATTGTGTTTTAATCATGGAATGTTGGTCCATTCTGCTTGAGAAGGAATACCTCAACTTCTCCATCGCCCACTTCCTGATTTTCCCGGACGGAAGTCAGGAGCGCTTACACGGCCACAATTACCGGATTCGCGCTGAAATTCACTGCGCGTTGAGCGAATTTGGCTTGGTGATTGACTTCAACAAGATCAAGCCCATCCTGCGCCAAATTTGCGACGAAATGGATCAGCATTTCGTCATTCCGGGTGAACATAGAGTTTTGACCTACAACGAGCGCCCGGACGGAGTGATGGAAGTGAAGTATTTGGAGAGCTATTACGCCGCGCCGGTCGGCGATTGCATCGTGCTGCCGCTGAACAACATTTCCGTCGAAAATCTCAGCTGTTGGCTCGCGAATGAACTGCTAAATCGCATTGCCGAGCAGCTCCCCGACGTCAAAGTTCTAGAGCTGACTTTGTCGACGGAAGAATCGCCGGGCCAGCGCGGCGTTTATCGCTATCGAGCTGATTAGGGCCTAGTCCAGTTGCCTATTTAGGCCTTTAGAAACCCTGGTAGGCCTGCACAGCCCTGCTAGACTATGCGCCCTGTCCAGGCATGACCGCTGGTTTGCATGGACAAAATCGGTTCGGGGCGTGGCGCAGCCTGGATAGCGCGCTGCAATGGGGTTGCAGAGGTCGGAAGTTCAAATCTTCTCGCCCCGACCATTCCTAACGGAATGTGGTCAACGAACTTACGGATGTTTGCTGACTGATGCGTAGTGTAACTCAACACTAAAAAGCGTGGACAAATCCACGTTTTTGCTACCCTAAACGCATCACATGGCACGGAAAATCAAGCCCGCTCCCACTCTCAAGCGGCACAAAAGAAGCAAAAATGGCTACGCTCGATTCAACGGGCGGCAGTTTTGGTTCGGCCCTTTTGATGACCCGGAATCGCATTCCAGATTCGCGGCTTTTAAGGCGCGATGGGAGGCGAACGGACGGGAAGTCCCAACGGATCCAGACCGCTCCGCTGACTTCTCGGTAGCGGATCTCATTGCGCTGTACCTGCAGCATGCAGAGGTCTACTACCGCCGAGCAGACGGAAGTCAGACTCAGGAGGTACCGAACATCCGCTACTCGGTGCGACCTTTACTAGAACTCTATGGCTCGCTTCCAGCGAGTGCTTTTGATCTCCGAGGTTTGAAGGTTGTGCGGGAAACCATGATTGCATCTGGGTTGGCCAGGACTACGGTCAACATCCGGGTCGGTCGAATCGTTCGCATCTTTGGGTGGGGGGCGGAGGAAGAGTTTGTCCCTTCGGAGACCTTCGGCGTACTGCGGGCACTTCGTCCTCTGAGACGTGGAAGGAGTCTTGCAACGGAAACAAAACCAATCCGCGCCGTGCCGTGGAAGGATGTCAAGGCGACGCTGGAGCACCTGACCTCTACTGTTCGCGACATGGTCCTGGTCCTCTGGTACACCGGGATGCGTCCAGGGGAAGTGAGGCAGATTTCTTCGGGCGCGATCGACCAGACCGAAAGTATCTGGCACTATCGACCAACGCTTCATAAGACTCAGCATCATGGTCGAGTCCGATCGATCGCAATCGGTCCACGCGCGCAGGAAGTACTCCGGCCTTATTTGTCTTGTTCGCCGAAGCTGGATCCAGAAGCGCCGCTGTTTTCCCCTAAAGCATCGATGGCGGATCGTCACGCAAAGGCTGCGTCAAAGAGACGAACGCCGCGTCCCTCGAATCCGTTGCCTCCTAAGAAGAAGGATAGTGCGGCGAATGGGCAGCCCGGGCTAGCCTACGGCAAGGATAGCTTCGCACGGGCCATTGCGCGTGCGAGTCGGCTCGCGGGTGTCCCTCACTGGACTCCCAACCAACTTCGGCACGCGGCTGCTACCCGAATAAGGAAGGAGCTGGGAATTGATTCTGCACGTGCAGTTCTTGGGCACACCTCTTCGGAGACAACTGAGGTATACGCCGAGTTGGATCTGAAGAAGGCTGAAGAGGCGATGAAACGTCTTGGCTAGTTGGCTTCGTTGAGGCCGTGTCGACGTAGGATCTCTTCGGTCCATGGTTTCCTGGTGGTGTTCGAGTTCCCTCGTGATGTTCGCCTTCGTCGGGAGGGTTCCCTGGCAACCCCACTCTGCTGGGCGGCTTCTACCGCTTCGAAGAACAAAATCAGCCAGGACTCAGTCGTGCACTTGGTGTTTCCAACAGTAACGACCTTCAGTTTGATGCCGTGCAGGCCGCGTTGTGCCCAGCGAAAAATAGTACTGCGATGAGTGCACTTTGGCAGTCTGTCGGAGACGTCTTTCAATGGAATTAAGTCCGATAGACGAGGTGAACCCTCAGATGACGGCTGCTTGTCTCTCGGATCATCTTCCACTATCGTCTCCTCACTCCTTATCTTCGAAGGACTCCAAGAGTTCGCTGACCGTAGAGGATTCCAACGCATTATTACGTTGGTGATTCTCAATCAACCTCCTGGCGTTGCCTCCGGTAGCGTCAGCCATGGCGGCTTCGATGGCGACCATGAAGTCCTGCGCGTTGCTGACTTTTGCGAAGTCGATGAAGCGACCGCCCGTGACCTTGGCGATGGATCGATATTGATGTTCGGCTGCAGGACAGTAACCGCATCGGACCATGTAGCAACGCACGCCAGCGGCCTTTAGGCATTCAAGAATCTTTTGATGGCTCATCCCGAGCTGGCAATGGTCGAGGCGGTCTCCCTCTGAGTACGGCATCCCATGCGCAGTCTTGTACCCATGAGAAGGCTGGTCACCTGCGTGAACAATTACGCGGGTCGTTGCGGACCAGGGCATGGAGGTGGCATGGAACATTGCAGCACCCATGGCCTCTACCGTTGTTTGGTTTCCCTCGGGAACTCCGCGCGTCTCGAGGAATTCTTGCAGAGATTGAATGCGAGAGCGGCCGACGAAACGGCCCTGGTGCGAGGCGCCTTCACCGTAGAAGTCGAACGGGTTGATGCAGTCGTGGTCGCGGTAGAAGGCGCAGCTCAATCCAGCACCGCGATGCTTCTGGGACATGCGCTCAAGGAGATTCCTCGCATGAGACGTCATTGCATCGAGATAGCCGGTCATGGAGGCCGTGGCGTCAATGAGCGTTAACAACTGGACGTTTTTGCCGACTCTCTGTATTTGTCGAGCTTGCTTGGGGCTTGTGAGCTGCGAGATTAGCCCCTTGGAGCGTGTTGAGATTTTGTTCATGTTGCTTCCTTCTTTTTGGTGGCTTCGTAGACCAAGTTGGCTTTCGCAGTGATTGCATCGCAGAGGGCAATGAGCCATGGAATCCTCCAGTGGGTGACCTTGTCGGGGTGGAACCCTTTGACCATTCTTCGGTAAGCCGACTTGATGTCTTCCGATGGAGACGCCGCAGAGTCGACTCCAAAGAACTCGTGCGGGTCCTCGGGGATTTGGACTTTCACCGAGAAGTCGTCATCCACTTCCCCAAGAATGGAGAGGGAGCGATCGAGCGAACGGAGGAGGTCCTTGATGCGTTCGTGACCGGCCTCGCCCTCCTGGATGAACTCGCCGTACTTGGCCACGGCGGGTTGAATGGAGTCCATGAGCTGGTAGAACTCCTCTCGTCCCTCTTCGAGGGTGGACTGGTAGGTCCGAACCTGTTCAACGAGGTCGTTATGTTCGCTTTCGTCAAGCGCTGCATTGAGGGTGCGGATTTCCTTTTCCTTTTCGGCAAGCTCGACTTGCAAGGACGCGACGGTTTTCTCCAAGTTCTGAGTCACAGAAGTGGCATTGCGGCATTCCTGTTGAGAAGACTTGAGATCCTCGGTCAAATACGTTGCGCGGTCCATCTGGTGATAGATGTCGCTCTCGAGTTTGAGGCACTGGGCTCGCCACACGAAGCCAAGTGCAACCATCGCTGCCAAGATTCCAGAAATCACAGGAGTGAACATCTCCGCAACTTCCACTCCAGGCACCGCCAGTAGGATTCGCTCCAAAGCGTAGGCGGACAGGCTGGAGACCGTCAGTACCAAGACAGCTTTGGCCGCAGTTCGAATCGCTTGATCGAGCTTGCTCACTTTGCTGTTCTTTGCCATGGTTCTAGGGAAGCCGGAAGCCTCCCTGCTTCCGATTTTTCTTGCCTTGAATTCCTGCGCGTCCGGGCTCGCCAAGCGGCCTTAGTCCCAGGCGTTTGAAGTCAGCCGGTCCCAAGGTGTATGCGATGTCCTCTCGGTCCAGAGCGCGCGGAGTGAACCCGGACTTCTTTGGAGGTGGGCCGAGATTGAGCTTGATGAAGTCTCCTGGAACATGTGTCCGCCAACCTCGCACTGCCGGAGTCATGGCGACAGCGGTGTAGCCGCCGTCGAGTGACGCCATGGGGAATCCCTGGTAGTCGTAGGGGTAGACGTTGTAGTTCTCACGGATGTCCTTGTGCTCGCTGTGCGTTGTCCGCTTCCCGTCACTGCTCCAGCCGGGCTTGGTTACCGCGTACTCGTATTTACCGACGCATCCCCCCCGCCATTCCC
>JACNIZ010000210.1 GCA_014382805.1 Planctomycetota bacterium
GGTGTATCTAAGCGCACGATTCAAGAATGGGAGCAAGGCCGAAGAAAACCTACCGGTGCTGCTAAATCTTTGCTTACAGTCGCAGAAAAACGTCCCTTTGTGTTGCGTGAGATTTTTCTAATATAGCGCGAACTCATGTTTTTTAGATGTTTGAAGCATAATTGGCTGAACACGGGCCATGGCAAGCATCTGAGCATTTTTGGGCCATCAGACTTGAGAACGCGTTCCCAAAGCCACTCGACGCGTTCGTCCCGGTCCAGCTTTTCGGGGACCGGATTCAGCCGCTGGCCCCATTTCCACAACGCATTGCTGGCGGCGACCATTTCCTTCGCCCGCAAACGAGTAATTTCGTCGCTGGGACTGTCTTTCCACAGCAGCTCGATATTTCGCGTCAGCTCCAGCAGATCGGCGATGCGACCGTCGCCATTGATGCGACCGATGACAGGCAATAGCGAAGTCATCGGATTGGCGGCCAGTTCTGCCTGCCAAGTTGTGGTGCGCGGCACGGTTAGGACGACGGCAACCGTATCGAGTGGAGTGAAGTAGCTGCCGAACGGGGTTTCCACTCTCCCCGCCCCAACTGCTGGTCTATCAATGACTTCCACACGAATGCCATCCTTGGTCATAGCCAAAGTGGCGCGACTCTGAACTGCCACTTGGGGCGTAGGCGCGGCCTGTGGGAGGGCCGCAGCAGTTAGGAAAAAACTGGCGAGGGAGATAATCATCGCGATGGTCCAGCCTAGCCTATGGCGGCAATTCGGTCACTTGGAGTTTTTGGCTGAGGCGGTGGCTCCAAGCGCCATTGCGTAGCCAAATGCCAGGACAAAGCAGGTCATGGCTACCTGAAAATGCAAAATCCCCTCCTCCTGATCCTCTAACGAAGAAGTCCAAATAAAGGAAACCATGCCGATCATGAAACCAACGCAGGAAAATACGCACGTCGGGTAGGCAATCTTGCGAACTAAATGATGGAAACGGTCTTCAGTCATAGTTTTTGTGTAAAGGTAGGAGTCAAGTTAAGGGGAATTGACCGGCCCGTGACCGTCTATTTGTCAAAATCGCTTCAGCGCCGATCCGTTGAGCGGCGTAGATCCAGCAGGTGAGCAAAAAGAACACGTCGCTCGCGGTTGACCCGGCCGACCTCATAGAGGGAGTAATTCAGGGTAAAGCGGAGGCCCAAGACTCTTGGTTTCGGACTGAGTATCCTGCGGTTTACCGGCTTTGCTTGGGGTTTTTGGCCAATCACGCGGCGGCGGATGATCTTGCTCAAGACGCCATGCTTCATTTGATGGACCGACTCGATCGCTGGGATGCTGCCCGCCCTTACCAGGCATGGCGCACGACGGTGGTTCTGAATTTGTGCCGCGACCAACTGCGCAAGCAGGGGCGTCGGCAGCGGGCGGAAGGTCATTTGCGATTGGTGGAGCAGCAGACGCAGTTACCGAATCCTCATGATTCAGCGGCGGGCAAGGAGATTCGCGACGTCATCACGCGAGCGCTTTCTCAGTTGTCGCCGCGGGAACGTGAAGCTTTTGTGCTGCGTGACTTGGAACAACAAGCTACCGACGTCGTCGCGGCGGCAATGGAAGTGACTCCGGCAACGGTGCGCTCCTTGCTGACCCTTGCGCGTCGGCGGTTGCGTGGAATTTTGGCACCAGCGTTGGCAATGGGACCGCGCGCAGCAGGAGGGTCCGATGGCTGAATTTGATCCGCTCGATCCACTGCGCGATGCATGGCAACAGGTGGAGGCACCGCAAACCGATCGCGAACTTTGCGATGAGGATGCGACCACGCTAGAAGCTGTGCAGTGGATGGCGAGTGCTTGGCAACAAATTCCCATTCCTGAATTCCGTTCTGAGCAGAAGCCTAAAGCGAAGTCATTAGTTTGGCGACGTTTGGCTTTGGCTGCAGCGGCGCTTTTGATTGCAACTTTGAGTTGGCCGGAGGCGGAAATTGCCGACAACCAAACTAAAGAAATCGTCGCGCCGCCTCTACCAGCAACGCCAACGGCAGCGCCTGCGCGTTTGATCGCAAATGATGAAGAAAAAATTGAAATCCTCTCCGGCAAGGTGAGGTTGACCATGTTGCGAGGTCCAGTCGCCTCGCCCGAAACCGACTCAACTGATTACTAAAATGAAAACTGCCTTACTGTTACTTTCTTTGCTGTTTGCGACTGCGCCTGCTGGCTTCGCCGCCGATCAGCGCAACGCGCCTGGCCGTAGCCAACAAGAGCCGCTGGATGAAACCGAGTTCACTTTGCATCGATTTACGCCTCAGCACGTGGACACTATGGCCCTGTTGCGCACTTTAGGTTCGCTTTACGGTCGCCAGCTCTCATTCGGGGATCGTAGCGTTCAAAACCTCACGATGTTGAATGAAGATTTGCTGATCTACGAAACTGCAGCGCAAATGGAGCGCATTAACTTGGCAATACTGCAACTTGATCGAGCGGTGGAAACGCCTGTTGAAGTCAAAGAACCGATTAAAAAGCCGTCGGTAAGCGCCGACGTCATGGAGCTGTCTAGCTTTACGCCACGCTACTTCGCAGTGCATGACTTCTACGGTCTGGCCGACGATCTTTATGGCCGCAATATCCGCGTTGACGACGACCTTCATGAAAACATGCGCATGTTGTCAAATAACAGCATTGTGCTTTACGAGGAAAAAAGCAAAATGGCGGGCTTGGTTCACAATTTGGAAATCTTGGATAAAAGCCATGCTCCGAAAGAAGGAGAAGTCCAATACTTAGTGGTGAAGGAGTACCATCCTAAAAACCTATCCGCGAACGGACTGTTGCGAGGCATGCAGTCGTTCCAAGCGACTGTAAGCGACCCAACCAGTCAACTCGGTGCCCGCGCGAACAACATTACTTTGGTTTCTGAAAGCGGCGTTTTGATTTTGCGCGATACGCAAGAGCGCGTCGATGCAATCTGGGCTGCCCTTGAGAGCTTGGATAAGCCCGCGCCGCAAGTGATGTTTACTTGTTATGTTGTGCAAGGAACGACGGAAGAAAATGTAATTGGTGTAGATGCTGAATTACATCAACAGCTGATGCAGGTATTGCCTTACAAAAACTTTGAACTTAAGTCCATCGGCTTAATGCGTGGCGCGGCGGTTCCTGGGGCGAAGTTGCAGTTGGATATGGAAAGCTTTGATGCTGCTTTGCAATACAAACTGCGCATGCAGGTCGGCGCCTATGACGTAAAAGGTGGTGCGCTGAATCTAGAAGAATGCCGCTTTAGCACCTTCCATCAGCAACAAGGCAACCGCGATTTGTTCTCCACATCGACCACGGTTTACCGCGACGAATACGCCGTGCTGGGAGTGACCGGGGCTGTCCCGCTGTTCCTTGTTGTGCAAATTCACCCGGTGAAGGCTAGCAAGTAAAAATCAATGCCGACGTTATGATGCCTATGTGTTTGGTTCTACCTGCATAACTCTTTTCCTGGTGTCGCTTGCTCAACCGCAGCAAGCGACGCCGACTGAATTGCTGGAACAAATCCGCGCCGCCGGGAGTAAGGCCCCAACGGCGCTTTTTGATTCTCTGGCCAAGCAGCGCACGCCTGAAGCATGGAAGGCCTTTCAAAGCGCTTTGGGTTCGATGCGAAACGCCGACACGATTTGCCGCGCCTTTGCGTCCATGAAGTTCTTCCACGGCGCCGACGACGTACAAGAATCGGTAGTGGAATATTTAGCTGAAGCCGCGTTGGAGTCCAATGAAAAAGTTGCGCTGCATGCGGTTTTGCGATTGGGAGAATTGTGGCCTGTTTGCCAGGACCAACTCGTCGACCTGGCCTTGAAACACGCCACCGCCGACGGCCGCTCCGTCGCGATGATGTGTTTGGTGGAACACGGTTCTCCATTTACTTCCAAGCAGATTTCAATCCTATCCAAAAGCAAAGAAGTTGGGATTCGTTATGAGGCTAAGTTGGCGACTCTGTTCGCCCCCGCTGACGACGTCGCCATCGCCAAGACGGTTACAAAGTTTGCAGCTTCAAGTGACGTCGCGGAGCGTTTGGCGGCAGTGGAATTTTTACGCATAGCGAGCACGCCTAAGCGCTTTGAGCTTTTGCGCGAAAGATTGAATGACAAAGATCCACGTGTCAACCGCAAATGTTTAGACGTGCTCGAACATACTCGCGCCGCGGCGGCCGTCGGAATTTTGATTGATCGGCTTGAAGTGGCAGACGTCGGCGAGGCGCATCGGACCGCTGAAGCGCTGCGACGCTTAACCGAAATGTCTTTTGGCACCGATCCACGAGGCTGGAGACGCTGGTGGAAGATCGAAGCAGATCAATTCCAATTCAATGGCGAACGCGACATCAGCATTTCCCTGGTCGACGCTGACCCCAACGGCACCGCCAGTTTTTATGGCATGGCGATTACTGCGCAGCATTTGGTTTTTGCCATCGATACCAGTGACTCGATGAAAGCTGACGCCGGTGGCACCGATGGATTGACACGCTTGGAAGTCGCCAGAAAACAAGTCAGTCAAGCCATCAAAGATCTGCCTAAAAATTCCAGTTTCAACATCGTGAATTTTGGCAAGAGCGCATGGAGTTGGAACGGCAAGTTAGTCGCCGCCAAAGCTAAAAGCAAAACCAAAGCGTTCGGGCACGTGAAAGGTCTGAAGATGAGTTGGGGAACTGAAGCCTACCAAGCTTTACGCGAAGCTTTTGTCGACCCACGCGCCGACACCATCCTGCTTCTCACCGACGGCGACCCGCAACTCAGCCTGATGCAAGACCGCGCAGTCATGCGACGCATCATCATTCAATGGAACCGCACCCGCCACACCGCGATCGATTGCATCACCATCGGCACAGACCGTGGCTGGCTACGCAAAATCGCAATGGCTACTGGTGGCCGCTATAAGCAGGTTTAATTTACTACTTTTTGCCACCCTTCGATCCGCCACTCTTCTTGCCCTTCGCTGGTGGTCGTTTTTCAGTTTGGGTAGGGTGTAACGGATTCAGAAATTGATCACGACCCGGACCACGAATATTGTCCCAACTAGTATCCGGGATATGACAAGTCTCGCATTCAAGCGGGAAGCCTAATTGAGAGTGATTTGGATCTGTGGTGCCAAGATAATCCTGCAAATGGCATTGCACACAACCATCCACTACACCGACGTGGTGAAAGTCGGCCGGCGGGAAGTCGCTGAATTGATGGTGGCATAATTCACAGGTAGTGGGATAGCCCCACAACTGATGGTTAGGATCTTGGGTGCCAAGAAAATCCTGCAAGTGGCAGTCGGAGCAACTATCCACAATTCCAGGATGATCAAAATCGACATTGCTCCATACGTTTGTGTCATGGCACTCTTCACAGCTTTTTGAATAACCCCAAAGCTGGTGGTTAGGATTTTGAGTGGCCTGATAGTCGTCGATATGGCAATCGGCACACGCTTCGGCGGTGAGCCACGAGTGATCAAAACCAGCTGGTGCCCAGGCCTGAATATCGTGACAGCGCTCGCAATTCATTGGTAGATTGAGCGCGATGTGGTCGGGGTCGGTCGGAAGGGAAAAGACATCCAGGTGGCAGGTTGAACATTCCGTCGGCACGGCATCAAATACCTCATTTGAATGACAACCAATGCATGCGGTGTTGTGACCACCGCTCAACGGGAAAAAGTCGTGCACAAAACCTTCCTGCGCCCAGGTTGTGGCGCGGTGGCAGCGATCACAGCTTTGGATCCAACCTTCGTTGACGTGATTCGGCTCTAGCGCCGCCGCCAAATCGGCCTGATGGCAACTAGCGCACTCGGTGGGCAAGGGATCAAACTGGCCAGATCCTATTCCAGGGTGACAGCGATCACAGGTCGCTGCAGCATGAGCTCCAAACAAGGGGAAACGGGTGCGAGAATGCTCTGCCAACTGGCCACTTGGATGCCAATCGGTTTCATTATGACAATCCAAACAACGGTTTTGCAGTCGCCCTTGGTGGACGTCGGAATGGCAACCGGCGCAACCTTGATTGGAAAAATATTCGACCGGGCCGCGGTCGTTATGACAGCGCAAACATTGCGCCTCGGCGTGCGCGCCCACTAAGCGAAAACCGGTTTCTTTTTCGTGGTCATAGCTAAAATCACCGCGCATGGTTTGCCAATTTTCGGCGCTATGGCAAAGCGCACAATCAGCTGGAAAAGTGGAGTGTGGAACTACCGGGCCGCGACCGTCCCACCAATCTTCGACGTTGGCGGAAATCGTGTTGACGCAGGCAAGCATGGTGAAACAGCCGGAGATGCAAACCGCGGCTAGTAGACGCAACATGATTGTGGCTTTAGATTTCATTTTGGACGACGTCAAAAGGTGCGTTGCAGGTAAAGGCCGAGGGAATAGCTGTCTTGTTCGTCGCCGAAGCGGCGGCCAAGGTCAACTGTGGAACTCCATTTCGACTGGCTCCAATAATCCCATGCCAGTCGCACGTCGTGTTGGGTGAGGCTGCCTTCATCATCCAGCGGCCGATAGCGAGCGCTGTCCCACCACAACCGCAACG
Organism: Planctomycetota bacterium; assembly: GCA_014382805.1. Lineage (GTDB taxonomy): Bacteria > Planctomycetota > UBA1135 > UBA1135 > UBA1135 > JACNIZ01. The sequence goes on from JACNIZ010000210.1 coordinate 6,502, forward strand.
AGCCTTGGGTCAGCGGAATGACCTGACCTAAGCGAATGCCTCCGGCTTGATGGTCGCTGGCTTCGAGAAAGTAAAATGCCAGCCAACTACTAGTGCCCTCACCAAAAGTCGACGCCAAGTCAAACCGAATATCCGCGCCGACGCCATCGCGACTTTCAGATTTCCAAACGTCGGCACTGCCGCGAATTCTTAAGCGCGAACTGAGGCGTTGCCAATGGCTGGCGTCGACGCGGCTAGTGCGGGCGTCGCTGTAGTCTTCGTTGCTGAATAAACCGCCTTGAAATCGTAGTAGTTCAGGGAAACGCCAGTGGCGCAAACTCAGTGTGGATCCGTGCTGTTGCTGGTGCCAATTTAAAACGCTGGTCCAAGTCGACATCTCGGCGCCGCTGCCTTTTTGCTGATCGCTCGAACCGTAAAAATCAATCCACGCTGAATTGTGCCAGGTAAATTTTGAACCGGCGTAATAATCGGCGCGTAGCACCGCCAGGTCGCGATCTGGGGCACCACGATGCCAGCTCTTTTGCAAACCGGCGCCCCAACTGAGTTGCTGTTGTTCGCCGATAAAGCCACGGTAGCCAGCTGAGACTTGAAAATCTTTGCCCGTTGCATAATCCTGCCCTGGTTCCGGCATAAAACCAATGCTGGCCCCGACGCGATCGCCGTCGTGCAAACGATAGGTCATTTCGATGCCGTCGATGACACCGAATTCAGGGAATTCCGCCCCTAAAAAGCGTCCGGCTTGCCAGCGCATTGGCTGCTCACGGCCACCGCCGCGACTGTAAGCCAAACGCTCCAAACGAAAAAAGGTGTCGCGCTCGTAAGGCCCGCCTGCACCTGCGCCGGGGCCGCTATCTTCGGCGTTGTAGGCGCGCGCATCAAGGTCGAAGTCGATCATCAATTGACCGTCATGGCCGAATGGATTGACGCCGTTCAAGCTTGCGCCGAAACGCGCAAAGGTTGAGCTGCTGGAGCGTGGGTCGCGCTCGTGAATGGTGTCAATAATCGAATAAACCCGACCGCCCCACTCCACTGGAGCACTCTTTTTTTCATAAGGAATGTCCTGGAGTAACGGTCGATTTGGATCCCAATCCTTTTCCCCTGACGTCCAAGTTGGTGGCGCGCTCGGTAAACCGCGATTCGGGTCGCGCAGATTTGCGGATGGCGCGGTGGGCAGCGGGCGACGAGCAAGGGTGATGTCGGCAGAAGTTCCTATCAACACGCCTGCAGCGCTACCGCTCAGGGAAACCCATGCGGTTCGCTGTTGCACCGACTTCACTACTCCACGTAAATCGGCGCCGCCCAACGGGTGGAACCAAACGCTGTCGCCAGGCTCTAAACCTGATTCTTTGCCTAGGTCAATCTGCACCAGCGAGTCGCGCACATAAATCACTCGTGCTTGCTCTACTTGCAATTGTGCCGACGACGTCGCCGTCAGAGCAGCCACGCACAGCAACAGGATGCTGATTCGTGTATGCATCATCGCGGCGTCGACCCTGAGGGATCGGGAATGACTGAGTGGCAATCTTGACAGGCAGTTCCGAGCGGTTTGTAACGCACAATGCTTGCGCCAGTAGCGGTCGGGCTAGTGGCGTGGCAAGCGTCGCAAGCCAGTTTGTTGTGAGTTGGATCTAAAGCAAAGCGACTGTGTTTGTCGTGATCAAATTGGGCAATGTCAAAGTTTTGCGTTTCGCTGTCATGGCAGCGCAAGCAGTCATTTTGCCCCTGCTGTAAAAACTGACCGGCGTGTGGATCGCTATGGCAATCGATGCATGCACTGCCGACAGCTCGCGATAGACGTCGGCCAAGTTCGTTCGCTTTGGGTAAAGGAGTGTGGCAACTCGCGCACGCCGCTTTGGCATGGGCGCCGTTAAGTTCGAACGCGGTCCATGAGCCATGATCAAATGCTCGCTTCGACGCCATTTTGAAAGTATCGGAATCGTGGCAGCGTTCGCAGCCGCGACGTCCCTGCACTTGCCGTGGAAAGTGCGCTTTGTCGAAATCCCCTTGATGAGGATCAGCGTGGCAGGTATTGCACTGTGCCGGATCACCAGGAAAAAGATTGGCAACTTTACCTAAGCGTTTTTGATCCGGCCCAAAGCCGTGGCAACTCGCGCATTCTGCTTGTAGGTGAGCGCCCTGTAATGCAAAACCAGTCCACTTGGCGTGATCGAAATCGGCTGGTCGCAGGTCTTTGAAATTAGTGGTTTGGTGACAACGATCGCACCCAATTCGATTGCCGACGCTTCGATTATCAAAGCCGCCTTCATGCACGTCCTGGTGACAGCCGTCGCAAGCTGCGGGCTGGCCCGGGTTCAGTTGATGCACCCAACCCAAAGTTCGGCCATTGGCATCGGCGACCTTGGTACGCTGATGGCATTCTTCACAACTCAAATTGGCGTGGCCATTTTGCAATGCAAAACCTGTCCACTTGGCGTGATCGAAATCTGGGCTTTGATCGCGGAAGTCTGTAGTGGAATGGCACTGAGCACAACTCCCTTGTTCATTTACCGGCAGTGCCTGTAGTCGCGAATGAAAAATGCTGACGCCAGCGGCTAGGATCGGATCGAAATGGTTGGCGTCGGGAATATGGGCGTCATCATGGCATTCTTCACATTTCTGAGGAGTTCCGAAAAATTGGCGCGACGCTTGGTCGTTATCATCTTGAAGGATGTGGCATGCATTGCATTCAATATCCGCGTGACTGCCTGTTAATTCAAAGCTGTCACGGTTGTGATGCTTTAAGCCAAACTCGTGCGGGGCGAACTCATGCTTACTATGGCAAGCCAAGCATCCTTGTTGCAGAAACGGCGGATGATCGAATTGTCCAGCATGTGGATCTTGATGGCATTCTTTACACGCCTCCTCAGTACGTCCTGGATAGCGGGCGGCAAAATCATCTGCATTCTGGCGCTGTTGGTGACACTCTTCACAACTTAGTTTGTTGTGCGGTGCCGACAAGGAAAAACCACTCGCCGCATGCCACGAATCTTGCCATTCAACCTCGTCGCCAAAAAATTCCGCATGCTCCGCGGAATGGCAAAGCACGCAACCATCCTCAGCGCCAGTGGCAGCAGGATTGTCTTGAGCAGATAGGAATTTTTCGTTGTGCGGACTTTGATGGCATGCCGCGCAGGTACGCCAAATTTGCGCAGCGTCGACGTCGCTTAGAGCGGTTACGGAATACGGCGTTTCTTCCGCATGGCAATCGGTGCATTGCAAGCCGGAATGGGAACCATGCAACGGCACTTGCGCATCGTGTGGGAACTGGCTGAGGTCGTCGAATTTATGTTCTTGGCCGTGGCAAGCTTCACAACTACGCTTCATTTCTCCGTTATGCGGATCATCGTGACACGAGGTACACGTCTGAATTTGATCCAAAAAGCGCGAATCGCCGGCCGCAATTTTTTCTGCAGTGGCATAAGGATGGCAATCTTCACAGGTCAGTTCCCCATGTCGACCATTCAAATCAAACTGTACGGTTTGATGGCTGAACTCACTAGCCTTGGCGTCGGTGGCTTGCTGAAACCCGAAGGCGAGCACTGCATCGGAGTCATGGGTGAGGTGTTCGGGATGACAACTAGCACAGGCTAACTGTTGGGCGGCAGTCAAATTTCCATGTAGAGCGGCGCCTGTTTGGATGTGTTCGGCAACGACTTCATGGCACTGCAAACAGTTGCTCGCCAACTGCGCAGGTTTTCCGGCGTGGCAGGCGTCGCAACCGTCCTTCCCTTGCAGCTCTGCCACGGCTCGGTGGCTGGCGATCAGTGGTCCAGGGTTGATGCGCTGCGCGTCCGCTATTGCAAAAGCAATGACTGCGATCAACGGCAAAAATGCCAAACACAGGCGCAAGTAAAGGTTCATCCGCTTGCCCCCAAGTCGGCATAGTTCAAGGAAACCACCACATGGGCGATCAAAAGCAGCACCACCAATAAGCCCACCCAGCGGTGGAAAAAGCGCCAACTAGCCAGCAGAGTTCGCAGGCTTTCAAAATGGGAAGCAATCAACGCATCGCGGTGTGCTTTGCGGGCCACCTTCAACACTTGATTTAAGGTCGGTGCGTCCAGTTTCATGCTGCGGCCGACTTGGATTAGCTCTTGCATGGTTTTTCGTAGATCAAGTTGCGCGCGAACTAAACCCAATATGCTCCCCAATACGCCGCTCTTCCAGCGCGTGCGATCAATCAACGCCGCCATTTGCCGACGCGCCTCTTCGCCGAAATCTCGATGTACTTCGCCCCAAGCCTTGGTATCTTCCATCAGCTGTAGTTGCGCGCTTTCTAAGGCCTGCTCGCGACCATTTGCCGCCCGCGGAACAAAGGAGTAGAAGTAGCGCCCTAGACCTCCAGTTGATACAAGCACCATGATGCCGAGCAAGGTATGACCGCCCAAGTGATTGCTAAAGCTGAAAGAGCTATGCAGGATGGCGAATGCGAATGCCATCAACCCGGTTGCAATGTGCAAACTCATCCAACGATTCAAGCTACCCCATTCCAACGGCAAACGGCGATTACGCCTCAGTAAATAAGTTAGGTTGGTAAGAATCATGATGGAGGCAAGAATTCCAGCCACCAAACCCAATCCCGACGCCGATCGCAACCAAGAATGGCGTGGGTCGACGATCTGTTGCAGTGGTTCCGCCTGGTAATACTCAGAGTGCCACCATCCCCACAGCAAAAGGGTGCCGGCGCTGGCGGCGGCAAAGGCTAACGGTAAAACCAAGCCCGACCCCTTTTCAATCAATTCCTGCTTAGGTTGTAAATTGGGATCGAAAGAAACTCCTGCCTCCTGCAACAGCGGCAGGGGAGGCAAGCCGCCGATCAGCACAAAAACCTCGTCGTTCGGAATTCCCAATAATGGCAATGCGGGGTCCTCTCGTTTTAGGAGCACTCGATCTTGCTCAATTCGGTGCACATTGCTCTGCCAATGAACTTTAACTTTGCCGTCGCGGATTGCTTCCTGAATACGCAAAAAACTGCGCGAGCGCAATCGGAAAAATTCGGCGCGGCGGTAGGAAATATGCACTTGATTGCCCGGTTGTTCCGCCAAACCCAACGCCGCCTCAACGGCACTATCGCCACCACCCACAATCAGGAACTTGCCATGTTTGAATGCGCGCGCGTCGATCAAGGAATAGTTCACCTTCATCAACTCCTCGCCTACGACGTTGAGCTTATTCGGAATGCCGCGCCGCCCAATTGCCAAACATACACTTTGGGCTTGAATAGATTGATTTTGGGTTTGAATGGAGAACTTTCCGTCGGCGTTGGGATGCACACTTTGCAGGATTTCACCTTCTTGGATCGGCAGTTGATGTTTGGTACATAGATCCATCCACACTTTCATCAACTCTTCCTTGTGATAAGCGCGACCTTCCAGACGTCCGCCTAAAGGTAATTCCAAAGGATGGGTATTGAGCAACTTGCTGCGCGGGTATCGGGCGATGGTGCCGCCGATGCGATCTTGTTCTAAAACCACAAAGTCTAGACCAAGCCTTTTTGCCTCCAATGCACATGCAAGGCCGCCGGGTCCGGCACCAACGATGCATAAATCTAATCCTGCGTTTGCACCGACCTTTTGCTTTCGCTCCCAAGCTGCATTGGCGCAACGACGCCCATGATCCACAGCGGTTCGGATCAATGCATATCCAGTTACCTCTCCGGCCAAATACAATCCAGGAACTCCATGCGCCTGCATGCTTGGCAAAAGAGCTGGCAAATCGTTACGGCTTTTCCGATCGGCCATGGTTAGCGCAATAGCACCCACCGGACAATGAGCTGCACACTCGCCATGACCGATGCAGCGCGAACCGTGAACCACCGCCGCTTGACCATGCAGAATATCCAATACACCTTCTTCCGGGCATGCGCGCATGCAACTCGCACAGCCAATGCAACGACTGATATCAATCCAGGGGTGCTCTAAACGCGGCTGGAAAGAGCCGGATTCTTTAGCCTCGACGCGTTGCCGCAAACCCTCGCGCAAATTGCGACGCCCTGCCCTCCATGCAAGGCATGCGGGGATTAAGGTGGCTACAAACAGCAAAGCGGCTAGTAGCGCAAGTGGAGGAAGACTGAGCACGAAGCGAGCTCGGTGCAGAGGGGTGGCGCCTCCAGGAACAGCGCAGGAATTGCGTCGCAAGCCTCATGCTATTTGAAAAAAGATTTGAATTTGTAAGTTTTTTCACCGACTTAAGATATATGCAAATATTCCTTTTAACGGGGGGATTTTTTGTACTAAGGTTAACTCAGGCGCGAGTAGGGCATTTTTCGCCTCAACTCCCATCCCCTCCTCCTTCCGTAATGACGTAACCATGAACATCAAACGCCACCTTTGTGCCTTGATCACGCTGACTGCTGCTGCTTACATCGCACCAGCAGCAAGTTCCCAAACCACTCATCAAGTGGATCTTTCTGGACTCAGCTTTTCCCCTCAAGACATCACCATTCAAGAAGGAGACACAGTTCTCTGGAATTGGGTGTCCGGCACCCACGACGTAGTTTCCTTCGATGGCCTATTTGATTCCGGCGCTCCAGTTGCTCCGCCATTCACCTACAGCATTACTTTCGACGCTAACTTCCTGGCTTCGGCGCCAGCTAATGGCAATGTTTACGATTATTTTTGCACTCCACACCTGGGCTTTGGCATGGTTGGATCGGTAAAGGTTGTGACAGCTAATCCAGTGCTCACAGTTAATAATTTGGTGGCGGGTGGAACGGCAACGGTGACCGTGACGAATGCCACTCCGCAAGGCCCAGTGGCTTTTGCGTACTCCCGCGCGGGTGGCGGCCCGACCATGGTGCCCATTGGCAACTGCGGATTGGTCAACGCCTCGTTGAATTTTCCGATTGAATTGCTTCCCCAAAAAACTGCAGACGGCAATGGAATTGCTTCCCTGAGCTTAAATGTTCCGGCAGGCATTACTGGCCTTCCGGTTTGGGTTCAGGCCTTTGACTTTGGAAGTTGTTCCTTGTCAAACGGCGCAACAATGGTCGTGGAATAGTCTTCACGTCCCACTAATAAAAAAGCGGCTTCCGGTTGGAAGCCGCTTTTTTATTGATTGGAACTTCTCCTACTTTTGGTAATAAACCCAAACGAAGCCCGTCCTTTCCTGACGGACGTAATTTTCCAGCTCGTTGTAATGGGCTTCCCACCTGGCGTTGATTTCATCTTGGTTGTCGGCTGCGGACGCGTCGGCGAATCCTTTTGATAATTCTGTCTGCCTAGCAATCCAACCGTTGTAGCGCTCCTGCGCCTCGGCAGTAGTCAAACCTTCGGCGGGAAAATTCAATGTGGCGTTATCGCCCACCAAGAGATCCAGCTTGCCGTCGCCATTCATATCGTCGGCCCAAACTCGGGTCGACGATTGTGGGCCGGCTAAATCCTCGCTACCGAATTGAGCGCCGTGGGTTTTGGATGGCTTAGCGATTAGCTGCGACGGACCAAAATGTGGGAAACGCTTGGTGCCATTATTGATGAACAAGTACACACCTCCCTGGGCCGAGCCGCTCAACATGTCTTGGTCGCCGTCGCCGTCCCAATCGGTGAAAAACGGGTCGCTGTGGTGCGGCACATGCAGTTTTTTGCCGGCGCTTTGCAGCCATTCACCGCTAGGATTAAATCGGTTATTTCCATCGCCGAAAAACACATAAAAAGTACCGCCAAAGTTGCCGGAAACTATATCTAGCTCACCGTCACCGTTTATGTCGACGGCGGTTGGCCGCGTGCAAATACGATCCACCATGTCCTCTTCGGTGGCCGGAATGATTAGCGGTTCGCCATCACTGCCGACGAGCTGAGTTGCTGACTGAAAAGTGCCGTCGGGATTGCCCCAGAGCACCTGGAATAAGCCCGCCATGAACTTATCCATGCGCGAGTAGGAACCGGAAAGTATATCCAAATGACCGTCAGCGTTCAGATCCACAAACTGTGGAGTTGAACTGGTGCATCACCAAACGCCCGGAACTTCCGCAGTTTTTCCGTCCGCCTGCAGCCATTGACCCGTGCCGAAAGTGCCGTCGGCTTTGCCCAAATAAACCTTCATTTTGC
>JACNIZ010000216.1 GCA_014382805.1 Planctomycetota bacterium
TTTGACCTATTTGGGTGACGCCCAGGTGGGAGCCCGCGCCAACATTGGTTGCGGCACCATTACTGCCAATTACGACGGCAAACACAAGCACCCAACGATCATCGGTGAACGCGCCTTTATAGGCTCGGGCACGGTGTTAGTTGCGCCAGTCAAGATCGGCAACGATGCCATGACTGCTGCGGGCTGCGTGGTAACTCGCGGCAAAGATGTACCCGATCATGGCGTCGTCGCCGGTGTGCCGGCGCGGCCTTTACCCGCCAAAAAATTGAGCTGACTAAGCCTAAGCCAATGTCCCTCATAAGCACTGCACCTTCCCCCGTTTTTCAGGATAACTTGCCTCAAATGGATCGCTTCAAAATGGTGACGGGCACTGCCCACCCGGACTTGGCCCACGAAATTGCCTGCCACCTGGACGTGCCGCTGGCGTCGGCATACGTCGGACGTTTTCCTGACGGCGAAATCGACATCAAAGTGCATGACGACATGCGCGGTGCCGACGTTTTCCTGATCCAGCCAACTTGCCCGCCGGTGAACGAGTACATCCTTGAAACGGTGCTGTTGTTGGATACGTTGCGGCGTGCCAGCGCCGGCCGGATTACCGTCGTCATGCCGTATTTTGGCTATGCACGCAAGGACCGCAAAGATGAGGGGCGGGTGCCGATTTCGGCCAAGGTGGTAGCAAATATGTTGGTTGCCTCAGGCGCTAATCGGGTGCTAACCATCGACCTGCACGCTCAGCAAATTCAGGGCTTCTTTGACATCCCTGTGGACCACTTGTGGGCGCGGCCGGTGCTGCAAGAGGTGGTGCGGGACATGAAAATGGATAATTTGACCGTCTGTGCGCCTGACGTGGGCGCGGTAAAATTGGCTCGTGCTTGGGCGAAAAATTTGGATTGCGGACTGGCGATCGTTGACAAACGGCGCACCAGCGGCGACAAGGTGGTCATGGAAAACGTCATCGGCGACGTCGACGGGTGCGATATTTTGCTCACCGACGACATGATTTCTACCGCTGGCACTATCGCCGAAGCCTCACGAATATTGAAGGATAAGGGGGCTAAACGAGTGTTTATTGCTGCCACCCATGCGGTTTTATGCGGTCCAGCCCGCGAGCGCTTGGCGCACGCTCCGGTGGAGCAGATTCTGGTCACCAATACGGTGCCACTGCGTGGCGATTTGCCGGATAATTTGACTCAGGTTTCCATTGCGCCGCTGCTCTCCAGAGCCATTCAACGCATTCACAAAGAGGAGTCAGTTTCCGCACTGTTCGATTGACCGCGCCGACGTTAGAATGTCGCGTTCCTTCTCCGTAGAGAGAACCAGAAACGATGGAAACCACCGTCCTTAAGAACGTCCAGACCCGTGATCAATTTGGAACACGGGCCGCCGATGCCTACCGCAAAAATGGCGGCTACCCAGCCAATGTCATTGGTGGCGGCTTACCTAGCCAGCAAATCCTCCTTGATCAGCACGAGTTCGATGCTGCCATTCGCCACGGTTTCCGCGCTTTCACGCTCGAAAACATAGGCGAGGAAGCAATCGTCGTGCTGCAGGAAGTGCAATGGGATTCCATGGGGGATTTCATTCAGCACATTGATTTCCTGCGCGATGCAAGCGGTGAAGTCCGCGTCACCCGCGATGCTGCTGAGGTGGCTGCTAAAGAGGCTGAAGAGTAGGCGCAGCCGGCTCCTGTTGGATCCCAAAATGGAAATTCAGGAGCCCACGCCCCAACCGGGGCCGCGCTTGGTCGTCGGATTGGGCAATCCGGGTGGTAAATACGCCGCCACGCGCCATAACGTCGGCTTTGACGCGATCGATCTTTTTGCAAATCGTCTGAACGCCACGCCTGAGCCTCTCATAATTGGAGGACAGCGGGTGGCAGATTGGGTGGTGGACCAGGAACGCGGTTTTGCGCTGCTATGGCCACTTACCTACATGAATCGCAGTGGTGGCCCCGTGGTTGCCGCAATGCGCGAGCTTCAGACTGATGCCGCACAAATTTTTGTCCTGACGGACGACTTTCACCTGGACTTGGGCGCGTTGCGCGCTCGGGCGGTGGGCAGTGCGGGCGGCCATAATGGCTTGGGCTCGATTGAAGACTGCCTGCAAAGCCAAGAATACGCTCGCTTACGCATAGGCGTCGGCAGCCCTAAATCCAACACGGTGGACTTTGTCCTCGACACCTTCCGCGCCGACGAAACTGAAGTCATTGAAGAGACTTTGCTGACTGCTTCGTGTGCCGCGGAGGACTGGGCATTGGGTGTTCCCATCGAGGAGATCCAAGCTCGTTACAACCGCCGCAAGCCGCAGGCGTGACTTCGGGATGGTCCTGAAGCAAACCGGTCGAACCGGAATGGCAGAAAATGAATGATAACGATTACATTTACCAGGCGATGTTCATGCTGGATAACGGAGAAGTCCGTGACCAGGGGTTCAACGCCGTCCGTGACTGGGTGAAAGCCACCCTTGAAAAGCACGGGGCCGAAGTCAAGGTTTTGCGTCACTGGCGCGAAAGCCAATTGGCTTACCCGATTCAAGGTAACACCCGTTCCACCTATTTGCTGGGCTACCTGCAAGCCAGCCAGCAAACCGTGAGCAAGGCCAAAGCGGAAATGTACCTATTGGGTCCAGTTATCCGCATGTTGGTTCTGAAAGAGGAAGAAATTCCCGCTGCAGAGTTGGCATTAGGCATTGCAGACGTTGCTGACACCGACGTCGCGGTACCAGATGAAGAGCCAGAATTCGATCCGTTTGCTGATGAGCCTGAAGCGGATGAATTCGATGGTGGAGCCGCCCCTGAAGCCAAGCCAGAAGTCAAAGCGGAAGCCAAGACGGCTGCCAAAGCTGAAGGTGAGGGTGGAAAAGCTGCTGAAAAGCCTGCTGCCGCCGCAACTGAATCCACTAAATCTGACAGCTAAGGAGCAAAATCATGACTGAAGAAATCTCCACTGTTGCAACTCCGCAAAATCCAAACTCGATTGAGTTTGATTACAAGGACGTCGAAACTCTGCTGCGCTTCGTGAACAGCCAGGGTCGCATTTACTCGGCGCAGCGTACAGGCTTGAACGCCCGTAACCAGCGCAAGATGAAGCGCGCGGTCAAATACGCTCGTTTCCTAGCCCTCATGCCCCACACTGTCTGATGAAAACACAACTCATCTTGCGAGAGGACATTCCTACTTTGGGTTTTGTGGGTGACGTCATTGAAGTCTCCTCAGGCTACGCTCGGAATTACTTGGTACCATGCGGCAAGGCATTTACATTCTCAGAGGATGGAATGCGCCGCGTTGAAAAAGCTCGCGCCGAGGCCGAGCAGAAGCGCATCGAGCTGAATAAGGAGTTTGAAGCGGTTGCTGATCTCCTGAACGCTTTGGAACTGACTTTCGAAGAGAAAGTTTCTGGTGAAGGGCACCTTTACGGGGCGGTAACTGCCAAGCGCATTGCCGACGCCTTGATCAAAAAGAAGTTCGATGTGACCGAGCAAAATGTGCGTCTGGCTGAACCCATCCGTACCACCGGCGAATACCCTGTGCCCGTCCACGTGCACGGTGATGTAAACGCCGAAATTAAGGTCTGGGTGGTCGCCATCCAGGCAGAAACCGAAGCTTAATCCCTTCGCAAATTCGCCGGCGGCTGTGGAGAACCCAGCCGCCGGTTGCGGTATCCTGGTTCTATTAAGATGGCAACTGGCAACCTGAACGACCAGCTTCCCTTCGACCTTGAAGCGGAAAAATGCGTGCTCGGCAGCGTACTGCGCGATCCGCGCTGCGCCCCGGAGGTCGTTGCCAAATTGAGGGCGGAAGATTTTTATTCCGCGCGCCATCGCAACCTGTTTGCGCTCATCGACCAACAGGAAGGTCGGGCCTCCGGCGCTTGCGACCCGGTCACCATCGCTCACGAAATGGAGCGTTTGGGGCGGACCGAAGAATTGGGCGGTCGGGCTTATTTGATCGAGTTGATGGAAGCGGTGCCGTCGGTAGCTTTCCTGGAAAATCACGTCAACATCGTTCAAAATAATGCGATTCGGCGCGGTTTGATTTCTGCCGCCGATCAAATTATCCGCTTGGTTCACGACGCCGAAAATGACGACGTCAAACAGTTGGTCAATTTGTCCGAACAAAAAGTTTTTGCAGTGGGCGATCGACTGGTCGATGGCAACATCGTGCGCGCCAAGGATTTGATCGAGAAGAACCTCGACAAGATTTTGAGCCACGACGGCACCCCGCAAGGATTGGTTACTGGCTTCACCGATTTGGATGAATTGCAAGGTTTCCGGCCTGGCGATTTGATTGTTTTGGCGGCGCGGCCTGCAATGGGTAAGACTGCGCTGTCGTTGAACATGATGGAACGCATGGCCATTGAACATGGCAAAGGCGTTTTGATGTTCTCCTTGGAAATGCCTGGCGATCAATTGATCGTTCGTATGTTGTCGTCGCATGCCCGCATTCGTCACGACAATTTGCGTTCAGGGCGTTTAGATGCTGGCATGGGCCAACGCCTGACGATGTCGGCCGCGCAATTCAGTAAGTCCAAGCTGTTTATTGATGATTCGTCGCAGCCTGCTTTGGCCGAGATTCGCGCCAAAGCGCGACGACTGAAGCGCGATCGCGAATTGGATTTCATTGTTGTCGATTACTTGCAATTGCTTTCCACTAAAGCCGAAAGTCGCCAGCAGGAAATTACTGTGATCTCGCGCACGCTGAAAGCTATTGCGCGTGAAATGAAAGTTCCCGTGATGGCTTTGTCGCAGCTCAACCGCTCGGCCGAAAAACGGGATTCTCATAAACCCATGCTGTCCGATTTGCGGGAATCGGGAGCCATTGAACAGGACGCCGACATGGTCATGATGCTCTTCCGCGAGGAGTATTACACACCGAGTGAAGAAAACGCCGGCGTCGCTGAATTGATCATCGCGAAGAACCGCCACGGGTCTACTGGAAGTGTGCTGATGCGCTTTACCAAAGAGTGCATGCGCTTCGAGAACCTAGTGCGTGAACCTGCCTTCTAGATCATGTCAACGCCCACTCGTTCCGGGTTTTTCCGCCCGTTGTCCATCTCGACGCCATCCCAGCGTGCCTTGCGTAAACTGGCTGCCTTCGGCATCCCGATGCTGGCATTTTTGTTTTTGAGCACGCCGGCTCCTGCCGCCGAAGTTCTGCCATGGCAGGTCGGCGGCGAGCAAGAGCCTGCGAATCCACCTGCCGCTAAGAACCAAGAAAAAGAGCCGCGCGTTATCGATTCCATTGATTTGATCGGTGCTGGCGACCGCGAGGCCCAAATTCGTGCCGCCTTGTCTTTGCGTCCGGGCCAGCCCTTTCAGATGGAGGCGTGGCTGCGTGACGTCGGATTCCTTTGGAGTCGCATGCGCGTGCGGCTGGAATCCTTAGAGATGGAAGAGCTACCCAATAACCGGGCGCGCTTAATCATTTCATGCGTGGCGATCGAGGCCTTTCGTCGCGTCTTGTTTTTGGGCCACGACGAAAGCGATTTGTCGCGCAAAGAATTGTTGCTGGCCACCGGCTTGACCGGTGCGCAATCGATCGACCGATTGGCTATGCCGCGTATTCAGAACGATATCGTGCGTTCGTTTCAGGCTAAAGGCTTTCACTTCGTAGAAGTGACTCCTGAGGTCGTAGAAGAAAAAGACGAGGTCATCTTCCATATTGAGCAGGGCGACAAGGTGCGCGTCGGCGAGGTTCTTTTTGTAGGCAACTCGGCGATTGAAGCAGATAAGTTTGTCGGTACCGATTTGGAAGGCACTGTAGAGAGTAGTACCGGTTGGTTTATTTTTCCGGGTTCCATTTTCAGCGCTGAAACCACGGTGCGTAACGACATTGTTGCGTTGGAGCGGTTGTACAACGAATATGGCTATCTAGAAGCAAAGGTGAGTTTGAAGGATCGTGAATTTTATAACGATCAATCACGCGTGCGCCTGACCTACCAGATTGTTGAAGGACCGTTGTTCTCGGTGAATTCCATCAGCATTCAACCTGCCAAAAACGCGCCGGATTTGGTTTATGACCATGCCGAGTTAACGAAACTGCTGCAGGTTGAGCCGGGCATGCCGCTCGAGCAAATGCGGCTGGACCGCGACCTGGCGGCGATTCGGCGTTATTACGGAGCCAAAGGCCACACCGCGGCTTCCTCTGGTGTGGAAGCTGATGCTACTTTCTTTTCGGTCACCACCGAAAAATTGCTGGCCGAAGGCAATAAATTCGACGTCATTTTCCGCGTGCATGAGGGTAAGCCCAAGCACATCCGCGAGGTCTTAATTTTCGGCAACGAGTACACCCAAGATCGGGTGATCCGGCGAGAGATTGAAACCGAGCCGGGAGATTTAGCTGATTCCAGTTTGGCCGCAGTTGCCCACCGTCGCCTGCTTGGTAGTGGCTATTACTTGGATCCAAACACCGGCCAGCCATACGTCGATTACCGCTTTCTACCGACCCCGGATCCTGACTTAGTCGACCTACGTTTCGACGTCCGCGAAGGTGCTGGCACTGGCAACATGTTGTTTGGCGGTGGTATTAGTTCCAACAACGGCCCGTTTCTGTCAATCAACCTACAGAAGCAGAACTTCGACATCACCGATACGCCTTCTTCGCTGGGTAGTTCCTTTGCGGAAATTCTTGATGGGGAAGCATTCACTGGTGGCGGTCAAACTCTGCAGCTTTTCCTGGCGCCAGGCTCAGAATTTAGTACTTATAAGCTGAGTTTCTTTGAGCCCGATTTGTTGGGTGAACACGTCAGCCAACTCGGCTTTCGTACCGACATTTATAAAACCTATCGCTACCTGCGCACCCACCAAGAACAGCGCACTGGTTTGGGTTTTACCTTGTCGCGCCGCTTCGGACGTTACTTCTCACTGTTCGCCGGACCGCGCTGGGAGAAGATCGGCGTTTCCGATATCAGCAGTAACGTGACTCCGGGCATCGGCTTGGATTCCAATTATGAACTGTGGAAGCACACTCTGATTGCCGGTACTTCTTACAGCACGGTGCAGGATCGATTTTCGCCGGTGGATAGTTGGAAGACCCGTTTTGAATTGCGTCAAAACGGTGAATTCATGGGTGGCGATATGGATTACATCGAAGCTGATTGGAGTTTCGGTAAGTACTTCGGGATTTGGGAAGACACCTTAGGTCGGGATTGGACCCTAGCTTTTGAGGGCCGAGCGCGCAAAGCATGGTCCGACCTTCCGGTGCCTTACTCCGAACGTTATTGGATGGGCGGCACCAGCACCATTCGCGGTTTTGATTACCGTGGGGTGGGGCGGACCGACGAAGGCTTCAGTATCGGTGGCGAAGCTTCAGTGAATGGTTCGGTCGAATTGCGCTTCCCAATTGCATCCGCTCGGGTACGCGAAGAGATCGCCGAGTTCCAATGGGCTCGCGGCGCATTCTTCGTTGATGCCGGTACTTACGGCAATGAATTTTCCGACCTCGAACCGCTGCGTGTTTCGGCCGGATTTGGCGTTCGCATCCGCCTACCAATGATGCCACAATTCCCAATCGCGCTGGACTTCGGCTGGCCGTTGGCTTCCGAAGACAACGATGACGACCGTGTCTTCCACCTCAACTTTGGTGAGTTCTAATGCGTAAATCATTCCTCCTCTACTTCGTGGTTGCGGCTCTGGCCGTAGGCACCGCCACTGGTTACGTCGTGCGTGCTGCGGCCGTTTTGGTTCCAGGTACTTACTACATTGACTTAGGTCGGGCCATTAAAGGCGATCCTAGGCTAGAAGCTCAGTTCGCCATGGCGATGAAGCCATTGCAGACGCGTTATCAGGAACTCAAAGCTGAGGCCAAAAAGCTGAACACCGAAAAAGATCAGCTCGCGATCATGGATCCTGCCACTGCTGAGTACCGCAGTTTGAGCATGCACCTGAAAATCCGCGAGGAAACCGTTAAGGGTGAGCAGGATCTATTGATGCAAGCTCAGCGCAGTATCGACGACGAGTTCCTTTTTATGGCCTCTAGCAGCATTCACAAAGCAGTTGAGAAACTGGGCGCAGAAAAGGGTTATGAGTCGATCGTGGTGGCCCCAATCTCATTGAAAGCCGTGCCTTGGGACAATCCTGCCCAAGCCATGGAATTGCTGCGCCAGCGCAGTACTTATTGGATTCATCCAGATCGTGATGTGACCGATGAATTGATTGCTATCCTGGCTCAATAGCCGCAGATTGCAACGCCATGGCCAGAAAGCAGCGAACCATTAAAAAAAGCGTCGAGTTTGAAGGGGTTGCCCTTCACTCTGGCGAACAGATCAAGGTGCGCTTAGAGCCAGCCCCGCCTGGAACTGGTGTGATTTTTAACCGCACCGATTTGGAGGACCCAGCGGATATTCCAGCGCTCGCCGGCAACCTGACGGTTTCGATGCGGCGCACGGTTTTACGTGCTGGCAACCAAATGGTCGGCATGGTCGAACACATGCTTTCCGCCTGTATGGGGCTGCGTGTGGACAACCTGCGGGTTTCCGTATCCGGCGACGAGATGCCGGGCATGGATGGCTCACCGCTGATTTATTGTGAAAAACTGGTGGAAGGCATCATTGTGGAGCAAAAAGAAGCGCGCAAGACCTTCACTCCGCAGGAGCCGAGCGTATTTCGAGATGAGCACGGCGCAGAAATGATTTTGCTGCCGCCCACAGGCGAAGGATTGACGATTCGCTATTATCCTCATTACCCCGAAGGCGTCGACGATACACCGGTCATCTTTGACCTGGCCAAAGATAATTACCTAGAACAAATTGCACCGGCTCGAACATTCGTCCGTGCGGTGGAAATAGACACTTTGCTGGAAGCCGGCTTAGGCAAAGGCGCCAATGCCGAAAACACCTTGGTGCTTGGCGGCGAGAATACTCCTGAATTTCGAGTTTCCTGTGAACCAACGCGTCACAAGATTGCCGACGCGCTTGGTGACCTGGCTTTGGTAGGCGCCGACATTTGCGCCGACGTCATTTGCAATCGCAGTGGCCATAACCTGAATCAAGTGCTGGCCAAGCACCTGCGCGGTGAGTTGGATCAGCAAGAGGTGCGCGGCGATGACTACGGCGTTCAATACGATATCCAACACGTATTGCGACGCCTTCCGCACCGATACCCGCTGTTGTTGGTCGACCGCATCATTGAAGTCGAAGGCTTCCGCCGAGCTGTCGGCGTCAAAAATGTGACCATCAATGAACCATTTTTCCAGGGCCATTTTCCTGGTCAGCCGATCATGCCCGGCGTTCTGCAATTGGAAGCATTAGCGCAATTAGCAGGCTTCTTGTTGCAGCGCAAACTGGAAATGACCGGCATGTTGGGAGTTTTGGCTTCCATCGACAAGGTCCGATTCCGTGGTTCAGTAATACCTGGTGATCAACTGCGCTTAGAAGTGGACGTCTTGCGCTTGAACAAAAACCGCGCCCAAATTAAAGCCCATGCCAAAGTGGGACGTCGCGTGGTATCCGAAGCGATGCTGTCGTTTGCTGTAATCGAACCTGCATGAGCTCAGTTCATCCCACTGCTTTTGTGGCTCCCGGTGCCGAGCTGGATTCCAGCGTGGTGGTGGGGCCGTTTTGTTACGTTGGCAGTCGCACTAAAATCGGCCCAGGCACAATATTAGGGCCGCACGTCACCGTGCAAGGGCATACCACGATTGGCGAACGCAACCATTTTGTGGGCCAATGTGCGATCGGCGGCATGCCGCAAGATTTGAAATACACCGGTGAGGAGTCGGCGCTGGTCATCGGTAACGACAACGTGGTGCGCGAGTTCGTGACCATTAACATCGGCACCGCTGCTGGTTCATGGGTAACCAGTTTAGGCGACAACAATCTGATTATGGCTTGCGCTCACGTCGCACATGATTGTGTGATTGAGGATAATGTCATCATTGGTAATAACGTATTGTTGGCTGGCCACGTGCGGATTGAAAACAATGCCATTATTTCCGGTGGTGCGGCGGTCAACCACTACGTCACCATTGGCAAGCAGGCGATGGTGGGTGGTATGAGCCGGGTGGTGAAAGATGTGCCACCGTTCATGACCATCGAAGGCAGTCCGGCGCGGGTGCGCGGTGTCAATGTCATCGGTCTAAAGCGCAGCAATACGCCGACGGAAACGGTGCGCCAACTGCGGGCCGCCTTCCGCAAGCTCTTTCAGGATGACACTCCCAGCGCCTTGGTATTGGATGAAATTGAAGCCGTTGAAAGCCTGACGCCCGAAGTACTGCGTTTGGTTTCATTTCTGCGCGACATGGAAAAGGGCTACCAAGGTCGTTATCGCGAAGCCTTGCGCCGGCCCCCTCAAGCCGACGATTAAGCAAAATGTCCGAGCAAAACTCCCCTCAATCCTCCGCGGCGGCAGGTGAGCATGCTGCGACTCCATTGAAAGCATGTGTGGTTGGCGTTGGCCATTTGGGCCGCCATCATGCGCGAATTTTGGCGGATATGGCCGACGTCAATTTATTGGCGGTGGTCGACTCCGACCCTAAACGCGGCCAGGAAATGGCGTCTTTGTACGACTGTGAATACCAAAGCGAGGTGGCTGATTTAATCAACCAGGTGGACTTTGCGATCATCGCAGTGCCGACGGTTTTGCACCGGCAATGCGCCGCTCCGTTTTTGAAGGCGGGAAAAGCCTGCCTGATTGAAAAGCCAATGGCGCCCGATGTTGCAACCTGCGAGGCAATTTTGGCTGATGCGGAAGAGGGTGGCGCCATGGTCGGCGTCGGCCATGTGGAGCGCTTTAATCCTGCGGTGCAACGCGCGCGCGAACTAGGTATTCAACCGCGTTTTATTGAAGCGCACCGATTGGCACCCTATTCCTTCCGCAGTACCGACGTCGGGGTGGTCTTGGATTTGATGATCCATGACATCGACTTGTGTTTGGCTTGGATCGGGCGGCCGGTCGTATCCGTCGACGCCGTTGGCGGTTCAACTTTGAGCCCATCTGAAGATATTGTTTCGGCAAGACTGCGTTTTGAGGGTGGGGCGGTGGCGAATTTGACGGCGTCGCGCTTGTCCTTAAAACCGATGCGACGTTTCCGATTTTTTGGCCCGGATAGTTATGTGTCGATTGACTCGCAAGACCGGTATTCACTTTTGGTGCGTAAATCCAAAGATTTCAGCCCGGAAAAAATTGCCGAAGCTGCTGCTTCCGCCAATCCGTTGGAGGGTTTTCAAAGCCTTCTGGACTTGGAGGAACTGCAATTGGAAGAGGCCGAGCCGTTGCGTGCCGAGCTAGAAGCTTTCACCGCTGCCGTCCGTGACGGTACCGAGCACGAAGTCAGTGGCAAGGATGGGCGCGATAACGTCGTCGTTGCCTATCAGGTATTGGCTAGCATGGAAGCGAACGGTTGGTAAAAACACTTTGTGTGAAGCGCTTATTCCAACTCAAAAGGCGGAATTGATTTTTGTGCATCGGGCAGCGGCTGAGTGGCTTCCACTTGCCAATCGGACTCAACTCGAATTTTGCTTTGGGCCAAGCTCTTAAAAAGTTGTGTGCGCCGGTGTGGCAACTTGAAGCCCGGTTGTAGTAACCTGCCCATGCCCACGGGATCGGCGCTAGCTAGCCAACGGCTCCATGCCATATATTTGCCTGGCAGCTTGCGATGCTGACAAATTTGTGCGGTCGCCAACCCGGCGGCACCGGCCAATCCCGGCCGCCATCGCCATTTCAAAAAATCGTCGAAGTCTGCCCAAGCGCCGGGCGCCAGCTGCAACATTTCAAGCAAAATGACTTGAGCCTGCCCTTCTGTGCATAGATTGCGGGTACGATCGAGTTTTGCAGAAGGCAAGCTTTGCCAAAAGCTGATATCAGATTTCTGGATGCTTGCAGCTTGTTGAGCAAGAGCGTAAATCGGGTCGTGGTGCTCGGCCATGAAAGCCGAATAATGCTGCCAATTCTGCCACCAACCGAAAACCCAGGCGTCGTTATCATTCCATCCGCCTTGCTGGGAAATAAAGCCTGGCAGGTCTGCTAGGGCGGTCCATAGTTGCTGACCTTCCGCGAACATTTTTCGTTCTTCGGGGGAGATTTGGCACCGGATGGCCTTCAGCAGCATGGATCTATGCTAACTCAAATGCCCCTTCGGTTGCCAGCATGATGCCACAACGGATCCAGCCCAGGCCATTTACCATGGCCTGGGCTGGATCGGTCCGGATGGTTGGCCCGGGATGGACCAGGTTTTATGAGTTGGAAGTACCATGATTCGCCGCGCCGTCGTGGGCGGTGGCTTCATGGCCAGCCTTTTCCATTACCTTTTTGACAGCAGCCGGTGGTGGGCCGGTTTCTGGCATTTTGTCCAAGTTCTTCAGGTACTTTTCAGGGCTTTCCAAGAATTTGGTTCGTGTGCCTTCGGAGCAGAAGTAAAAACGTCGCGCACCCATGGTGACGAAATAGCGACGGTCTTTTACGGCCATTTTTGGCATCACTGGGCAGCGGTCTGAAGCTGGTTGCAGTACGATTTTTTGCTCGGCCAACTTAGAAAAGTATTTGCCAGGATCGGCACGCCATTTCTTTTCGCAGCCAGGGCAGCACTGGTCTACATGAGTTCCGTTCACGACGAACGAATTCTCCGGAATGATTTTTCCACCCATGACGGCGCAACGCTCTTGAGCCTTGCGACCTTCAAGTTTGTCAAAATACTTGATCGGTTCTGCGTTAACTTTCTTCGCGCATTTTTTGCAGCAAACCTTAATGGTTTTGTTGCCGAATGCCAAAGTCACTGCATCTTCGTCGAGCTCTTCTCCTGAAACCACGCAAGTGGTTTGGGTGTTTTCAACGGCTTGGCCGGACTTTGCCATTGCGGAAATGAATTTATCCGGGAAAGCGGTGAATTTCTTGACGCACTTTTTGCAGCACACGTAAACCCGTTGACCTTCATAGTCGACGAAGTTTGTTTTGTCTTCCAATACTTCCCCGCTGATGGGGCAAGTAGTTTGGGCTGCCAGAATTGTTGGAACGGCCGCTTTCGCGTCGGTTGCGGTTTTGGCGTGGTCGTGCTCTTGCGCAAAAGCCGGCAGGCCTAATGCAATCAAAGCTGTTAATCTAATTAAGGTTTTCATGAATCTTTTTGTGGTGTATCGGGATGGGTAGCTAGTAGTGGTTTAGGCTTTACTGATTTAGCTTTGGAAGCATCGATTTTACGAATTTTGTACTCCTCGTGTATGCTAGTCAGCACCGGCACTACAAACATGGTGATTAAGGCGACAATCATTCCTCCGAGGGAGGGGATTGCCATGGGAACCATGACGTCCGCGCCTCGGCCAGTAGAACTCATGACCGGTAACAAGGCGAGGGTGGTGGTGGCAGTGGTCATCAAGCAGGGCCGACAGCGTCGTTTACCTGCTTCAATGACCGTTTTGCGCACCTCGGAGATGGATTTTGGCTTGCGCCTCTCCAGGTTCTGTTTGAGGTAGGTGGCGATGACTACGCCGTCGTCGGTGGCGATGCCGAATAGGGCGAGGAAACCAACCCAGACTGCAACGGATAGATTGCGTGGGCTGACTTGGAAAAGGTCTCGCATGTTGGTACTGAGAACTTCAAAGTCGAGGAAGCCTGCCGTGGAGTACAGCCAAAGTAAAAGGAAGCCTCCGGACCAGGCAACGAACACCCCTGAAAATACGAAGCAGGTGGTCATGATCGAATTGAACTGTAAGTACAGAACTAACAAGATTAGGAGTAGCGCAACAGGCAAAACGACGGCCAGAGTTTTAGATGCTCGTACTTGGTTTTCCCATGCTCCAGCGAAGTAATAAGAGACTCCTGTGGGAAGCTGCCATTCGCCGCTTTCCAATTTGCCCGAGAGGTAGTCGCGGCATTGTTCAATGACATCAACTTCGGCTAGCCCTGGTTTGCTGCCGAAGGTGACGTATGCCACTAAAAAGGTGTCTTCAGTTTTAATCGCCTGAGGGCCACGGGAATAATTAATTTTTGCAACTTGCGAAAGCGGGATTTGGGCGCCCGATGGCGTCGGCAGTAGCAAGCGCTCCATCTCCTCAAGCGAATCGCGACGTTCTCGTTGGTAGCGCACTCGAACCGGATAGCGCTCCCGTCCTTCGATGGTTGTAGTGATTTTTTTGCCGCCCAAACCCACCTCTAGGATTTGATGCACATCCATCACGTTTAAGCCGTAGCGTGCCGCCTCTTTGCGATCAATTTCAAATTCGAGGTAAGGTTTGCCAATCACCCGATCGGCAATGACCGTGGCTGGCTCTACCACCGGTACCTCCTTGAGCATGCTTTCTACTTGCAGGGCTACCGCCTCGATGGTGGCAAGATCGGGTCCTTTGATTTTCAAACCCATCGGTGCACGCATGCCACTTTGCAACATGACCAAGCGTGCGGCAATGGGTTGTAATTTAGGCGCTGAAGTCACCCCAGGCAACTTGGCGACGCGAACAATTTCCTCCCACACATCTTGCGCGGTTTTGATTTCTTCGCGCCAGACTCGCACCGGATCACCATTTTCGTCGAATATATATTCCGGCTTGAGTTCGATGATGGTTTCGACCATGGAAACCGGTGCTGGGTCCAAAGCGGATTCCACTCGTCCGAGTTTGCCGACTGCCATTTCCACCTCAGGAATGGCCTGAATCGCCATGTCCATTTGGCGCAGGATTTCCATGGTGGTGCCGATGGAAGCGTGTGGGGCGGTGGTCGGCATGAAGAGGAATGATCCTTCATCCAACGGCGGCATAAACTCGCGACCAAAACCTGGCAATGCATGGCGCGCATCAGTCCAGATTTCGGTTTTTTCTAGACGCTCGCCAGGCAATCCGACCAAGTTAAGACCGGCTGGAATCCAACCAAAGACAGTTTGAAAGCCTAGCCAGCTGGAAAATCCGAACAGGATAATGGCGCTCGGAAGCAGCAAAAATTTCTTTTTGTGCGCCAAACAAAGTCCCAAAATCCAAGGATAGGCGCGTTCGAACAAGCGAAAGAAAAGAAGCAGGCTGGTGACAATTGCCAGGCAGAACACCAAGTTTCGACCGGGGAACTCTATTCCTAACGGGTGCCATGCGCGAGACAGCAACCAGCCAACCAATGCATACAACAAAAGATTGACGAGGGCTCCATAGCGCTGCTTGGATAGGATTTTTACCCGCGGACGCAAGAAGGTCGCCGCCAATACCGGCAAAAACAAGATGGCTACTACGGCTGACCCGAGCAAGGCAAAAGTTTTGGTCCAGGCCAACGGTTGGAACAATTTGCCTTCGGCACCGGTCATGGTGAATACCGGTAAAAAACCCAGAATGGTAGTGGTGATTGCAGTCAGCACCGCCGGTCCAACTTCGGCTACACCAGCTTTCACCGCCTCGACTCGATTGACACCGACCCCGCCCTCGTCCATCCGTTCCTGGATGTTTTCGATCATCACAATTCCGACGTCGACTATAGTGCCAATCGCAATTGCAATGCCGGATAGGGCGACCAGGTTGGCGTCGACTCCGGCCACCTTCATTAGGATGAAACAGAACAGTACTACCAACGGCAGCGTGGCCGAAACCAGTAGCGCCGGACGCATCCGCATCAACAGCAGCAGCACCACCATAATTGTGACCAAAATCTCTTGCGAGATGGCCTCGTTCAAAGTGTCCAGCGTTTCATAAATCAGGCCGGTTCGATCATAAAACGGCACGATGGTTAATTGTGAAACCGTACCGTCGGCCAAGGTCTTTTTGGGTAAACCCGGAGCGATCTCTTTGATCTTGGCCTTTAATGCTTTGATGGCAGCCAATGGATTGGATCCATAGCGCACTACCGCCACCCCACCGACGACTTCGGCCCCGCCCTTGTCCAACGCACCGCGGCGTTGTGCCGGTCCAGCCGAAACCGTCGCCACGTCGACAATTCGTATCGCGACGCCATCTTCAGAACGGACTACAGCTTGCTCTAGGTCTGACAGGCTTTCGACCCAGCCCAAACCGCGCACAAAATACTCGACCGCGTTTAATTCAATCACTCGAGCGCCGACCTCCAAGTTTGCTTCTCGCACCGCTTGGAATATTTGCTGCAAAGTCACACGATGGGCACGCATGGCCTCAGGGTCGACGTCGACCTGATATTCGCGCAAGTAACCACCGACCGATGCAACCTCGGCAATCCCGGCTGCCGACATCAACGCATAGCGCACTAACCAGTCTTGCGAACTACGTAATTCATCAAGGTCCCAACCACCGGTTGGGTTTCCTGCCGCATCACGACCTTCCAGGGTGTACCAAAATACTTGCCCCAAGGCGGTAGCGTCTGGTCCTAGAGCGGGTTGAATACCGTCGGGTAGCGTGCCAGCGGGCAAGCTATTTAACTTTTCTAGGACTCGCGATCGCGACCAATAAAACTCAATGTCATCTTCGAAGATGACATACACTGTCGAAAAACCAAAGTAGGAATAAGAACGAATCGTTTTCACGCCCGGCACGCCAAGCAGCGACACCGTGAGCGGATAAGTCACCTGGTCTTCGACGTCTTGCGGCGAGCGCCCCATCCATTCGGTGAAAACAATTTGCTGGTTTTCCCCGATGTCTGGAATCGCATCCACCGGAACCGGATTGCGCGGCAGATCGCCAATCTTCCAATCGAATGGCGCAACCAAAACTCCCCAGCCGACGAGCATCAGCATCAGCAGCCACACGGCCAAGCGACGCTCTAAAAATGCATTGCTTAATTTTTCAAGCATCTTATTTTTCCTCGCTCAAAGTCCTAATGACTTCGCCACACATCAGCATTTCAGAGCCAAAATATGGATTGCGAATGTCGTCGCCAAATTGCAACCAATCTGCGCCGTTGTCGTCGTCGGCCATGGGGCAAAAGGCAAGCTTTAATTCGCCAGCACCGGCAGTTCCGAAACGTTGCACGGTTTCGATCATGATGGAGCTAAGTGGCAAAAAGAATGCTCGAGCGGCGTCCATTTGATCAGTTGCGATCATTTCTTCCAAAGGAAGACGAACTTGCTCTTCCAGCTCCATCCACATTTTGTGGGCGTCACCCTCTACGCCGTCATGGGGCATAAGATCCAGTGCCGCGATGGTGTTTTTAGCTGCCGATTGTGCAGCGAGCAGGTCGTCGCCAGCTAGGCCAACTTGAATGCCAACATAAGCCTTTGCAAGTGCACCTAATTGGGTTTGAAAGGCCGCATTGGCTGGCAAACGGTCCCAACTCATTTCGTGCGGCATCATTTCTGCCATGGAGGCATCGCCCGGCATTCCGCCATGATTGTGGCCGCCTGAGCCGCCCCCCTCAGGACTCATCATGCTGACCTTTCCGGTTAGCTGCAATTCGGCGTCCAAACGGAAAGCACCTTTGTCAACCACCAATTCACCTTCCCTCAATCCTTCATTCACCACAAACCAATCGCCAGCACGTGGACCGAGAACAATTTGACGTCCTTGAAAGTGGGGCTCTTCGCCAGGAAGTCGCACATAAACTACGGCGCGTTTGCCAGTGATCAGTGGGGCCGTGACGGGAATGACCAAGGGGTCGTCTTCGTAAAAGGAGTCTGTGCTTCCCATTTCGGATGCGGGAATTAAATCCATTCCGCATTTGGGACAGGCTCCTGCCACCTCTACAATTACTTCCGGGTGCATGGGGCAGATCCAACTGCCTTCCAAGTCCGGATCCATGGCCCGTCCTGAATTGGAAAGCTGCGCATGCAAGCGCGCTTTGACCACCATGCCAGGACGAAGTTTGCCGTCGGCGTTGTCGACTTGCACGCGTAAATGAATGGTGCGGGTGTGCTCGTGTAGCACCGGTGAAATCAGCGAAACTCGACCGCCGAAAATTTCTCCCGGCCAACCAAGTACGTCGAATTCGACCTTTTGGCCGTAACGCAGCCAGGGCAGGTCGGTTTCGTAGGCGTCGAGTTCTAGCCAAACCTGATCCAAGTTGGCGATTTGATACAAAACCTCGCCTTCTTTTACATAGCGCCCAAGCATCGCATTTTTATGCACGACGAACCCGTCAATGGTTGCATAAACAATTTCTCGTTCGTTTGGTTTGCCATTTTTTTCAAGTTGTTTGATTTGCTCTTCGCTCACTCCCATCAAACGCAAGCGACCTCGCGCGGCCGACGCCAAGCGTGCGTTGCCATCCCGAGCTTCCAAGAAGTCACGTTCCGCGGCATATAAATCTTGACTATAAAGGGCCACCAAGTGGTCTCCTTTTTTGACCGGTATGTAAGTGGAATCGACAAAAATTTGATCGATACGGCCTGCAAACCAAGCGGGAATTGCCGCCATTTTTGTTTGGTCATATGCAATTTTCCCAACCATGGAAACTTCGTGTGTCACTTCCATGCGTTGAACCGGAGTCGTAGATATTTCCGCCAAAGCGACGGCAGTGGCACTCATTTTCAATTCCGAAGGACCCGTTGCCCCGCCAGAGTTAGGCACCAATTCAATCAAATCCATATTGCAGATGGGGCACAAGCCAAATTCAGGCAACATCACCGTCGGGTGCATGGAGCAAGTCCAAACACTAGGCTCGGCAGCGGCGGCATCTTCCTGCCCATCTGCGGCGCTGGCGAGTTCAGTTTCCGTAGGCACTTGCTGTTGATTCGGATGCAATCCCCAGCCAATCAACGCACCAATCAACAATAGCAGCCAAATGGGTAGGTGAATGGGCTTTAGATTTTTTTTGGTCGACTTCTTGTTTTCAATTTCGCTCATTCGTTTTCCTCCAAAGATTCTTCAGCAACAGGCGGGGACTTCGGTGTAGATGGAACGATCGGAGTCGCTTGAGGGGAATGGGCGAATCCTGAAAGCCTCTCGATACGAGCAAGCGCTTGCCTGCTGTCTGCTTCGGCCCGAGCAGAGGCAACTTGGAATTCCAATAACAAGCGCAAAGTGGCGAGCAAAGATTCAAAACTGGCATTGCCGGTTTCTAATGCCGACAGCGCTGCGTCGAATCCGCGGTCCGTTTTAGATCCCAATTGATCCCGATAAAGAGCAATGCGACGACGTGCGTCGCGATATTGGTAAAGTGCCTTAGATAATTTTGTACTCAGGCCAAGCAGGCGATTTCTTCTCGCCAAAGTGAATTGATTGATTCGCTGCTGCGCCTCTCGTCTGGACGCTTCATAGCGGTTTTGGTGCAACGGCAAGCTGAATTGAATTGAGGCCGCCAAAGCATCTTGACCGGCGTCTGGCGCGCTGGCTGGGCCGTCGCCAATCAAGGTCCATTCCAGACCTAACATGACCTCGGGCCAACCATTGGTTTGAGCTAGGTCGAGTTGGGCTCGAGCTGCAATCAGCGAATAATCAAATTCCAATAGCTCAGGGTGTCCCGCGGGTGGGCTGAACGGCAGGTCATCGGCGTGGATCGAATCCTGGGTTGGATTTAACACTGGTTTCGGCCATAGAGCCTCATCACCAACCATTCCGATCAAACTGCGAATTTCAAAACGTAATGGGATCATTTGATCTTGATAATTGCGTAATCGATCTTCCAATTTGGCACGTTCGATCTCCATTCGAATCACCTCTGGCAAGTTGCTTCGGCCCACTTCAAGCTGCGCGTGCAAACTTTCTTCGCTAGTGATTACTAATTGCAAAGTTTTTTCTACCAATTCTCTGGCTTGATGGAGGAAAGCTAGCTCCCACCATGCAATCTGCAACTGCTCTTGAATTTGCAAACTCATGCTTTGCCATTGCGTCCAAGCCACAGCTGCCTGGGCAGTGGCGCCATCTTCTTTGGCATCTAATTCTCGCGGCCAAGGCAAGCGCTGATTGATGCCGATTCGAGCCACCACGGGTCCGTTGCGTGTTTCCAGCGGGCTGATAAAACCGCCGATGCCTATGCTCGGGTCAGGGTATCCCTGGACTTGCTTGATCTTGGCTTTTGTGGCCATCCACCCGGCCTGCTTCGCCGCTAATCCAGGATGGGAGCGATGAGCTTCCGCGATCAAGTCGGCTAGGCCGCCAAAGGAGGCCACTGGCGTAGGATCTTGCGTCGAAAGTTGAATGGGTGGGCTAGCCAGGGCGATGTCGTCGCCGTCGGAGCGCGTAGGCGCGTGGCTACAGCTTGCTGCAATGAAGGCAGCCAGGATTATGAATTTTTGCACAGTGTTTTTCTTTTCATCGTGAGATTGCTACAAACGGCTCGCATGAAAGCGAGGCTCAAAATGCACAAACAACCCGACCCCAGAACTATCTGGGCGGGTTAGCAATTCTCAACAAAGAAAAACGCCGTAACGACGTTGCAGGTCAATTGGCGGGCCGCGTGCATCCTTTAGGGCGGGGGCCTGGGCAACCTTGACCGGAGGCCGTGCGATAACGGCGCTGCAAGCAATCATTGGAGGCAAAACTTCCCATTCAGTGGAGCTCACATCCAAATTCGCTGGCGACGGCGTCTTAGCAGGTATTGGCGTTTCCACCTCGCAGCAGCAATTTTTGCTCCATACGGGGCCGTCAACCTCTACCTTCTGGGCACAGCAGCAAGAACTTTGATCGGGATCAAGCTGGGTACACACCTTACCCATAGCTGGCAGACTGCTTGGAAAGAGCAGTAGCAACATGGACAAAAGTGTGATGAGGCGATCCATCGCAGGTTCATTTTCGTCCAAATGGAAAAGAAAACAAGGCCAAATTGAGTGTGACGGAAGATTTTGAGATAATGCGCGGCCATGAAGGTCCGCCCTAATCTGCTGCAGCAATATGAGTTGGAACCGGCACTGCTGCCTCAGCTGCCGGTGAAATGGACGCAAGAATTTGGCCGGGTAGCACCGCTGGCGGTGGAAATTGGCTTTGGAAATGGGGAATATTTGGATTGGTGGTCAGGCCAACATCCGGATTGGAATTTTGTTGGGATTGAGATGCCGCAAGATTGTGTCATTCGCGCTTTGCCTAAGTTCGCGCAAAGCGGGCGCGACCACATTCGGGTGGTGCGGGGGGATGCACGCTATTTATTGCGCGAACTATTTGCCCCAAACAGCCTTGAGCATGTATTGATGCAATTCCCCATGCCTTGGACCAAAGCCAAGCAAGCCAAGCACCGAGTCTATTCACCGCAATTTTCTACTACTTTGGCCGACGTACTGAAGGTCGGCGGTTTTTTTGAATTGGTTACTGACCAAGAGTGGTACGCCAAGGAAGCCGCTGAAGTATTGGGCGGTAGCGGCTACTTCAAAATATTGGCCGAAGAAACTAATCCCGAACGACCTTTCCGGACGCGCTATGAAGAAAAGTGGCTCGAGGATAAGCGTTCAATCTTTCGTGTACTCGCACAAATTGAGCGGACCGCCAACGCGCCGCGCTTGCTCGACCAGGAAACCATGGAAATCGTTCACCTGAAAAAAAGCCCGTTGCCCGAGGCTGTATTGGAGCTGGCCGGCAAACGCTTCAGTCAAGGCCCAAGCGTCCTTGAAATCAAAGAAGTCTTCACCGCCAAAGACGGTTGGATACTTTACATCGTCACCGCCGACGACAGTTTTTCGCAGCACAGTTACGTGCGCGTGCAGCAAAAAAGTGACGGGCGAGTGCTGGTGCGTTTGCAACCACGACCGCGGCCTTATCCCACACCGGCAGTGCATTTTGCGCTGCAGGAATTAGGCCGGCAGCTGGATGGATAAGTTCGGCGCAAGCTGATTCCAAGCCATGCCGGGTAAACTTCGCCGTCGATCTCAATCCGGTTCTGGATTGGCTGCGGAAACACCGCAGACTAGCTCGCTACCGCTGATTGAAGCGACTTGCGCCACTTTTGGAGTTGCGCGGTCTTTTGGCTTAGCGGAAGAACTTGCTGCCGCCGGTTATTTTGAACTTGGCATTGTTGCCCAATGGAAGCTGGTGCAGGACCGATTGGCAGAACGCTTTGCGGAAGATTTGGACCCAATAGGCCTGATCCATGAGTTGACAGGCAATCCCGAATCGCGAGTGCGGTTTCATGGGCCGGGCATCTGTGCTCGATTATTAGCCGAACACCCGCAGCGCGTATTAGAAGAACTGCGGCTGATTGCGCGTGACGAAAACCACATGGTGGCCGAAGCGGTGCAAGCTTTTGGGGTCCGTCCGCAGGCCGAACTCATGGGGCCGGAAGTGGTGCAAGAATTACTTCCTTGGACGACGGATCGCTCTGAAACTGTCAGGCGGACTGCGGTAGAAGCATTGCGACCGCGTGGGGTATGGGTCAAACATTTGACTTGGAGCGTGCAGTCGCCAGCATTGATGCTGCCCATCATTGAAGCGCTGCGTGGCGATCACTCGCGCTATGTCGCCAATGCGGTGGGCAACGCGTTGAATGATATTTCAAAAAAGAAGCCGGAGTTGGTGTTAGAAATTGCGGCGCGTTGGCAGGAGGAAGGAGACGTTGGCCCGCATCAAACGCACATCATCAAAAAAGGGTTACGAACCATGGTCAAAGATGGCGACGAGCGCGCCTTGGCTTTTCTTGGTTTTGGCAAATTAGCATTGAGCGTGCAAGTGAGTCTGGCAAATTCACAGCCAGTAGCACCCAACACTGCGTTGGTTTTTGAATTAGAAATCCATAACGAAGGCGGCACCTGCGCTGCCCAATTGGTTTATGAAATTGAAACGCCCGGAAAAAATCCGAATCGGCCGCGGCAAAAAAAATATAGGGCTGGGGAAATCGAAATCCCCGGATCCTGCTACAGCGAATTTAAGATTCGCGAGCGCATTTTTGATCGCAAAACTGCACTACTCATCGACGGGGCTTGCCGCGCCCGCTTTTACTTAAACGGGCGCGAATATCAGCAAGTAGAATTTGAATTACGCCGGACTAGTGTCAGCTAGTGCTTGTTGAACCCGAGGCAGTGCACGCTGCAACTCTTCCGAGCTGACTGCGCCCACGCTAGCCCGTGACCAACCTTGGTCGTCGGCGTCGGTGGCGCCGAAAGCCTTGAACGGCACCAGCGCAAAACCGGCTTCGGTCAACAGGTATTTGCGGATGTCTTCGTTGTTATTCAAAACGGTGCCAGCGGCAGTTTTACGGCCCACTAAGTTGAAACGCACCGACAAGTAGATTGCACCTTGCGGTTCAATAATGTCTACCGGATGGCCGGCATCACGTATTTGCTGCATGCCTTTGTAAAGCACGTCCAAACGATTGCGCACGCGCGAAATCAGATTTTGATCCCACTCATCGACTGCCGGTTGGTTGTTCAGCCATTCGGCAGTTCCGACCTGCACCGGCTTCGGTGCCCAAGCTCCGATGTGGGTCAAAAGCGCGATCGCTTTGCGGGTGAAAGCGGCCGGTCCAAAGATCCAACCACAACGCAATCCCGTTGCGCAATAGCCTTTGGAGATGCCGTCGGAATGGATCACGTAAGGCGCACATTCCGGAACCAATTGCACGGGCGAATAATGCTGATAACCCGGGAAAACGATCGAGCGATAAATCTGATCATATAGCAGGTACAGCGGCTTCTCACCGGTCGTCTTGCGGCGTTCATTTTCTTCCACCAACAGGTGTCCAAACGCTTCGACTTCAGATTTTGGCATCACCCCGCCCGACGGATTCTGCGGCGTGTTCAATACAAACAGGCGCGCGTCGCGCAAATGCGGCCGCAACAAATCTGCGGTTGGTTGGAACGAATCTTCTGCTCGGCAAGGCACCATCTTGGTCCGAACCTGGCAGACGTCGCGATAGTTGGTATTGTTCCAAGAGGGTACTGGGAACACCACCAGTTCACCCGGATCCATGATTAGGCGATAGGTGGCATACAAGGCTGGCCGACCGCCACCAAGGATGGTGAAGCACTCCAACGGGTAATCCATGCCCTGAGTGCGCTTGACATAATCTCGTACCGCCTGGCGCAATTCTGGATTTCCAGCCGGCGGCGGATAATTGGTTTGGCCGCGCTGCAGTGAAGCCTGAATGCTGTCCCGCAAGCGCTCGGGAATCGGGAACTGGTCGGGGGCAAAATCGCCGACGGTTAAATTAGCGACGTCCGCACCGGCGGCTATAAGTTCGCGAATGTCATTGGCAATCGTCAGAATCGATGACGCCCGCATTGCGTTTGCCATGGTGCTGAGGCCTCGGGTTGCAGCATCGTCGCCGCATTCTGCAGAGATTGAAATCATCGGGTGTTCCAGCGCGCTTTCCACGACCTCTATTCTAGCC
The DNA here is from genome assembly GCA_014382805.1 of Planctomycetota bacterium. Classification (GTDB taxonomy): domain Bacteria; phylum Planctomycetota; class UBA1135; order UBA1135; family UBA1135; genus JACNIZ01. The sequence goes on from JACNIZ010000216.1 coordinate 24,058, forward strand.
GCGCGCCCAGGGGCTGCTAGCGCGCTGCTATGCTTTGCGACAGCCCATGCTGATCTTCCTAGCCCACTTGTTGGTGACCACAGTGTTGGTTGTGGCGACGTTGTGGACGGGCCGCAAGGCGCGTCGCAGTCAGCATTATTCGGTCGCGGTTGCAGCGATTTTATCTTTGCTGCTGACGGTCCGCGAAGCCGGTCTTTATGGCAAAGGATTCACTTTTGATACCACGCGCCTGTCGGTGCATTTGGTCTTCGCCGGGCTATGCATGGCCGCCCTTCCTGGCTTGATCTATAGCGGTTTTAAACTACGCAAAAATCCGTATGCTCGCGGTCTGCATCAACGCTGGATTTTGTTTTTCCTGTTGATGTTGCTGGCGACGTTCACCACCGCTGGGTGGATGTTTATGAACGCAATAGCGCTTGACGCATAGCATCAAGCCAGGGGCTAGCTTGGCGATGGGGCAGCACCGCACTGCCAGCCGGCAGGGCGACGTCTTCCGCAAGCTGCGGCCAAGCACTTTGATGCGCAAGGTGATCGAGGATCAAGCACTGCTGCATGGACAAGCCGGCAGCGTGCATTTTTTCGGCTGGCCAAGGACCAGGCGTAGCCAGCCAATGTTTGGCCAGTTGGCATTGCTTGCGCGCAAGTTTCCAAGCCGTATCGCCTTCGTGGGAACTAATGGATTGGGCCTGAGGCAGTGGCGAGTCGCAACTTTCCCATGCAGCAAAACGTCGGCCGTCTTGTTGGAAATCGGCCCACGGACGCCAACTTGAAGGTGGCCGTTGTAAATCGGTGGGCAGTTGGTACCAACGTAAATTACTCGGTCGCGGTCGCAAACGCAAAATGAAACGTAGGCCAACGGCCAGTTGGCCTTGAGCGCTGAGCAGCAAACGCGAAACGTCGTAACCGGCAACGGATTTGACTACTCGCGCGCCACTGCGAATGACCCGGCCATCGCCAAGCAGCCAAGTGGCGCCGAGCACTTGATCGCGCGGCAAGCCGCACGAGCCAGCCAACAATGAAGGCGTTCCAGAATTCAACAAGCCGCCAATTGTGCCGACGTCATCGCTGCAGCCACTGTGGCTTAGCATTAAGCCATATTCATCCAACCCCGCGTGCAGGGCGGCGGGGGACAAGCCAGCGTCGACTTCGCAAGTACGGTCTTCGGCATCAATCCAGTGGATTTGCTTCAATGCGGCAGCGCTAAGAAACACATCAGCTGCAGTTTGCGGTTGCATCCGGGTTTGGGTGCCGACCGCGCGCCAGCTCAAGCCGTCGGCGTGGATTTGTAGCATTTGTTGCTGCAAATCCAACTGCGCCGGAGCGGTGAGCAAACAGGGTTCTTTGCTCATGTTGCACTCCGGTGATGGCGATGGAAGGCCTCGGCGCAACCGCGTTTCATCGGCAGGCCTTTGCCAGGATTTAATAGATTTTGCGGGTTCAAAACCTCGCGCAAGGCTGCCATGATTTGAATTTCGTCGGCACTGAATTGCTCGGCCATCAAATGCTGCTTTTCCAAGCCGACGCCATGTTCGCCAGTGATCGATCCGCCCAATTCCAAGCACTTGCGCAAAATGCGCGTGCCCGCATCTTCAACCACCTCGACCTGTTCGGCATTGCGGGCGTCATAGCTAATATGAGGGTGTATGTTGCCGTCGCCAGCGTGGAATAAATTGGCGATATTTAATTGAGTGCTTTGTTCAATTTCGTAAACAAAGTCCATGATTTCAACCAATTTTGAGCGCGGCACAACGCCATCCATGACAAAAGAATCCGGGCCCAATTGACCTAAAGCTCCGCCGGCGCCTTTGCGCCCTTTCCATACCGCTATGCGTTTGGCTGGGGTGTCGGCCTTTTCAATCCTCATCGGGTTATGTTGCCGCAAAATTTCCTCAATCGCTGCGGCATCTTTGTGAGTGCGTTCAGCGACGCCTTCAACTTCGACGATCAATATCGCACCTGCGTCTTTTGGCAAACCAGCTCGATACACTGAGGCTTCTACCGCGTGAATCGTTTTCTGATCCATGACCTCCAAGGCCACTGGTTGCTGACCAGCCGAAACTATGCTGGATACCGAAGCGCAGGCGGTGGCCACCGAATCAAAGGCGGCCATCAGGGTCACGATAGAGGGTGGCGACGGTATCAAACGCACGGTCAACGCAACAATGACGCCCACTGTGCCCTCGGAGCCCAATAGAAAACCACGCAAATCCAAAGCATCGCTAAATGTTGTCGGCGTGCCCCAAGTTTGCAAACGTCCATCCGCTAACACCACTTCGGCGGCTAGGATGTGCTGACTAGTAGTGCCATGTAAAAAGCACTGCGGACCACCGGAATTTTCGGCGGCATTGCCGCCTAAAGTGCTGACGGTTTGACTGGCTGGATCGGGGGCATAGCGCAAACCTAATGGAGCCACTTGGCGTCCCAATTCGGCATTGACGACGCCAGGTTCGACCACCGCCCAGCCGCCGTCGGCGTTGATTTCCAAAATGCGGCGCATGCGAGCCATTGCCAAAATAACGCCTCCGGCTGGTACTAAAGCGCCGCCGGACAACCCGGTGCCAGCCCCACGTGCAGCAAAGGGGATTTGCGCTTGATGCAAGATCTTTACGCACGCCGCGACTTGCAGTTTGTTTTCCGGCAGGACCACCGCCGCCGGCTGGCAGCGAAATAAGGTCAGGGCGTCGCTTTCATAAGCCAGCAAAGATGCCGGGTCGGTCAATACAAAGCGAGCGCCGACTACAGCTCGTAACTGCGCAAGAAAATCATTCATTCTTCTTCGGCGGCCCTACGTTTGGGCAACCAGCGAGGGGTGCGGTCTTTGTAAGCCTTGAAGCCATCGCCAAAAATCATTTCAGCGTCGCGTTCTTCGTAAGGTGCGATCAAAAAGATCCATGCCGCAGTTAATACGCCGAGCATGAACCGATCCAAAGTCACTTCAGGCATGCCCAGCAATGCCAGCAAAATGCCCAAGTTGATGGGTTGGCGTATGACTGAATACGGCGGCAGGGCGATGAACTCTTGACCAGGTGGATTGCGGCCAGTGGCCAGCGCGCGCAGGTGCGGCAAACCCAATAGCTGGGCACCGCCGACGACAAACGCAGCCCAGGCCGCAAGGACCAAACCGCAGCCTTGGATGATGTTGGCGAGTACCGCTGGCAAACCTTGAAGGTTCCACAACACAGGCCCGGTGGTTTGCCAGAAGGAAGCCAGCATGCACAAAGAAATGCCGGCGATAAACACATATAGCGGCCGCTCTCCGCAAGGGCCTAATGGTAGGTTGAGCCACTTGCGACCTATGCCACGGGCGAAAATGGAATGCGGCAAAATGAACAGCGCCAACAAAAAAAAGTCCCCAAGCAATGCCCAAGGTCGGAACGACGGTTCGACCGCCAATTCCGCCCCGAATAAAATTCGCGCCCAACCCAAAACGCCAACGATGGCAAAAAGCGGAGCCGTCCACAGCAAAACCGCCGCCAAGGGGCGCGGCAAAGTCGAGGGCGCTGGCGGTCGATCGTCATCACCTTCGATGACCGGTTCAATTTTGCGACTTTTGCGACTTTTGCGCGGAGGTGGTTCCCCGGCAGCCGCCGCAACTGGGATTGCTGTTGGGTTTTCAGGCTGGTCAGGAGTAGGTTCGGCAGGCATGGCCGCGGGGGGGGCGTGAGTTACATGGTACGCCTCACGCGCATCATTTTGCACGATGACCGATTTTGGCCACGTCGGGCAAAACTGTTCGCACAAGCCGCAACCAATGCAAAGCTCGGGTACCAAGCTCGGTTTGCCGTTCAATAAGGCAATGGCGCGCGGTTGCGTTGGGCATACCGAAGCACAGGTGTCGCAATAGTGGTTTTTGTATGCCAAACACAGGTCTTCATCAAACACCGCTAAGCCCATGTTAATTTCGCGCGCGCTTTCGACGGCTTGCAGCGCGCCGGTATCGCAGGCGGTGATGCAACTGCGTTCCGTGCAAACCGCACAGGCAATGGAACTAGGCAAAATTTGCGGCGTGCCAGCGTCATCGCGGCCGTCGGGCACCGGCACGATGGCGGAAACCGGACAAGCATCAAAGCAATCGTCGCAACGGCTGCAATAAGTTAAAAACGACGCCTCGGCCAGCGCTCCGGGAGGACGGATTCTGGAATGCTGCTTGGCGTCGCTTTGAGCCGCAACCTCGGCTGCCCTCTGCTGTTGAAAAGCGCGCGCTTTACCTTCGCCTGTGAGCAATGCCTCGCCATCCATGAGCGGCCGCACCGCATCAACGGAATCCGCCACGGTCCGCACTAATTTGCGCAAACCGTGGCGGAAAAAGTCGCGCCGATCGACGTTATCTTCAGGCAATGGCGTGACGGTTGAAGGTTATTTGGTAGCTCGTGAAATCAACTTGGCCTGAGTGAACAGCCCCAGGTAATCGCGACCACCGGCTTTGGAGTCGGTGCCCGACATGTTGAAACCACCAAACGGGTGCACGCCCACTAAAGCGCCAGTGCACTTACGGTTGATGTACAAGTTTCCAGCCATCAACTCGTGACGGGCACGCTCAATCTTCTCTTCGTCGCGGCCCCAGTAAGCACCGGTCAAGCCATAGATGGTGTCGTTTGCGGCTTCCATGCCTTCTTCAAACGACGCCACTTTGGTGACGGCAACCACTGGTGCAAACAACTCTTCTTTGAAGATGTAATCGGAGCGGCCCACCCCGGTGAACACAGTTGGTTGCAAGTACCAGCCTTCTTCGCTGGCGCGTTCACCACCGGCGACCAAAGTATTGCCATTTTTCTTGGCCTCTTCGATGCCCTTGAGTGCTTGATTCATCGCCTTTTCATTAATCATCGCGCCGAGGAAGTTTTTAAATTCAGACGGGTGACCAATGGTGGTGGCTTCTACCAATGGCAGGAACTTCTCCATGAAGCTGTCATGAATCTTTTCATGCAGAATTACGCGTGAGCAAGCCGAGCACTTTTGGCCTTGGAAGCCAAATGCTGCCGCCCAAACTGCCGGAGCAGCCTTTTCAATGTCGGCGTCTTCATCGATGAACATGAAGTCTTTACCGCCCATTTCGGCAGTAACGCGCTTCAGCCAAATTTGACCGTCGGGGGTTTCGCCAGCTTTTTGGAAGATGCGCTTGCCGATTTCCATCGAACCAGTGAAGTTGATGAAACGAATCTGTGGGTGCTCGACCATGGTGTCGCCCACTTCGCCACCGGAGCCCGGTACGAATTGCAGCACACCACCTGGCAAGCCGACCTCTTTCATGAGGTCGATAAACATCGAAGCAATGCCCGGGCTATCTGAAGCAGGCTTCAACAGTACACAGTTGCCTGCAGCAATCGGTGCCATGCAGATGCCAATCATGATGGCCAGCGGGAAGTTCCATGGCGGAATGGCAACACCGACGCCTAGAGGTATATACCTCAGCTCGTTGTGCTCACCGGCCATGCGGGTCAGCGGCTGCGGGCGGTCGTAACGCAAAGCTTCACGCGCGTAGAACTCAAGGAAGTCGATGGCTTCAGCGGTGTCGCCGTCGGCTTCCGCCCACGACTTACCCACTTCATAGACCATCATCGCCGAAAATTCGTGCTTGCGCAGACGCATGATGCGCGCTGCTTTGAACAAGTATTCGGCGCGTTCAGCGGCCGAGCGCCGCGACCAGGCACCAAACGCTTTGTGCGCGCCGACGATGGCGCCCAACACGTCGTCTTTATTGGCTTTGGCCGAGTTGGCGACCACGCGCGAGGTCAAAGACGGGTCGATCGATTCGAAGGTACCGGCACCGCCTTCGCGATCTTCGCCATCGATGTGCAAGCGCACAACTACCGGCAAAGCGGCTTCGATTTTCTCCAGGGCCGCTTGGAACGGCTTGGAGTTTTCTTCTTGAGTGAAGTCGGTAAACGGTTCGTTTACGAAGGAAGTGATTTCTGAGGTGGTTTGCATCGTGCTCAGGACGAAGGGGGGGCCACGGTGGCCGGCCCGCCATTATGAAGGAACGCAGCCATTTCGTCTGCGCTTCTAGCTGCATATGCTGCTTTTCGCTGACTTTTATGGACTGGCGGGTAAAGCGGAGGCAAAAGTCCCATTTCCGCCTTCATCGGCTGGAAATTGGAACTCGGCGAATGGGCGACGTGATGGCACAGGGCGCCGAGCAGGGTCGTCGTCGGCAGTGGCCGCGGGGTGGTGCCGCGCAGACGCTCGACAGCGTTGCGTCCAGCCACCAATCCAGAGGCAATATTGCCTAAATAGCCTTCCATGCCAGTGATTTGGCCAGCCAGGAATAAGCCTTCGCGTTGGCGCCACTCCAACGTGCTGGTCAGCAGCTGCGGCGCGTTGACAAAAGTGTTGCGGTGCATTGAGCCCAAGCGCGTAAATTCCGCGTTTTCCATGCCCGGCAGCAGGCGGAAAATGCGCTCCTGCTCTGGGTAGCGTAGGTTGGTTTGGAAGCCAACCATGTTGTACAGAGTGCCGAGGGTGTTTTCCTGGCGCAGTTGGATCACCGCATAGGGCCAGCGTCCACTGCGCGGGTCATCCAGGCCGACCGGCCGCATTGGGCCAAAACGCAGCGTTTCGCGGCCGCGAGCGGCAAGGATCTCGATCGGCAGGCAGCGTTCAAAAAACTGTTTGGCGCGCGGATCGGCGACTTCAAATTCTTTGAGTTCATGCTTTTCGGAGGTGAGCACGGCATCCACGAAGGCCAGATAGTGGTCCTTTTCCAACGGGATATTGAGGTAATCCGCTTCGCCTTTGCCCCACCGCGACGCGGCAAAAATGATGTCGCGATTGAGGCTTTCGGCAGTGACCACCGGCGCGATGGCGTCGAAAAAGGACAGGTGCTGAATGCCGGCAAGGCGCGATATGTCGTTGGCCAAAGCTTCGCTAGTCAAAGGACCGCTGGCGATTATGGCGACGTCGTCAGTCGGCACAGTTTTTACCTCATCTCGCACCAATTCGATCAGCGGATGTGCTTCCAGCCGCGCAGTGACGCGTTCGCCGAAGCGGTCGCGGTCTACGGCCAGAGCTTGCCCGGCCGGAACCGAGCAGGCTTCTGCGTCGTCGAGCATCAAACAGCCCAAAGCCCGCATTTCCGCCTGCAAAATCCCGGCGGCGCGGTCGGGCAGCTTGGAGCCCAGCGAATTGGAGCAAACTAACTCAGCGCAATTGCCGGTCTGGTGGGCCGGGGTAGGCAGCCCCGGCCTCATTTCAAAAAGGCGCACCGCAAAACCGGCGTCGGCTATTTGCAGGGCGGCCTCAGACCCAGCGAGGCCAGCCCCTATGACAGGGACTGGCCCCTTTGAATGGTCTTTCATGCCGCATATTTTAGGGCAGCACGCGCGTCGATGCTTTAACAGTCATCGCCAAGTTTCCAGCACCGTCGTTGGTGTAGCCCTGGACGTGAATGGCAACCCCAATCAGGCCTGGGTTGGGAGGAACATTCAGCGGCACCACGCCGCTTCCTGGAGGCACAGTAAAGGTTGGCGAGGCCAAAAGCGCGGAAAGGTCGATGTCGAACACGCCCAGGGCGGTCGGCGATGGCGCCAAATTGGTCGAAAAGCCCATCGTGGCGGTGAGCGGTGAGTTGCTGTACATCAAATTGACCGGCATGCCGCTTTGCACCACACCGTCGACGTGGAAGTCCTGCTCAAAGGTGTCGAAACAAGTAATCGCGCCGCCGTTGCCGAATGTGTTGGCATGCACGCCTTTGCTGCCAGCCACGCCGACTTCGCCGTCAGGTGAAATCGCTACCGAAAACGCAGATCCCGGCAGGTCGATCGCCGCGGTTTGATTGCCAGCTTCGTCATAGGCAAAAGCCTCTGGAGTGGCGTTTAAGGAATCACCCCAAGTCGAACCGGCTAGGTATTCACCGTTTTCTTCGACTTCAACTCCGGAGGCTACCAATTGGAATGTGGTGCCAGGTGCGGTCAGCGTATCGGTCCACAACAAAGTATGGCTCGGCACATCAATCAGGCCGACCTCCACCACGGCGTAAGCCGGTGAGGACTTTTGCACCAAATAGCCCAAACGGCTGCCGTCGGCGTCTAAATCGAGGCGTGCGACGTAAGTGCCGCCGCTGAAGTTTTCGCTATGCACGTTTACCCAACTGCCAGCTTGCTCTTGATACACGCGCAAGTAGCCGAAACTGCCGTAGGCGAATGAAGTGCCATCGCCGGAAAAAGCATGCGAATCAAACGATGCGCCGATGGAATGGGAGTGGATCATCGCCGCGCCGAATACGTCGTAAATGTACGCCGTCGTACCGATGAAAAAATAAGCTCGACTACCGTCATCACTTAAACGAGCTTGGCGCGCGTGGAAGTTGGTGCCGTCGTTCAAAGTGCCGCTAGAAATGGAATTGCCGGCACGGTCAAAGGTTTCGATCAACAGCTTGCCGCTGTTCGGATCGGCCTTCCAAGTAACGATGATTTTGGCGTCGTCGGACACTGCAACACCACCACCGTAATAATTTTGCGTAGTGGGGTAGGTGTAAGTCCAATCCGGCGTGCCATTGCCAGTGGTGTCAAAAACCGAAACTGTGGCCTCGAATTCATAAGTCGAACCTGGATCGATATCAAAAATTTCCATGGCGACGCCTACCGGAGCGCGGTCGGCCATGGCCACATAAGGATTCTCGGAATTCAGCGTATCGTGGAAGAACAACTCGGTCGGAGAGTGGCTGGTGTAAACCACCACGCCTTCGTTATTCAACCCGCGACTGGCGATCATTTGGCCGCCGTTATCGCCGATATCGGTGTCATAGCCTATCCAAGCCAAGCCGCCGTCCAAGTTCTGCCAGCGCGGCGAGGTCACCAGGTTTTGACGCGAACCCAAGGCTTGGATTCCATTTAGGTTGTGCTCGCTGCGCAAAAACGCCCCTTCAGGCGTAACTTCCATAAAATCGCGGGCTTGGGGGTCCGGCGCAGATTGTGCCGAGCAAAGGAGTAAGGGGATCAGAGGGAGCATGCACCAACATTCGCACCTTTCACCTTCTGAGTCAAACTGTGAATTGCTTTTCAGGGTAGTGGTGGGGGCGTTTCCATTAGAATGCGCTTGTGTTGCTCGCTTCCCTCGTCCTCCTTGGCGCTGCATCGCCTGCCCAGGAACCCGTTGTTCAGGTCATTCCCACCAGGCTAGATCGGGTGACGGTTTACCCTGAGCAAGCCTTAGTTGAGCGGGTTCTAGAGGTTCAATTCGACCGCGCCGGAGACCTTTCTTTCGACGTCGGCCCGCTGCCAGTACTAGCGAGCAAAGCTTCTTTTCAGCTGCGAGTGGAGTCCGGTCCTGCCGAAGTTCAGGGCATGGAGACCTCGATTCGCAATAGCACCGGCAGCGAATCGCCATTGGTGGTTGAGTTGAGAGAACGACTGGATGGCATTCAGTCTTTGCACCGTGAAGTGCAGACCAAGTTGGCTGGAGTGGAAGGACAACAAGCCGTCTTGGATGCCATGGTTGGGTCGGTTGCTAACCGGGCCGAACCGCTCACCGAAGTAGAACTCTTGCCGATCCTGAGTTTGATCCGTAGTCAGACCGAAACGCTGGACCAACAACGGGCGCACTTCCAAGGGGAAGATGCCAAGTTGAGCGAAACTATCGACGAATTGAATCGCAAAATTGCCGCTGCGATAGGCCAAGCGCGGCCATTTCAAACCTTGCACGTGCCGCTGCGGTTTGAGCGTCCGGGCACCGCCCAATTGCGTTTGTTGTATTTAGTTTCCAGTGCTAATTGGGAGCCCAGTTACGACGTGCATGTTTCGTCGGACTTGACTGGCGTAAGTATCAGCCAAGTTGCTCGCGTGCGGCAGAACACCGGCGAAGATTGGAACAACGTCGAAATTCAACTCAGCACCTCGATGCCATCCATCGGTTTGGATCCGCCGCAGTTGCCATCGCGTTTTTATGTTTTGCCTTACCCCGGTGCGCCAGATTTGAACGGCTTGGCCGCGTTGGGTTACGACGGAGGGGATTTGGCTGTATTGGATGCCTCCGGCGGTGCTGGCACGCTGTCGTTGAGCAACGCCAATTACCAAAGCATGGGCTTGGCAGCGAGTTTCCAAATTGTCGGCGCACGCACTGTGCTTAGTGGCGGCGAACCGAGTCAGTTTTTGCTGACTAGTTTGCCCATGCAAGTGTCGCCGGAACGCTACGTCGTACCGTCAGTCAGTGATCAGGCTTATTTGCGGGCTGAAGTGCTGTATTCGGGCGATAAGCCGCTGGTGTCGGGTTCGGCTAAGGTTTATTTGGGGCCAGACTTTTTGGGTGAAACTCACATGCCAGTTCTGCACCGTGGCGACCGCACCACGATTCACCTCGGCATTGATCCCAATCTGACGGTCAAGTTTGAAACCCTTAGCGATAAGCGCGACGACCCCGGAATCTTGTCGTCCACCGCGCACCGCACGCGGGTATTCCGCGCCGATTTACGCCTCAGCCCCAATTCGGGTCCGGTTGAAATTTTAGTGGAAGAAGTACTGCCGCTGACCCGTGACGACCGCATCGAAATTTCGCCGGTGCAAATGCAGCCTGCGCCATTACGCGATGCGCAGTCGATGAAGCTGCGCGAAAACGGAATTTACCGCTGGAGAATCAAGCTCGCCCCAGGAGCCAGCCAGCGCATTACTTGGGGCTATGACGCCGCTTTCGACGAAGACCTCAACCCCGTCTTTACGGAAAGATAATGGCCAAATCCAAAATTTTGGTGGTCGAAGACCAACCCGAGTTTCAGCGCGCTTTGACTTTCCGTTTGAAGGCCCAAGGTTATGAGGTTGAGCTTGCCGAGGACGGTTGCGCCGCGGATTTGTGCTTGGGCATTGGAAGTTACGACGTCGTCCTAATCAAGGACGTGCTCAGCGACGGGCCGGCCGCCCCTCGACTGCGCGAATGGCGTCATAAGGGCCACCAAATGCCGGTGATCATGATGCTGGAGAACGTGGCAGCCGAACCTGAGCAATTTAAGTCGGCCCATGCCGACGGCGTGATCGCGCGGCCATTTGCGATCTCGGATTTAATCCTCGAAATCGAGCGCGTCACTGTTGCTAGCTGAACGCTAAAATGCCTGATTCCTGACCCGTTGTGGGTCGCTTCAGCCTGGCAAAAGATGACGGATACTCGCCCTGTACGCGTGCGCTTTGCGCCTTCGCCCACCGGTCGCTTGCACATAGGTGGTGCTCGCACGGCTTTGTTTAACTGGGCGCTAGCCCGCAGTTTGGGCGGTGCGTTTATTTTGCGCGTCGAAGACACCGACACGGAGCGAAACAGCGAAGAATCGCTGCATTCGATTTTGGAATCCTTGCGCTGGTTAGGTCTGGACTGGGACGAAGGTCCAGAAGCTAACGGCGAGTTTGGCCCGTATTTTCAAACTCAACGCATGGCGAATTACCAGGCGGCGATTGATCGCGGCTTGAGTGAAGGGTGGCTATATCGCTGCTTCGCCAGCGCCGAGGAAATCGGCGAGTTGGTAGCCGAGCATCGCGCCAACAAGCGCTCTGGACGATGGGAAGGACCCTATCGTGATTTGCCGGTTGCTGAAGCCGAAGCGCGGGCGGCGGCAGGCGAAGAATTTGTGCTGCGTTTCCGCGTGCCGATGGGGCAAGACGTAGTGATCAAAGACCACATTCGCGGCGACGTAAATTTCCGTTCCGATGAGGTCGAAGATTGGGTGGCGGTGCGCACCGGCGGCATGCCGACGTACAATTTTTGCTGCGCGATTGACGACGCCGATATGCAAATCAGTCACGTCATCCGCGGCGAAGAGCATTTGGTCAATACGCCCAAGCAGGTGCTGCTAGCTGAAGCTTTGGGTGTGGCGGTCCCAGATTTTGCCCACGTTCCGTTAATCCTCGGCGAGGACGGCAAAAAGCTCTCCAAGCGCACCGGCGATACCGCGTTGGGGGATTACATCGACAAAGGCTATCCGGCGGATGCGTTATTTAATTTTCTGGCATTGCTCGGTTTTTCGATAGACGATAAAACCACGGTTTTCTCGCGCGAGGAATTGGTGCAGCACTTCGATTTGAAGCGCATTAGTAAAGGCGGCGCGCTGTTTGACATCGATAAGTTGCATTGGATTTGCGGTGAATATATTCGGCATATGAGCGTTGCCCATTTGACCGACGCGGTGCTGCCTTCGCTGCGCAGCGCTGGTTTGGTAAGTGAGCCGTTGGTAGGCGATGACTCCGTAACCGACCTGAACGTGATCGGAAGCCGCGCTTGGTTGGAGCGGTTAGTGGCGGCCATGCAAGAACGCCTCGGCCTGCTCAATGAGCTGCCTGAAAAAGCTGCGTTTTTGTTTAGCGAAGGCGTCGAACTTGATAAAAAGGCCGCCAAAGCCGTTGCTAACGAACAGGCTATAGCGGTGCTCAGCCACCTTGCCACCGCCTTTGAATCCGCCGACGTCTTCCCGCCGGCTGATTGGTCGGCCTGGGTCAATGAGCAAGCGGCTCAACTTGACGTCGGCATGGGCAAGGTAATGAAACCCTTGCGGGCGGCGTTAAGCGGCACTTTAGGAGGACCCGAGCTGCTGGATATTTTGACCTTGTTGGGCAAACAGCGAAGTGTCTCACGCATTCGAGCGGTGCTTTAGGGCGGTGGCTTCGGTCCTGCCTTAAAGGAGGGGCAACACAGCCGCTTTCAAGTCTCGTGCCCGCAAGTTGCTGGCCCGAATAACGCCGTTTTTATCAAGCAAAAAACTGGTCGGAATAGAGCGAATGAAAAATTGGTCGGCCAACGCCGATTTCCAACCCTTGCCGTCGTACAGCTGCGGCCATGGCATGTTTTTTTCCTTCAAATAGCTCACCAATCGGCGGTGGCCATCGCGCCGGTCATCGTCCAACGAAACACCGACGATTTGAAAACCCTGCTCATTCAGTTCTTGATAGATCTTGGCGACCTCGGGCATTTCCTGATCGCACGGGCGCGACCACGTCGCCCAAAACTGCACCAGCACAACTTTGCCTTTGAGGTCGTCAATCTTCAGCGTCTCGCCATCCCGTAACTGCTTGCCGCTGAATTTCGGCATCGGCAGCCCAACCAGCAGTGTTTTTTGTACCTTAATCCGAGCTAGAATTTGCGTGGCTTGGGCGGCGTCGGCATCTTTGCCAGCGGCCACTGGGTGGAGTAAAGCCTCAGCTTGGGCGAACTGCTCGGCGTCGGCGAGGGCGATGGCGTAAACGAAGGTATAGCGCTTCAAATCCAAGCGCAAACCCTCGGGGGCAGGGCCTTGGTAGGCCTTCACTTCGGTGTGGATCCATTTCATTCGCGCCAAACCAGCCTCGGGCTTTTGGCGAGCATGTATTTCCATCAACGCCAGCTCATGCATGGCTTCAAACGACGCCGCGGGACGGCTGTAATCAACGGCAAACTCCTCGATGCTCAGGAAAAGGTCGTTCAAATATTTCTCGAAAGCCTCGCGCGTCTTTTGCTGCGGACCCTGGAAACTAGCTTGCAAATCGCGCCATTTCGCAACCGCCTCAACGTCCCGTTGCGACGGCTTGGCTTGGCCTTCTTGCCCAGCATCCGCCTTCTCCCGCTCGGCGGTCGTTGGCTCCTGCTCAGCGGTCGCAGTGTCATCCGGTGGAAAAGCTGGTTGGGCGCCAACCGCAGCGGCCCCGCAGCACGCGGCTGCCAGGGTCAAAATTTTCAGGAATGGGGTCGTAAGCATGGACTAAATGCTGGAGCAATCGCGCTGGAGCCGCTAGAATCTCCGCCCTGCTGAGCCTAGAGCCCAGCGGACGGCGGAGTAGCTCAGTTGGTTAGAGCAGCGGAATCATAATCCGCGTGTCGGGGGTTCAAATCCCTTCTCCGCTACCAAATGAACCTCAGGATGGCGTTATTGCTGTCCTGGGGTTTTTTTTGTGTCGCTGTCTAACCGACTTCATCGAATATTAACACAGCCATGTCTCAATTCATGTCCCACTTGTGTCTCAGCTAAGGCTCCATCCACCGAACAGTTTTGTAACCCGAAACTCGAAATGAAAGAACAGCGGAATCATTATCTGACGAGCGAATGGTTATCGGCGCGTTTCAGCAAGTGCCCAGGCGTACTCGCGAGCGATGGGCGGCGGGCTCTCGGAATTTAGGTCCACCCAAGCCCGCTGCGGCCAATACGGTTCGCGCAGCAGCTGGCGCCCCATTAGGATCAGGTCGGCGCGGTCCTCGGCAAGAATAGCCTCTGCCTGAGCGGGTTTGGTGATCAGCCCCACGGCGCCCGTCGCGATGTCGGCGTCGCGGCGAATGCGCTCAGCGAGTTGAACCTGATAGCCCGGGCCGACGGGAATGCGGGCGTTGCGTGTTGCGCCGCCACTGGAACAGTCGATGAGGTCCACGCCTTCGGCCTTCAGCAACTTGCAAACCGCCACAGAATCGTCGAGGGTCCAGCCGCCCTCAACCCAATCGGTACCCGATAAGCGCACCAGCAGCGGAGCTTCTTCGGGCAAGACCAATCGAACCGCGCGAACGGTTTCGAGCAAAAATCTCACTCGGTTGTCGAAGGAGCCACCGTATTCGTCGCTGCGTTGGTTCATCAGCGGCGACAGGAAACTGTGCCCGAGGTAGCCGTGCGCGAAGTGCAGCTCGACGACGCTAAAACCAGCGGCAATGGATCGCTTTGCCGCTGCGGCAAATGAGTCGGTGATCGAGCCAATCTGATCCACCGTCAACGCGTGCGGGTCCAAGCCGTCGCGACCGTAGCGCTTCGAGGTCGGGCCGACGGGTTGCCAGCCGCCTTCATCGAGCGGCACAAATGAGTTGGACTTCGGATCGAGCGGGCGACGTCGTGATGCTTTGACTCCGGCGTGGGCCAGTTGGATGCCAGGTGCCGCACCGTGCGCACGCACGAAGTCTGTCATCCGGCGCAGGCCAGTGATGTGTTCGTCCTTCCAGATGCCGAGGCAGTTCGGGGTGATGCGCCCCTCTGGTTCCACGCCGGTGGCCTCGGCGATCAACAAGCCCGCTCCGCCTACCGCGCGCGCGCCGTAATGGGCAAGATGCCAGTCGGTAGCGTAGCCGTCCTCGCTGGAATACTGGCACATCGGCGACATCGCGATCCGATTGCGCAGGGTTACTCCGCGCAGCTCGAGAGGGGTGAAGAGCTTGCTCATGCCGAAGTTGTAGCCGGTTGGCAGCGCTGCGCTCAGTCCATTTTTGGCTACCCCTGCTGCAGCGACGCTCGCCGCAATCGCCGATCCACAAAAGTTTCGTCTGTCCATGATTTTTTACCTTCCTGCCATTCTACAGGCTCAGCATAACCTTCTACCAATGCGCCCGGGCCCTCAATTTTTTGACACATGCGCATGGAGCAAACTGAGCACTGCCAATGACCTGAATAGCGTTGGGCAGAGATCGGCAGCAGATTAATGTTCCCCCTTATAGATGCGAGATGCCCAGCTAAATCCTATCACCTTTCCATCCATAACCCTAAAACCAAGTCTAGTTCCAAAGAAGTAGTACCAATGTGTTTCACCTTGCCGAGTAAAAAGGAAATTTGAATAAGTCGGCTCGCCAAACCGTTTGAACACGAGGTCGATTTCAGCTCCAAGTGCCCAATTAGCAGCTTCTATTGCCTCTGCTTCCGTTAATCCAATTGGCATTTTTTGGTGGCCTTCCAACGGATGAGATGCGGAGTGAATCAGAGAACAGCAGGGTGCACTGCCAAGCAATCCCGCCAAGAGGAATTGGAAACAAGTCCTTCCAAATAGCAGGGGGATGAAGTTCATCAATCGGGACCACTGGCAGCCTTATTCCATCTGTTGCACGCGCTTTCACATTCTGGGCACGACGGAAACCACTTTGCAATGGCGCCGTCCACACTCAATTCAAGTTCACTAATCCCAGCACTTCCTGCATTGGGGAAATCCCATTTGGCGGCCATGTGAATTGGATGATTTATGCCCGGAGAAATCTTCCATTCAGGAACCGATGTTAGAGAACGATTATGAACTCGGCAGGGGAAAAAAGAGAATTCATGGAAAGGAGCATGGGAGCTGGGAAGGGGATCATCCGTGGTAACTTGACGACTGATCCTCAGCTTTTTCTCTCGGCAAGAAGAGCATCCCCAATACCATTTTTCACCAAGCTTTGGAGACCAGTCTGCACCATTACTGACGTAGATTTTGTCCTCGGACATGTCAGTGTTAAAATTATTATGATCAACAGTCGGCGCACCAGCGTAGGACTTGTGAGTCGCCATCCCGAGTCGAGTCTCATGGATTTGGCAATAGCCTTTAGGCCATTCTTGAACTAGTTCGGCTGCTTGAATTTCTTGGTCCACTTGAACCTCCTTGGGCTCCTCTTGGCCGCATCCGTTCATTGCGATATAGCAATACACCATTAAAAACCAAAGCCATGCTGATTTGTTTGTCAAATTCATCTCCTTGGGTTGCAGGGTTCCATTGTTCTATGGCTGAATAGGCACTTTAAAGGTCAATGCCCCAACACCACGGTCGTTTGTGATCCACGGCCCATCAAGCTGATGCCCCACATACGCCAGCGTTTCAGACTGAGTGGGGCCGCTCAGCGTCAGCAAGATTCGATTGCCAATTACAGTTCCAGTAAGGGCAATGACTCCGTCCTCCAATTCAAAATCATCAATAGCGCCGACGTCGATGATCAGCTCATCATCCGGATCACGGAAGGTCAACAGTAATGCATCTTGAGCTGCATTGGCGTAGCGAACGGATTTAATATTGGGCGCGTCAATGCTTTGCGTATCCGTCGACCCATAAAGGTCCCGCCCAATCAATCGTACGATGCGGTTGCCAAATTCGTGATAGCCGGCATAATGAAAATGACAGCCGTCATGGCTAGGCGCTGCAGTGGTTGACATGACCTGCAGCAAAGGCAAATAATCCTGCAGCCGTCGCTGCACCTCGCGCAAGCCGATGCTGACCTTGGCGCAACCCGACCGCACTTGGAACATATAAACCTGCTCCACACTCGGGTAATCCTTCAGCCAATCGCGGTATAGTTGTTGAAATTTCCATGCATAGTTAATGGCATACCAACTATCAGATTCACCTTGATGCCAAATAATTGCGCGTACCGAATCTGCCACCCCAGCATTACGTGCACGAGTTAATAACCTGCCGTACATGGTGTGAATGTTGGCTGGGTCGTCGTCATCGCGTAGGTGCCACTTAATCGCCGTTGCGCCGACGGCACCGTTGATGATCACTACCGGAATCCCGGTTCGATCCACCAAAAGACGTCCCATCCGCAGTCCCCAGGCGCCAATGCTGCCACTGGTCAATGCAGTTTCGCCGTCGGCTTGATACCACTTCAGATCGTGCGAGGAATCCCAAGTTCTAGCACTTGCAGAACCGAAGGAACGCACCCACGGACTTTGTTGATGGTTCGCCAAGCCCTCGCCATAAGCATCCCAGGCCACGGCATTGGATTGACCTTCCATCAAGTAGGCATCTCCGGCGACTACGTTGCTGGCTGAGGCCACCAGCGAATATTGCGGGCCTTGAATGAGCACAACCTTGAACGAATAAGCGTGCAGTTCGGCTCTAATCGTGAACTCAAAATTAAAGTCCGCGCTGCCAGCAGAGTAGGTTAAATCTTGGACCTGTACTGAATAGACGACGTCATCTCTTTCGCCCACTACCAAGATTTGCTGCCATCCCGCTTCGGTAACTGTTCCAGCGATGTCCACCTCGGCTAGATTCTGCGCGTCGCGTGGATAAAGCTGCCAATCGGACGGATGCTCGGTGAATTCCAGCGGGGGAATTTGGGCACAAAGCAGCAGCAGGAAAGTTAGCGACATGGCCAGTCCAATTTATCAGAAGTAAGGGCAACTCCATCCCAAATGCCCATTTCCTACCTCGGCGCGCTGCATCACCCGGGGGATGCAATGAGGTCGGAGAAGGGTAGAATCGGGCGGCTAAATTGCCGCCAACCATGCCCGTCATCGATCACCTTAAGCAAATGGAAGACGACCGCTTCCTGACCATTTACTCCGCGCTCGCCGAACAAGGGATTGGCCCGCTCGATAGTCAGGTGGCAACCGCATTGAAATTCCGCCCGCATGCAGTCAAAAAACTACCAATGCAGGCACGGGCGCGGCAAGCACGTCGGATTTTGTTGGCCGAATCGAATATTGAGCTTTGTTATGAGCTTTTCGGCGGATATTTGCTTAAGGAACGCTTGGACCTAGTCAGCGAATTTCTCGATCAAACCGGCATCGCGCATGAGGACGGCATGATTGTCGATTTTGAGGCTGCCAAACCAGCCGGTGACAAAATTGAAAGCGCAGTGCAACATTTGGACGGCAAATTTTCCAGCCCAGACGTCAGCTTGTACCTTTCCGTTTGTGCCGAGCAATGGCCGGAAATAAGTGAGATTCAGGAAGCCTGGGGCAAGCGCGGGGATTGAGTTTTCCCTATTCGGTGGGGCCTGCGCCTAGCCGAAGTAATAGCCCTTTTTGATCCATTCGATCTCGTAAGGGGCGTAGTTTTCTACCGCCGGCAAAGAGATCCATTTAGCACCCTCGCGGAAGATCAAGGACAGTCCCTCTAATTCCTCAAGAAATTGAAGTACCCCTGCTTTGGATACATCTGCGTCCAAAGTCAACTCAGTTTCGGGTAGAGGAGAAAATCTTTCGCCGATAGGCGCATGGTGGTCCACCCACGGCTTTAATCCGGTTTTGCCATCCGGTTGTCCATCGGGAATACCATATTCGGCGATTTGCTCAGCTAGAGGTAGCAAATTCCGAATGCCGATGGGCGCGTCCAGTGCTAAGAACACGGCAGCCGCAAAACTCTTCAGGCGATAGTCGTGAGCAGGAAGATTCGGGCGTCGATCTTGAATGACTACATCGCTACCATCCATACGCCAAGTGAATACGCATCGGTTAGCATCCCATTTGCGTCGCCAGCGGAACAGGCGATCACGCAACGGGGCGATGTACTTGGGTTCGGCCGGAGCATCCGCATCATAATAATAAGCCAATTCATTTTTTGCCTCCTCGCTGAAGGGGAAGAGGAAATCGTAAAACCAGCTTCGTTTCAGTTTAATGCCGAAGGACTCCGGGTCTTGATGATAGGGGCTAGAACGAACAAAACTAATGGCGAAGACGCCTTCTGGCGGTTTGAGGTGCTCGAGCTGAGGAGCGATGTTATGCATCCAGGAAAATTCTGCCGGGTCTTCTCCAGGGAATCCTCCAAGGATGTAGTAATTACATAGGATTCCATAGTCGCGGCAATACTTCAGCAAAGCCACTACCTGGATACCCGTCAGTCCCTTGCGCATTAGCTTAAGCATGGGCGAGCTGAAGCTTTCAATTCCGGGCTGAATATGAGTGACTCCAGCTTGCGCAAATGCAGCGACCTGCCTGCGATTTAAATTCGCCTTGGTCTCAAAAAATATATCGACGCCTTTAGTCCGCGAATTTTCACCCTTGCTCAAGTGCTCAAAATAATCCAGCGCCATGATGTTGTCGGTCATAAAGATGAACCTGGGGTGATACTGATCCACGACGGTGCTGAATTCTGATTCAAACTGCGCAAAATCCTTTTGCCGGAATTTCATTCCAGACGAATTCAAACCACAAAAAGTGCAGTGGCTTTTTGCGCCCCACCAACAACCCCGCGACGACTCCATTGGCAAAACCAGCGGAAACTGTTCATCAAGTTTGTGCTCTTCACGAGCGCGAATATAGTCATCAAAGTCGGGCGCAAGGCTGTTCAGGAAACTGTCCATGGAATCCATAGGTGCGCTAATGGTGGCTTTACCGTTGTGATCGCGATAGTAAACCCCTGAAATACCATTCATTTCACGTTCACCATGCAATGCTTGCAAATAGCTGGGTAAGGAGTTTTCGGCATCACCGACAAATACGGCATCCAAATAAGGGAACTCGTCCAGTAAAAATTGACCGGCATTGCCTTCACAATTTGCTCCACCCATTAATATCACTTTTTCAGGCCAACGTTGTTTCAGACGTCGCGCCACTGCCAATGTTGCAACTGTTTGATGAAAGGTATTACTAAAGCCGATGACGTCAAACGGCTCAAGTTTCTGGCATATAAAGTCGACGATTTCAGGCGCCGAATTTCGCAATTGTTTCATGACCACGCTTGGTGGTGGATAGCGCTTGATCCACTTCAAGGCGCGGCGATGAAGTCGCCCACGATGGCGTCGGTCAAGTGCTTTTAAACCGCTACTTGGGTCAGGACCTTGCCAATCCGGGAAAGCCGCGGCGGAGAATATCCATTCGTTCCAGGGGTGGAATGGCATTAAGGACATTTTGTGATAAAGGCCCAGTCGACTGGAAAGCTTTCTGCCCGGCAATCGTTTAATGAGGTCTAAGTCGGGGTAAAACGTTTGGCAGTCATATCCATTTGCCTTCAAACTTGCCGAAAGTACAGCGATGCCCAAATTGGGCATGGCGACAGGCGCGAATGGGGGATTGACAAGAGCAATACTAGGCTTGTGAGTGTACATGCAGGTTTGTGACAAAATGAAATTCTCGTGGCAAGGACCTTAATGTTCGGTACTTGCTGTTGCGCGACTAACCTCGGCGGAGGCGAAGCTGAGATTTTTTGGTACATTGATAAACTCCGATCAATACACCATTTCCATCTAACTGATTAAGTTAGCCTTCAACAACAAGCTTTGGAGCAAGGGTTTTTGCACTACAATCGTGGCATGATCGCCACCCTTTTGATCGCATTCGGCTCGCAGGTGATGCCCGGAATGGGTTCCACATCCATATATATGCAAGAACCTGCAATTTCTGAATTGCGAATTGGAGATGCTCAAAGTCAAGCTGAGGCAGTTGCGGAATTGAAGGAATTTGCATCTAGTTATCAGAACTTAGAACAATGGCAAGACCGACGGCAACGGATTCGCAAGGGGATTTTGGCTGGAGCTGGACTGACAATCCTGCCGCCGCGCACTCCGCTGCAGCCGGTGTATTTCAATAAACGCAGTTATGACGGCTACGGAGTCGAGAACGTCGCGATTCAAAGCAGTCCGGGGTTTTACGTGACCGGAACTCTTTATCGACCGACGAATCCAGTGGGACCCATCGCCGGAATCCTTTCGCCGCACGGCCATGATGGGCGTTTCAAGGCTGAACGCCAGGCGCGGTGTGCAACTTTCGCGCGCATGGGGGCAGCGGTTTTTCATTACGATATGGTCGGCTATGGCGATTGGAAGGAGGCTGGCTGGAGCCATCATCAAACTCCTGAGGTGTTGCGGTTGCAGACCTGGAATAGCATGCGTGTCTTGGACTATTTACTGACCTTGCCCGGGGTGGACGCCGATCGAATCGGCATGACGGGTTGTTCGGGCGGCGGCACGCAGACGTTTTTGCTGACTGCAATTGATGATCGCATTGCGGTTTCTGTTCCGGTTTGCCAGATTTCGGCGCACTTTTTCGGTGGTTGCGTATGTGAAAGTTCGATGCCCATCCATTGGAGTGAAAACCACAAAACCAGCAATGTCGAAATTGCTGCATTGGCCGCTCCGCGGCCCATGTTGATGGTTTCCAATGGTCACGATTGGACTTTGAATACTCCCAAGGTCGAGTTCCCGTATGTGAAAAATGTTTATCGCTTGTACGGGGCGGATGGCTTAGTCGAAAATACTCACCTGCCCGAGGAAGTGCATGATTATGGTCCATCGAAGCGTCAGGCTGCATACAAGTTTATGGCCAAGCACCTTAGTTTGAACATTGAGCCATTGCTGCAGCCAAATGGGAGCGTAGATGAATCCTTTTTCGTCGAAGAATCCTATGCCGACTTGTTGGTTTTCGGCCCTGAAAATCCGCGGCCCAAAAATGCGGTGGCCCCGAATTCCGCATTGCCGGCCGCGGATTGGCAGCTAAGTTACTGGCAGGAATTTCAATCCGACTCAGTTATGAAGCAATTTCGCTACTCGGATCAAAGCACTTGGAATTGGTCCCAGGAGAATGGCGGTTCCATTGGCTTTAGCACTGGTTCCAAGTACCAACCACCGCATCGTTCGCCGACCACCTTCGCCTTAATCCGTGATTTAGAGGCCGATGCGTTCATCTTAGAAGCTGACGTTTTGCAAACCGGCCGCGAATATGGCCACCGCGATTTATGTTTCTTTTTTGCGATGGAGTCGGCGTCGAAATTTGGTTATGTGCATCTGGCGAGTAAGCCTGATAAAAACGCACATAACATATTTTTAGTCGATGAAGCGCCGCGGACGTCGTTAGCGCCGATTCCTGCGCAAGGCATCAATTGGGAAGGCGGCTGGCATACAGTGCGTTTGCAACGCCTCAAGCCTGGCGGCGACATCGAAGTCTTTTTTGACGGCAACACCATTTTGAAGGCCGATGGATCAGGCTTCGGCAAGGGCCAACTAGGCTTTGGTTCGTTCGATGATTCGGGCCGAATGAGGTCAATTAGAGTTTGGACGCGTAGTCGTTGAGCAATCTTTCAATTTCCTCTTTCGGCGGGTGGCGTGCGAATACCAGCACCCGATATCGAAAGCGCACGCTTGCGCCGGCGCCAATTAGTAAGTCTCCACTGCCCTTGTTGGCACCCGTGAAGTCATGCAATCCAAACGGATTGGCAGCCAGCAAGCCATACTTTCGCGCGTGCCAATGGGTGGGGTGGCGCGGGTTATCGCGCTGGCCGGCCATGACGACCGCCGCAGGCTTACCACCTGCTTTGCCTTTAGCCAGAATCCAGCGCGCCGGCTTGCCCCAAACTTGACCTCCGGAATTGCCTCGGTCGTTGACTAATTCGGCGCCGTTGTCGACCACTAAATCCTTGGCTACTCGCAAAGCGAACATGCCTTCTTTGGTATCGCCAAATAACAGTCCATCTGGCCCGGCGGTCAGGGTGATGTCGAAATCTAAACCGCGCACGTCGCCCTCTACGAAAGCCCGGATTCGACGCCGATCTGTTGCCACGATTTTTGATTCGCCAAAGCGCCATTCATTGTCGCTCTCGACCCAACCACTGATTTTGTCGGAATGTCGGCGCACCGACTTCTGCACCACGATTGCTTTGGAATCATGCCAAAAATCGATCCCATTCATTTCACCGTGAGCAAACCACACACTTTGATGGTGGGGATGATCCTGCTTCTCACCGACAACCAGCGTGCGTGGCCAAGTGCGGGTGACCTCCTGACCGGCGGCGTTGCGTAACGGCCACAAATCAGGCAAACGCCGATCCATGTGCAGGGTGGTAAAGGGCTTACCGCCAATGAATACGTCGGTCTCGCCCTTCTCTCTGCTGCGCATTTCGACGTAATCCGTGCCGCGGTGGTACGGCAGCGCTTTTGCATCCTTCAGCTTTAATTTGCGATTGATGGATTGGATTTCCTCGTCCACTGGGATTTCGGCGCCCGGTACAAAACCCGGAATGGTGATGACCTGAACCACAGCGCCGCCCAATCCCCGGTGCACCACGCCGCGTGGCAAGTAAATCAAATCGTTTTTATGCAGTGGGATTTCACGCATCAAGTCGGCGGCCTTTTCCACGGTCAAGCCTTTTGGGTCCAACATGATTTCTAGTTTTTCACTGACCAACAAACGCGCTCCTGGCGGCGCCTCTTGCACCAAATAAAATTCGTCGAAGCCCCCTTTTATGGGATGGTAATGAGTAAATGAATCGTGAATACGTACCCGATGGGCATTGATTTGATGGCAAAGATAGGGTCCGTTTTTTCCCAGCCAAGTCAAACAAATTCGGCGGTAGGCATCGCCTTCGGTCGCACATCCTCCAGGCGTATCAGTAATATTCTCATCCCAATCGGGGCGGATAAGCGATGGCAGTCCAGCGGCAATGGGCTTGGGTAATCGGAAGATCAGCAAATCGGCAGGAGGATCAAAACTGCATGTCTGTCCGACCTTCAAACACAAAATGTCGCCGACCGAAAATTCGGAAGTACCCGCCGGCAACTGCACTTTGCCGGTGCCACTTTGAACAAAAACTATCGCTGGATCCGTGCATTCAAACTTCTCGGCGGCCGGCATCCACTGCATTTGGTGGCCGGCGTTACCTCGCTCGAATGATGCCTTTAATTCAGCAAAACCGGTCGCTGAATCGCCCAATTTCGCCAACATCGCCTGCGCTGACGAGGGTTGAGAATGAGTTTTCTGCTGTAGAGGCTCTGAAGCCTGCAGTCCACCAGCAAAGGCAACCGTCGCCAGCAAAATCGTAAGGATCGGGCTCTTCCCAAGCCGCCATTTATTGCAACCAGCCATGGTCCTAGGATAACGCCATGTCCGCTTCACCCTCGACCGCCTGGCGCAACCCGGCGCCGGTAGTTTCGATTGCCACTGCCGAACGCGTCGCCGTTGAGGTTTTTGGCCTGGTTGCTACCGCCCAGCCGCTGGCTAGTTACATCGATTGCAACTTCCTGCTGACGGACGAAAATGGGCAACGGGCGGTGTTGAAAATATGCAACGAAGCCGAGTCGCGCGGGGAGTTGGAGTTGCAACAAGCCATGCTTACTCGCCTAGCCGAGAATTGTGTCGGAATGGCGCCTCAGCAATGGGGTGATATCGCCGAGGTCCAGGGTGACGACGGCAGGGTGCATTGGGCGCGTATGGCCAGCTACTTGCCTGGGGATCTGCTGGCCGACCATTATTCGGCAGCCACCTCAGAGACTTGGCAGGAATTGGGCGAGCTACTGGCGCGTGTCGACCAGGCTTTGGCTGGGCTGAGCCACCCGCAGGAGGATCGTTATATCCGTTGGAACTTGAGCAGTTCACCGCAGCTAGTGAATCTTGGGGCCAAGACATGGAGCTCGGAGCAGCGCAATCTGACGTTGGCGGCATCAACGACCTTTAGTGCGTATGTATCTCGCCGCCTCAATGACTTTCCCAGCCAACTGATCCACAATGATGCCAATGAGTTCAACCTTTTGGTGAAATCATCCAGTGAACCGCCAAAAATCGTCGGCATTTTTGATTTTGGCGACGTCGTCAAAGGGCCGCGAGTTTTTGATTTGGCGGTTGCCGCGGCTTACGTGGCCATCGGTGGTGAAAGAAAAGGCGCGCTGGACTCGCTTGCTCGCGTCGCCGAAATGGTCGCTGGCTATGACCGGCTAATTGCCCTTTCGGAGATTGAATTGGAGGCGTTATTTCCGGCCATGCTGATGCGACTGGCTTTGAGCCTAGCGATTTCTTCCGCCGATGCTGAGCACGCTGAGGACAACGACTACATCACGGTGAATCAAAAACCGGCGTGGTGGGGGCTGCGGGAATTGCAAAAACTTTCACCGGCTGAAGCGCTGCAGATTTTCCGCCAGCGTTTGCGGCGAGAAACAAATTCAGCCTCTTCCCTGGCGACGAAAATAATCCTCGACAAACGCCTGCGTCACACTGGAAAGTCACTTTCTATTTCTTACACCGAACCGCTCACCATCATGCAAGGGCGTGGCTCGTGGTTGTTTGATGAAGAAGGTCGCGGTTATTTGGACGGCGTCAATAACGTCTGTCACGTCGGCCATTGTCACCCTAAGGTGGTGGCTGCAGCACAGCAGCAAATCGGCGAATTGAACACCAATACGCGCTATTTGCACCCGCAGCTAGCCCAATACGCCGAGCGTTTGGCCAAGTTGTTCCCGGAGCCCCTCAGCGTCTGCTTTTTTGTCAATTCCGGCAGTGAAGCAAATGAGTTGGCGCTGCGCATGGCACGCGCTGCCACGGGTCGTCGCAACGTCATCACTATAGAGGGTGGCTACCACGGCAATAGCGGTGCGCTAATTGATCTCAGCCATTACAAACACGCCGGTCCAGGTGGCAGCGGGCCACCGTCATGGGTGCGCACAGTGGCCTGTCCCGACACCTTTCGCGGCTTGTTTCGCAGCCACGCCGACGGGCAGTTAAGCCCATCGTTGGCTGCTGCAAAATATGCCGCATGCGTCGCCGCAGCGGCAATTGATTTTCAGCCCGCAGCTTTTTTGTTCGAACCATTAATCGGCTGCGGCGGCCAAATCGTGCCTCCTGCCGGGTATTGGACCGCTGCCTGCCAACACGCTCGCGATGCCGGTGCCATCATCATTGCCGACGAGGTGCAAGTCGGTTTTGGCCGCGTCGGCAGTCATTGGTGGGCACATCAACTGGATGATCACGCCGGAGGGGCAAAACCAGATATCGTCACCCTGGGCAAACCCATTGGCAATGGCCACCCGATGGCGGCGGTGATCACCACACCAGCTATCGCCGACGCCTTCGCCAATGGCATGGAGTACTTCAATACTTTCGGCGGCAACCCCGTTTCGTGCGCCATCGGCATGGCGGTATTGGACGTGATTGAAGAGCAAGGCTTACTGCAAAACGCGGCGCAAATTGGTGAACAAATGCAGAAAGGTCTGCGCTTGTTGGCCGAAGAATTTCCGGTCATCGGCGATGTGCGTGGCGCCGGTCTATATCTCGGTGCCGAATTCGTCGACCTGAATCGTCAACCCGACGCCGTCCGTTTAACCGCAGTCCTGGATCACTGCAAAACCGCTGGCGTGCTTTTCAGCTCGGACGGCCCTGATCACAACGTGCTCAAGATTAAACCGCCCATCGTTTGGAGCAGCGAAGAAGCGGGGCTGGCACTCGCCATCCTGAAGCAGGCGCTTGGTGCCAGCGAAACCTAACCCTGCTAGAATTCGCTGCCTTGATCAGTCTAGTTCCACTTCGATCAGCCTTTGTCCACCCAGCCATGAGTACGCTAGAACCCCGCCAACCGACCGCGCCGCAAAAGGAAATCGAATGCTTCGACAACCCTCGTCCAGGAGCGATGTATTTGGTCGAGAGCGTGACCAGTGAGTTTACCTGCGTTTGCCCGCTAACTGGTCAGCCAGACTTCGCCACGATTCGGGTGCGTTACGCGCCAGGGCCGCGTTGTTTTGAGCTAAAATCTTACAAGCTGTACCTGTGGAGCTTTCGGGATGAAGGCCATTTCCACGAGGATGTCACTAACCGCATCCTCGCCGATTTGGCCGGTGCCACCGATCCTGTCTGGATGGAAGTTCGCGGCGAATTCAACCTGCGCGGCGGCATTGGGACGACTGTGACCGCTCGCCACGGCCAGCTGCCTGACGCCTTGCATGATGTATCACCGAGCAGTTGACCTGCAAAAGGATGAAAAGCATAATCCGGCCAAGTAAATTCCCAAGAGGAATACTAGCCAGGGTGCCCATCCTGAAGTAACTGGCCAAACATCCCAAAGAGTGAATGCCCGTTGAATAACGGTCCAGCCAAACCAGGCCAGAATTGGCCAGGATATTAAAAACAACGCGTCCCCTGGGCCTGGCAAGACCCGACTTGGAAAGTGAAAGACTGTGCTGATCAAAAATAGCAAGGCGAGGCCCAAAAAATCCACAATGGGTCCGCCATTTGGGTTTAGCCTTTGGGATAAAAAATTGAGGTCCGCGTAGTTTAGGCTCGTAGCATGAAAGGATGGTGGTGAGCCTGACCCTAGGGTCAAAACTTCATATTGGCCATCTTCTAATGGGAACGCAAGAGTCCAACCTGCCTCATTGGGAATTTCGAATGGGCGACTTTTTACCGGCATCCCGACGCCTAGAGCCAGAAAAATAGCGAGTATGGTGCTAAAGAGGGCGGTGGGTAGGATAACGGTTTGTAAACGCCAACCTTGGCTTAGCAGGCTCTCCCAATAATGGTGAATGCGCCAGTTCAAAAAGCTGAAGTTAAGACCTATTGAGATTAACGGAAATCCAGCACCGAAGATAAGGACCTTAAAACCCTTGTCCCATTCTTGTAGGAATGGGCTCGCATCATTGGCGCCGATTTCAAAGTGTTCTTTGAGTGCCAAAATCAAGCTTATGGACATCGCCATTACGCCGATGCGCAAATAAATGCTTTGCGTATCTCGCCAAAAGGCTTTGGCGTTGATTTTAGGAATCGGCATGGTTCGCCATCATGCGGCACAAGAGGGGTGGCAGGAGCAAAGCCGCGAAGAGTTCAACGCTGAGTAAAAGCACCGAGTGGCGAGCGGCAGATCGAGTTGCCAAAACTAAGCCCATTCCAAGCGTGGTCGTAAGCACGGCACTCAAGAAGATGTAATTGCTAAGCCTTCGGGCGGCTATCCCAACGGGTACAGATAGGATTATTTGTAAGCTTAGGATTAGCGGTAATAGGCAAATCACCAGGCGATACCAGGGTTCCCAGCGAAGGGTCAACCACTTCTTGCTATCGATTGGGAAATGATCCCGCTCGGCAATTATTTGGCGCAAGGTGCGATTGGATTCGTGCCAGGTATTGGCATCTCGTAGCCCTAATATAGAGTTGGAAAAATTGAGATTAAAATGCTCAAAACTCATGGCTGGGCAATTTTCTGGCAGAAACCCTTGGTGCAGCCACCCATGATCCAATTCCATGCCCATGGTTTGCCCTTTGCCCGCATGGAACCGAGCGTTCTGGGCTGAAATCGCAGTGTGGCTCTGGCTACCTGAAGGCGAATCCCGAAATATCATACGTAAATTTTGCAATGAACCGGTTTCGCCCACCGAAGCCTGCAGGTTGACCCTGCCATTCACTGGAATTCGTCCCGAGCTAACTAACTTAACCAATTCGATCGGTTTAAGGTGACTTGCGTCTCGTGCCCAGTAATTGGTTTTTGCTAAGCCGTGCCATTGCAGGATACCTGAGGCCAGTGCAAATAAGGTGATTGGAAGAACTAGCCACAGACGAACTCTCATGGGGGATCCGCCGGCGCAAGCAAACGCCTCCTCTTCGCCATGCTTGTTCCAATCAAATAATGCCGCTGAGGTTCCCCATGTTGCAGCCAATGGCAATGTCAAGGGCAGCACGGTGATTAAGCCGACTAGCAACGCCTTAATGGGATTAACAGCCAGTACTGGCGCCCCTCTAGAAAACAAATAGTTCAATTGAGCCAGCAAGGCTATGCTCCAAAGTAGCGTATGCATCTGGGCAGCGCGAAGAATGGAGCGCCGCAATAAATGCCGGAGTACAGGATTCATCGAGTAGGAGCCTTGGCTTGGATAGGTTTCACTTTACCTCTTCTGCTTGGCCTAGGGAGTGGGCTTTTTCTCCATTCGCCGCCCGATCGGCTGGGCTCGCAATCTCGTAGTATTGCGCCCGATTTTGAATGGCAGGACTGTCGCGTTGCATTCCCCAATGGCGTAATTGCCCAGTTTCAAACCATTCAAAGGGGACGCCAGCCGGCTGGCATTAGTGGCGTTTCTATGCCAGGCAAACCCAATGCTCGAAATGTCCAAGTTCAGGGATTGCACGGCGCGGGTCGGACACTTCATATTGACAAGATAGAGATGGGCGATCACTGGACTTGGCGTGATGGATCCTGGTGGCAAAACGCAAGCGGCGAACGAATTCCAGGCCCGCGAAAAGGCAAGTTGGCGATCGGGCCAGAAGGTCTGACCCTGATCGCCCCATAAGAGGAATTTATTTCGGCAAGGAGGCCTCGCCGTCGCCAAGCCGGTTGCTATTCCCAGATGTTTAGATCCGGATCTTCACTGGTGTCCGCGTATTGCCAGTTGCCAATTACAGCAGATTCGTTTTGCGGCAAATCGGCCAGACCGTTCATCATTTCCTCAAAGCCCACGTTGAGGGATTGCCACAATTCGACCATGTGTTCACCGGTCATCGTGGTAAAGACTCCGCCCAAGGTCGGATCACTAAACGATGCTGGGGTAGCAAGGTGGTCAGTGCCAAATCCTGGGGTTGAGCCGAGGTCGTAATCAGGGAAGAAAGGGCGTCCTTGATAGGTAGACGACAAGAAGGCCCCTGGATGGATGGTAAAACCAGGTAGTTCCAGTTCGCAGGCTTGGTCCGTGACAGGTGGAATGTCCACCGAAACAGAACCAATCAGAGCAGCGGGAATTGGATCCATCCAATCGATGATTCCTTCCACTGTGCAAGCATTATCGCTTTCAATGGAAAGGAAGCCATTTGCCCTTTGATTATTCGTTTCATTCAGCAGTGCATCGGCTCCATTTTCATAATTCTGAATGGCGGTAATGAGGCGATCTCTGGAAATTTGCAAACGATCGGTATTGGATCGAGTTCCCTTGACCGTATCTAGGAAGTGTTCGGCACCAGTAGCGGTAGTGTTAATGAAATCGGGCCGGGTAACTCCTAGTTCATGGTTGTAGGCAAGGCTGGTATCAAATACCCAGCCATCTGTAGTCCAAGATTCCCCATCGGAATACAAGCGGTAGGGCGCTGTGTACAAGTTGCCGTCCACGGTTGTGGTGAAGCCAGTATTGGCGCTGTCCAAACGCATATCAAAGTTAATCGCCAGGAAGGCTAGAGTCACACTTTGATAAATACGCAGGGTGGCTGCCATCATCATCGCGTCGCCGTAATCGAACTCATAAGCGACGCCATCAATATCGATGGTTTCGCGGTAGGAAGGAGAAATTGCTTCGAGCAGGCCTGCAGCTTCATCCATGAGCTGTAACGAAAATTCATCGGCAAGCCAGTCTTGAACCTCACCGAGGGTGGGCGAACTTGCAGTGAATCCATCAGGTGTCGTGGGCGATTCGCCGCTGAGTAGAGCTGACAAGGACCGATTCTCTTCGCCAAAGCCGAAGCCATCAAGTAAAGAGCAAAGGGTAGTAGAGCAAGGTCCTAAGGCGGGCAATCCGGCTGTTTCCGGCTGGTCTACGAAGGCCGGGATCATCGTGGCGGCGAGAAACAATCGGGCGGTGTCATTGTTAGGGTCTAATTCGAGGGATTCTTCGAATTTTTCCATGCTTCGCTGTAACCGGTCACTGGTTTGGGATGGATCGCTGTCCAAATCCGAAAGAATTGAATTAATGAGATCAATTCCAGCATCGGACAGCTCTTCTGAGCGTTCAGCGTCGTTGTTTTTTTTGCTCGAACCGCCGCCACAAGCAGCTAAACCAAGGATTAATCCAACGACTAAGGTGGAGAAGATGGGGGATTTCATGAAGGAAGCAATTAGGGGTTAATTGGAGTTAGCTTAGAATGAGCAACGCCATATTAGCAACGCGAAATTCCACAAACCGGCACGCAAGGTTTTTAGAATAATTCTAAAAATTGTAAACAATTGCCTCGCCACATCAATATTTCCCAAATATTGACCGATGGTGAGGTGGATGAGTGTGCCCTCAACTCACGCTTCGAATTCGCAATCCGGCGCGGTCCATTTTCGTCGCATCGTTCTGTGGCTAGGCCTGCTGGCTGCATTACTGCTGGAACCACTACGCTTTGCGCCGGTTCACGGATCTAGCATGGAACCTACGCTAGTCGAAGGCGATTTAGTCTGTTTCCAAGTTCTACCTTCAGGCCAGCTGCCACAGCGAGGGGAGTTGGTTGTATTCCATTCGCCGACGCGACCCGGCAAGATGTTCGTCAAGCGCTTGGTCGGTTTGCCTGGCGACGAATTACGTTTCGCCCACGGCCAATTGGTGGTAAATGGCTTACCGTTAGCTTTGCCCACCAGCGCGGTGGAGCGAAATTATTCATTATCTACACGCGTGCCGGCCGGCTGTTTTTTCGCCATCGGCGACCACGCGTCGGTTTCCTATGACTCACGCGAATTTGGTTCGGTGCGGCAGGATTTGCTGGTAGGTCGGCTTTTAGGTTTTTAAAGTCGCCTCGGTCGCAAACCGCTGTCATGCGCTGACGACGGCATTGCTCAAATGTAATAGGTCCTTTCCATCTGCCGAACTCAGCTTTACTTCCAAAACGTCGCCCGGCTCCACTGCGCCGACGCCAGCGGGGGTGCCTAAAAACACGACGTCGCCTGGATAGAGTGGCAGCCATTTACTTAACTCCACCAACGCTTGCGCCGGCGGCCACAACATATCCGCTAAGGATGCTTGCTGGCGCACTTCGCCATTCACAACGCCATGCAAGTGAAACAACTCAAAGTCCCGTAGCGCCGACGTCGGCAGCCAACCCGGACCTATAGACCCAAAGGTAGCGACGTTTTTGCTCCGTAGCCAAGGCCAGCTTTTTTTCTTATCCTCGCTTTGAACGCCGCGCGCGGTCAGGTCATTGCCCAAGGAATAACCAGCAATCGCCGCCGCCGCTTGCTCCAGCGTGGCAGCGCGCAAAGGGGCGCACAGGAGCAAAACCAGTTCGGCTTCGGGATCCACCCGCCCCGGCAGCCAGGTCGGGATTTCAAAGTTCTGCTGATGGCCCACCA
>JACNIZ010000301.1 GCA_014382805.1 Planctomycetota bacterium
CCTTGCGGAAGGCTGCAATAGCCTGCTGCGGATCACCGTTGTGAAAGTGGGCCATACCCTGGTCAAAAAGCTTCTGGGCTTCGCCTTGGCCGTCTTGGGCAAAAGCTGACGTGGACGGGACCAAAGCCAGGAGAGAGGCCAGGAAGATGCGGGTGGCCAGAGGGCGGCCGGACCTGAGGGACTTGCTCATGCGATTTCGCCAGAGGGTTCGTACGGGGGGTAGGGGTGCGAAGGTGCGCTAAAAGACCCATAGTGCGTCTTCTCACCGAGGCAACATGATAGAGCCACGGAAGACCCGGTCAAATGCACGATGGCACGATTTTCCCAAGGATTACTGGATGACGTGCTCCAGTGGTGCTCGGCCAGGCAGAATACTCGCCCAAAAAACAAGCGTCGGCTAGCAAAGCGAAGGCTTGAGCCTCGCGTAGATCAGGGTTTCCGTGCAATTCAGAGTAATTATGAAATTTCGCCTGGGGCAAAGCAAATTGTAATTCTTCCGTCAATACCGGGTTGTGACCGCCTCCCCCACAAACATAAATAGGCAAGGAAATTTTCTCAGAAGGGTCGCCGACAGCAATTTCTAAGCTCTGTGCAACCGCCCAAGCCGCCAAAGCGCAGCAGGTTCGAAGCTGATCGGGCAGGCTGGTAGCTGGGGCTATTTGCCGAATCCGAGCGGTCAAGCTTGCCCCGAAACGCTCCAAGCCGGTGGATCTGGGCAACCGGCGACGAAAAAAGGGGTCGGATTGAAGCTCGGTCAATAAATTGGGGTCGATCTTGCCCTGAGCCGCGATTTTTCCATCACGATCGAACTCCCAATTGGACTG
The DNA here is from genome assembly GCA_014382805.1 of Planctomycetota bacterium. GTDB lineage: Bacteria > Planctomycetota > UBA1135 > UBA1135 > UBA1135 > JACNIZ01. The sequence continues at coordinate 825 of JACNIZ010000301.1, forward strand.
AGCTTGCATCAACGCGTCCAGCGGACCATTGGCAGGCCCGCTATCCCATGCGGCCGGCGGCTCAGTACCGCGCAATAAAGTGAGGTTGGCAATGCCGCCCAAATTCAAAATCACGATCGATTCGCCGACGGCATGGTGCAGCACCCAATCCGCAAACGGGGAAATGGGCGCTCCCTGGCCCCCCGCTGCGATGTCGTTCCAGCGAAAATCTGCGATGACTGGGCAACTCAGCTGGTAAGCAATCACGGCTGGGTCCGCAATCTGCAAAGTGCCATCTTGGAAGTCCCCATCATGGTGATAAACGGTTTGGCCATGGCTCCCTGCCAATGTGAGTTCGCCGGCAGATATTCCATGCTGGGCCAAAAAATCCGCAGCCAATTGACCGAATTCGACTGCCAAGTGGTAGTGCCAATGGGCTAGCTCAGAAATCTTCCACTCCGCAGCACGTCGAATGGCAGCGCGACTATGTGCCTGCAACGGAACCTCAGCTCCGGCGATGAATTCCACTTGCCGCTGCAAGCCGGCACCAACTATGCGCACCAAGGCCAAATCTAATCCGTCTGCCGACGTGCCGGAGCTCATGCCCAACACCAAGCGCGGTTGATCCACCTGATCGGCAGGCAAAACGAAGCATGCCCGGAGGTGGTCCGTGGACATGCTTAGCGTGGTATTTGCAAAACCATGTCAAGCTCCAGCACGGAATTCTCCGATTTCAACTCAGCGTTGGCTTTGACTATACGCTTGATCGCTTCGTTGCGATCCACCTTCGGGTAGTACTTCTTAGCGATCCGCCACAAGCTGTCCCCGCCAACCACCTTATGAGTACGCCCAGTGGATGTTTGGGACGACGCCTTGGCGTCAGTTTCGAATTCGGCTTTGGAACCAGCTAGTTTGGCATCACGGCGCATTTGGAAATCGCGTTTAGCCGCCGCCGCCGATGGCAGCCAAATGTCTTGCCCCTCACGAATTCGGTTCGCGTTGAGACCTTCGTTCAACTCCAAAATGCTGCTCAAATAATTGATGGAGCCCAATTCTTTTTGAGCAATCTCGCTCAGCGATTCGTTGGGCTTGACCTTGTAGGTGCGTAACTCTTCATCCCAATTTAATGGCACTACCGCTGCAGCTTTTTGCTCTTTGGCTTGTTCGTCCTCACGATGGTTCGCGTTGTTCGCAGCTTGTTGAATCAACTCCGCAGCGCTGCTCTCGACCTTGAGGTTAGCGTTTACGTTTTGGGCGCCGGCGTAGCCATGCTCAGCAGGAGTAGAACCGTTTTTCAGGTCGCCCGATTCTTCGCTACCTAGGTCCACAACGTCGGCCCGCCGATCGTCAGCGCTGCCGCCATCGGTCATCGCTTTCAAATTTGCAAGTACAAGCGGGGCATCTTGCCACTCTGGCTTGCGCTCCGGTTTGGCCAGACCATTGGCAGGCTCAATGCCCTTCACTAGTACCACAACTAGTAAAATAGCCACCAGTGCGACGGCTCCGGAAATGATTTGCTTCTCAAGGCGACCCATGCTTTTGATCCCGTTTGGGATAGGCCCAATATATTGGGGTAGACTTCCGATTTCTATGGAAATCCTTGTGGCAATACCTTTTGTGGTAGATTTGTAAAACTATGCACCACCGGTAGTAGCGGCAACTAGGGCTTGTGAATTCGGGCCCGAGCGGCGGCTCTTTCCCCCCGGTCCTTGTGGGGACTGACGAACCACAAACGCCGCCAACGCAAGGCCCGCAGCAATGATTGAGCCTCTACTTTGCTCAATTCTTCCGGCGCGTGACGGGCCAAGTACTTCAAAACGGCCTGATGATCCACCCAAGCCAGCAACCTCCCCCACAGCCACCGACCAAGCCTTCCAGGGGCCAACGCCGCACCAAAATCGACCAGATAGGCGGTTGCTGGGCCCGCTACCAGCACGTTTTCCCGCTGCCGTAAATCCAGGTGGAAAACCCCGCGGCGGTGGATTGCTTCAATGCGTAAACGCAGGCAATTGGCCAAACCGCGCGGATCTTGCTCGAAGGCCGCGGCGCGTAGTGGCTTTCCTGGAAGGAAAT
>JACNIZ010000103.1 GCA_014382805.1 Planctomycetota bacterium
ACTGAGGGGGAGGTAGAATTGGACAAGCGGGTGTGGTTTGTTTGCGGAATGGATGCGTTTGTAAACATCTAATCGGCAGTGCGAGGCACGCCCGCCCCTTTCTTTATGAATAATCCGGGTTAGTGCAACAGGAAAAGAACAAAGTTTTGTTGGCTTGGGTCGAGCATAAAGGAAATAGTGATTTCAATCAGGGCGTCTTGTCCTTCGCAAGCACCGTCAAGTTGTCTGGGGCCGGTATTACATTGGATCCAGCTCAGTTGGATACAGTGGATTCAAAAAAGACTCGGGAATACATCGTCCCGATGCAATTTGATGGGCCGGGGAATTCGGATAATTATGCCCTTCGTTCGGTGCGTGGCCAGTCCGGGAAAAAGATTCAAAAGCTCAATGTATCCCAAGGCCAGACTTGGCAGGACCTATTTGACTTCGATCAAATCGGCCCTTGGCGTCCAGCGGTAGACGTATTTCAGGAGTCAAATCCATTCCAAGCAATTACCGTCGAAGGGCGCACACCAGGTTCCGCTGCAACTTCGCAACGCATTCACTTGTGGATCGATTGATTAGATCAGGTAGCGGTTTGGGAACTTAAATTTGAGCGGTTGAAAAATGGAGTGTGGCACGGGGTTTGCCTGTAGCCGCACATGTCAAAACGCTCCCGTTTGTTCCTCCCAATGGCATCATGGTTTGGCCTTATTGCAACACTAGATGCAGCCGCCCAACAAGTTGATCCTGCCAACAGCCAGTCGGCTCAAAAGACCAAAGCTGAAACGATTCAAGAAAAGCAAAAGGGGGTGCACATTGCCGATGAAATATTGGTTATTGGAAGATTGAGTTCAGGGGGCGTACCGCAGATCCCGATTAACTATCCTGCCTCTCGCGATATATTAGATCCAGCTACTGTTAAAGCTATAGGCGCCCGTGACCTGAATGATTTAGTACTCCATTTGCCGGCAATTTCGACTCGGCCTTATAACGGTGGAGAGGCGTCGGCGCCTAGTTTTAGTGCCCGAGGGTTGCCGGACGATGGTTTGACCGAGTACTTGCATGTGCTTGTGAATGGAGTGCCCGCAAACGCTGCCCCTTATGGATGGACCGCGTTTTCATTTATGCCCTTGGCATCGGAGCGCGTTTACGCCGTCGACCTGATTCGCGGTGGCCATAGTGTGCGTTATTCGCCGAATACGGTAGGTGGAGTTTTGAACTTCGCCACCCGTCCGTTGCCCGACTCACAAGAGTTGGTTGCCCGCCAATCTTTTGGTAGCAACGCGTTTTCGAGTAGTTTTTTAACCGGTGGCGATAAGACCGCCGACGGCACCGCATTCCGATTTTCGTTACTTGATCGCCGTGGTGATGGCTACCGCGATGGCGGTGGTTTTATGCAACAAGATTTCAGCGCCGAATTGCGTCAGGATCTTGAGGACGGCGGTTGGGTTGCTGGATCGTTGAATTATTTCCAAGATGATCACGCTGCTCCGGGCGGCCTAAGCGTTGCCGAATTCAACGCTGATCGATATGCAAATAGCCGTCCGGAAAACCAATTTACGGGATTCCGCGGCATGATGGACTTGGTTTGGCATCGACCTGTTGCGGATGCATGGTATGAATATTACGCAACCGCTTCGGTTACCGAACGCAACTTGTATGCACGGCGGGTTTCTGGTGGTAACAATGTGTTGGATGATTGGCATGACCAAACTTATTTTGCAAACGTAGGCGTACGAGCGGAGTCTACTATGGAAATTGCTGGCAGCGAGCACGTATTGCATGGGGGAATGCGGGCCCATCGGGAATGGTTGCCGTCGTATTCCATTGATCGCGCCGCTTTTGGTAGTAGCACCTTTGTGCCGACCACGAATTCCAGTTTTAGGTTGATGGCGCTGTCGGCTCACTTGGACGATACCTTCACGCCGTTGCCCAATTTGGACGTTACCGCGGGCATACGCGTGGAGTACATCCCGTCCGTTAGTGGGACCGATCGAGTTGCAGGTTTTACTTATGAAGATGAGTTTTTTGACCTACTTCCAGCGGTCGGTTTGGCTTACAGCGTAAATCCAGATTTGGCTATTTTCGCTAACTATGGCGAAGGATTCCGCGCGCCGCAATTTTGGGGTTTTGCCTACGCGGCGAACCCTAAGGATGCACTCGATTTTGAAAGCGGCCGTTCCAGCGAAATTGGTGTGCGTTTTGAGAACCTCGGTCCGGTACGCGGCAGTTTGGCATATTGGCAATTGGATTTTGACGACTACTTAGTTTTTGATACAGGCTACTACGAAAACGTCGGTCAAATCAAATCACAAGGCATGGATTTGAATGTTCAATTTGATTTCGGCGACGTCGTTCGTGCGCTGGAGGGATTGCAATGGAATAGCTCGGTCAGCCTGCAGCAGGCGGAGTTGCAGACCGGCACCGATGCAGGCAATGAGGTTCCATATGCGTGGGAAAGCAAGGCTAGTTGGCGCTTACGCTATGCCGAACCGAGTGGTTTTACGACCTCTCTGGGCGGCGCTTTTGTGGGTGAAAGTTATTCCGACACTGCCAATACCGCCGCCACCACTGCCGATGGTCGCATCGGTTTAAATTCGTCGGTGGTGTTATGGGATGCGCAAGCCGGTTATGAGTTTGAATTGAGCCGGCGCGCCACGCTGCAATTTGTGGTCGGGGCAAGCAACTTATTCGATAAAGAATGGGAAGTGCATTCGCGCGGCGGCTTCTTTGGCCCAGGATTGGTGGCCGGCGCGCCAAGGCAAAACTACGCAGCCTTCTATTTGGAGATAATGTAGTGCACGCGTCCCTCATGAAGCCCCTGCCTCAATCCATACTGTTGCTGTGCCTGCTTAGTGCTTGCGTGCAGCCTC